>NZ_JACAQC010000070.1:0-564 GCF_013385345.1 Pseudomonas sp. I8001
CCGTGGAGGTATGCAGAATAAATCACTCCAACTCAAGTTCCATGTGAATGATTTCTATGGGTTGCCCACCCACACCATGGCTGAAAAAACCGTGCTTTTGTGTCACAAAGCCATGTTTTTTATAGAAGCCTTCAGCATTCAAAGTCGACTCTACCTTTATGACGCGGATGCCAGGCCCACGCGCATTATCAATACCTGTCTTGAGCAAATGAGCACCGAGCCCCTTACTGGAGGCCTCGAGAAGAAGAAAAAGCCGTGTCACTTCTCCTGGCTCTGAATCCACAAATCCAACGATCCTTCCCAGATGCAGCGCCACGACCATTTGCCCTTGCTTTATCAGTTGCTCATAAAACTCTGGGGTTCTTTCGCCCATCCAGCCATTGAGTTGCTCTGGGGTATAGAGTCCGTTCGACAGCTCGGTTATTGACTGCCGAGTGACATGGAAAATAGCTAGGCCATCTCCTGGCAGTGCAGTCCGAAGGGTAAATTCCTTTTTCATGTCCGCTACTCTTTTTTCTGATTTATGGTGCCCTTGAATATTGTTCGAAGGTCAGCTTTTGGCCG
>NZ_JACAQC010000071.1:0-11279 GCF_013385345.1 Pseudomonas sp. I8001
CGGAACCAATAGTCGCCGTTACGAAAATAACGGATATACACCCAGCCCAACTCCCCCCCAACACAAATGTCGCATCTGAAATCAGGTCAGACTCTCGTCAATCACCAACACCAGCTTCCCGGAAATCCGATTAGTCGCCAGCTCCGCAAACGCAGCCTCGGCATCCTTGATCGGAAACGTCCTGGCCAGTTGCGGACTCAAGCGCCCCTCGGCAAACAACGGCCAAACATGCTGGCTCAAGTCACTGAACAAGTCAGCCTTGAACTGATCATCCCGACTGCGCAACGTCGACCCCAACACCTGCACACGCTTGGCCAACACCTGCGCCAGATCGATCTGCGCCTCACGCCCCCCCATCAACCCAATCAACACCCAGCGCCCATCACGCGCCACCAGCTTGAGATTCAGCGCCGCGTAATTCCCCCCCACCGGGTCAAGAATCACATCGAACGGTCCAAAATCCCTCAAGCCCTCGATGCCGTCAGTACGTACCACACCCCCCTGAGCCCCCAGCGCTTCACAGTACGCAAGGCGATCCGCCGACCCCACGCTGACCCAACACGGGCTGCCAAACGCCTTGCACAACTGAATCGCCGCCGAGCCCACCCCACTGGCGCCGGCATGCAACAACACCTTCTCACCGGGCTTGAGGCCCGCCAACTGGAACAGATTCAGCCACGCGGTGCTGTACACCTCGGGCAACCCGGCCGCTTCGACCAGGGATACGCCCTCCGGCACCGGCAGCACATGCCGCGCATCCACCACCACTTCTTCAGCCATCCCGCCGCCAGCCAGCAAGGCGCAAACCCGATCCCCCACTTGCCACGACGAACCGGCGCCGACTTCGCTGATCACCCCGGAACACTCCAGGCCCAGCACCTGGCTGGCACCGGGAGGTGGCGGATAAAGCCCCGAACGCTGTAATAAATCGGCGCGATTCAGGCCCGCAGCCGCCACGCGAATGCGTACTTGGCCTACATCGCATGTAGGACTTGGCTCTTCTTGCCACTCCACATGACCTTCAACGCCTTGCAATGCTTTCACAGTGCCTCCATAGTGAGTCTGGACTGAGCCCGTTGCTGTAGCGTCGGGCTTTTTGCATTATGCGACCGGCCCATATGGAACCGGCGACTTCAAAGACGGCCTAATATGCGTTATCAATTGCCCCCGCGTCGAATCAGCATGAAGCATTTGTTCCCCAGCACCGCCCTCGCTCTTTTTATCGGTATCGGCCTTTTGCCGCTGTCGAGCAATACGTTCGCAGCCAACAGCTGGGACAACCTTCAGCCTGATCGCGATGAGGTGATTGCAAGCCTTAACGTCGTCGAGTTGCTCAAGCGCCACCATTACAGCAAGCCGCCGTTGGACGACGCTCGTTCGGTGATCATTTACGACAGCTACCTCAAGCTGTTGGATCCCTCGCGCAGCTATTTCCTGGCCAGCGACATCACCGAGTTCGACAAGTGGAAGACGCAGTTCGACGACTTCCTCAAGAGCGGTGACCTGCAGCCCGGCTTCACCATCTACAAGCGCTACCTGGACCGCGTCAAAGCGCGTCTGGACTTCGCCATTGGTGAGCTGGACAAAGGTGTCGACAAGTTCGACTTCACCAAGAAAGAGACCTTGCTGGTTGACCGCAAGGACGCTCCTTGGCTGACCACCGAGGCCGAGCTGGACGACCTGTGGCGCAAGCGCGTCAAGGATGAAGTCCTGCGCTTGAAGATCGCCGGCAAAGAGCCGAAGGCCATCCAGGAACTGTTGACCAAGCGCTACAAGAATCAGCTGGCACGTCTGGATCAGACCCGTGCCGAAGATATCTTCCAGGCCTACATCAACACCTTCGCAATGTCCTACGACCCGCACACCAATTATCTGTCGCCAGATAACGCGGAAAATTTCGATATCAACATGAGTCTGTCGCTGGAAGGCATCGGTGCCGTCCTGCAAAGCGATAACGACCAGGTGAAGATCGTGCGTCTGGTGCCGGCAGGTCCGGCCGACAAGACCAAGCAGGTTGCCCCGGCCGACAAGATCATCGGTGTGGCCCAGGCCGACAAAGAGATGGTCGACGTGGTCGGCTGGCGCCTGGATGAAGTGGTCAAGCTGATCCGCGGGCCGAAAGGCAGCGTGGTGCGCCTGGAAGTGATTCCGCACACCAACGCACCGAACGACCAGACCAGCAAGATCGTGTCCATCACCCGTGAAGCGGTGAAACTCGAAGACCAGGCCGTCCAGAAGCAAGTCCTCAACCTCAAGCAGGATGGCAAGGACTACAAGCTCGGCGTGGTGGTGATCCCGGCGTTCTACCTGGACTTCAAAGCGTTCCGCGCCGGTGATCCGGACTACAAGAGCACCACCCGCGACGTTAAGAAAATCCTCACAGAATTGCAGAAGGAAAAAGTCGACGGCGTGGTCATCGACCTGCGCAACAACGGCGGCGGTTCCCTGCAGGAAGCCACCGAGCTGACCAGCCTGTTTATCGACAAGGGTCCGACCGTGCTGGTGCGTAACGCTGACGGCCGTGTCGACGTGCTGGAAGACGAGAACCCGGGTGCCTTCTACAAAGGGCCGATGGCGTTGCTGGTCAACCGCCTCTCGGCATCCGCCTCGGAGATTTTTGCCGGCGCGATGCAGGACTACCACCGTGCGCTGATCATCGGCGGCCAGACCTTCGGCAAAGGCACCGTGCAGACCATCCAGCCGCTGAACCATGGCGAGCTGAAACTGACCCTGGCCAAGTTCTACCGGGTTTCCGGGCAGAGCACCCAGCATCAGGGCGTACTGCCGGACGTCGATTTCCCGTCGATCATCGACACCAAGGAAATCGGCGAGAGCGCCCTGCCCGAGGCGATGCCGTGGGACACCATCCGTCCTGCGATCAAGCCTGCGGTAGACCCGTTCAAACCGTACATCGCAGAGTTGAAAGCTGATCACGAAGCCCGCTCCGCCAAGGATGCCGAGTTCATCTTCATCCGCGACAAACTGGCCCTGGCCAAGAAGTTGATGGAAGAGAAAACCGTCAGCCTGAACGAAGCCGACCGTCGTGCGCAGCACACCGACATCGAGAATCAGCAACTGGTGCTGGAGAACGCCCGCCGCAAGGCGAAAGGCGAAGCTCCACTCAAGGAGCTGAAGAAAGAAGACGAAGACGCGATCGCCGCCGAGCCTGATAAAACCAAGCCGGAAGATGATGCCTACCTGAGCGAGACCGGGCGCATCCTGCTGGACTACTTGAAAATCAGCAAGACGGTGGCCAAGCAGTAAATGATGGCGATTTAATGTGAACGCTCCTCGGAGTGTCATCAAATAGACATCATTCTGTCGTGAAATGAAGGACCTGCCAAAGCAGGTCCTTTTTTTTCGACCCGAGAAAATCATGACCATGACCGAACAGCTGAATGCATTGGGCTCAATCCTGGCTCAAGGCAGTTTGCACAGCCTGTTCCAACCCATCATTTCCCTGTCTGAACGACGCGTCATCGGTTATGAAGCCCTCAGTCGCGGCCCGTCCAACAGCCCCTTGCACTCCCCTGTCGCACTGTTCTCCGTGGCCCGTCACGCCGGGCGTCTCAGTGAGCTGGAGATGGTCTGCCGGGAAAGTGCCTGCCGGCGGTTCAGCGAGCAGAAACTGCCGGGCAAGCTGTTTCTCAACGTCTCACCCGAATCCCTGCTGGAGACCGCCCACCAGCCCGGCCGTACCCTGCAACTGCTCAGCGACTTCGGCATCCCGCCCAGCCAGGTGGTGATCGAACTGACCGAGCAAACCCCGACCGACGATTTTCAACTGCTGCAAACCGCGCTGCACCACTACCGCGCCATGGGCTTTTCGATTGCCCTGGATGACCTGGGTGCCGGTTATTCCAGCCTGCGGCTGTGGTCGGAGCTGCGCCCGGACTACGTGAAGATCGATCGACACTTTATCGACGGCATCCACCAGGACGCCCTCAAGCGCGAGTTTGTCGGCTCCATCCTGCAAATCGCCAAGGCCTCCCGGGCCCAGGTCATCGCCGAAGGCATCGAGTTGCCGGAAGAGTTGGCGGTGCTCACGGAAATGGGCGTTGACCTAGTGCAGGGCTACCTGCTCTGCCGCCCCCAGGAACACCCGCCGCAGGAAGCGCGGTTGATGCTGCCCAAGCCCGACAACGCCAACGTCGCGCTGAACGACGAAGGCAGCGACCTCAGCGCCCTGCTCAACGAACAACCGGCCGTGGGCCAGCACACCGCCACGGCGCAGGTTTTGGAAGCCTTCCGGCGCCAGGCCAACCTCAATTCCCTGGCGGTGCTGGATGAGCGTGGCCACCCGATTGGCATCGTGCACCGGCACTCGCTGTCAGATGCGCTACTCAAGCCGTTCGCCACCGATCTGTTCGCCCGCAAGCCCATCAGCCGCTTGATGAGTGATGACTTTCTCGCGGTGGAACTGAGCCAGTCCTTGCAGCAGGTCAGCCGCCTGCTCACCAGTCGCGCACGCCAGCGGATCGAGGAAGATTTCATCATCACCCTCAACGGCGATTATCTGGGGCTGGGCCGGGTGATCGATGTGCTCAAGCTGATTACCGAGCTGAAAATCCAGCAGGCACGCTATGCCAACCCGCTGACTTTGCTGCCGGGCAACGTCCCCATCCAGCAGTGCCTGACGCGGCTGTTGCAGCAACAACGCGAGTCTGTGATCTGCTACGTCGATATCGACAGTTTCAAGCCATTCAACGATATCTACGGCTATGGCCGGGGCGATGAAGTGCTGCTGTGCCTGGCGCAATGCCTGAACGACCGGGTAGACCCCAGCCGCGACTTCGTCGGGCATATCGGCGGTGATGACTTTTTGCTGGTGCTGGGGCCGCAGGATTGGCGCAAGCGGCTGAACCAGCTGCTGGACGACTTCCACACCCAGTGCCGGCGCTTCTATCGCAGCGAGCATCTGGACGCGGGCTGTTTCGTTGCACTGAACCGCCAGGGCGTGCGCCAGGAGTTTGCGCTGCTGTCGCTGTCCATCGGCGTAGTGCATTTGTATCCACAGGCCTGTGGACAACTCGATGCCAGCCAGTTGGCGGAACTGGCCTCGCAAGCCAAGCACCACGCGAAGAACGTGGCGGGCTACAGCATTCATGTGATTGACAGCCTGGAGTTGGGCCAGGCAGAACCGCAGCCGCTCTAGATCAGAGTTGCTCCAGGCGCATCTGCGCCAACGGGTGCCCGGCTCGGGCGGCGATTTTCCACCAGCGTGCCGCTTCCAGAGGATCAGGCGCCTTGCCAAGGCTGCCCGCAAGGCTCAACACCCCAACCTGGTAGGCCGCCTTGCCATCGCCGGCCAGGGCCGCCAGCCGCAACAGTCGCACGCCTTCTTCACGGGCGCCGAGGCCCTTGCCACGAAACGTCAGGATATGTCCGTAGAAACTCTGTGCTCCTACGTCGCCCAGATTGGCCATGTGCGCGAACTGGCCTTCAAGCCAATGCCAGCCACGCGGCTGTCGCACGAACCAGGACCAATGAAACAACTTGCGCGCCAGCCAGTAACTGGCATACGCCTTGAGCTTCCAGAACACTACGCCTCCGCTGACTCGGGATAATCGTATTCAAATACTCGAACCACTTCGGATGCGTGCCACGACGCCGCGGCCACGCCATCGGACGGCCCGCAGAAGCGCCCGAGACGCTCCACACATTCAAAGAAACCGGTACGTGGCAGGCGACTGGCGCCCTGGCTGATCACCAGGGAACTGCGCAGTGGTTGGTCGGCCTTGGCATCCAGCGCCGCCAGGTGCTCCAGCGCAGCCGTCAGGGTCTGCATGGCCGGCGTGGGAAATTGCAGGCGCTCCAGCAAGGCGCGGTAGGTCAAGAGGTGGCGCTGTCGGCGCGCCTGGTCCAGCTCGTTGAGTAACCCATCCCAATGTTGACGGCTGATGCGTACGCTCACGTTTCGTCCCTCCAACCTGCAACGCCAAGTTCCCAGGCCAGGCTGCGGCGGATGGCAGCGTCCGGCTGGCGTTCACCGCTTTCGATCAGGCCCAGGTAAGACGGGCTGATGCCCACTGTGCGCGCCAGAACCTCGATGGCCAGGCCCTTGGCCTCGCGCAGGCTTCGCAGCTGCTCCAGGGGGCGCAGATCCGGTTCGGCAGTGGCTTGGCTAATGGTCGGAGCGGGAGGCGTTGGCTGTTGCTGACCGGCAGCTTTTAACAGCGCCTGATACTGAGCCCATGGCAGAACCGCATATTCGGGCTCGCCATCCTTTGTAATTATCTGAATATCCATGACTGCCCCGTAGGATCACAACACTTACTTCGTAAGTACTTTCCTTAGGAGTGTAATCCTAACAGCCACAAAGAGCGCAGGGGGATATTCCCAAGGTTCAGTTTTTTTTCAGGTGTTCTTGCGTAAGCAGCTGAGGCGTCGCAGGAAGGCGCTCAACCACCGCAAGTTTCTCGGGGAGCTGACGCTCGCGCCAGGCGCGAAAGGCGCTCAGTTCGCCGTCGAGGGTCTTCATGACCCACGCCAGCACAGCAATGTCGTCGAGCATGCCAAACACCGGGATAAAGTCCGGGATCGCGTCAATCGGGCTCAGGAAGTACATCAACCCTGCCACTACCGAAATCAGCGCCTTGGGGCTGATGGCCCGGTACTCGCCGCGCCAGTAGGCCAGGCACAAGGCCTGGAGCAGCTTGAGGTCATCCTTGAGCTTGCCCAGCCGGTTGCCCTGGCTCGAGCCTTTGGCGGCGACCGCGAACAGCAACGTCGGCAAGCGCCCACGGCCAAGCAGGCGAGCAGCCATGGGCAGGAAGCGGGTGAAATTAAACGGGGCTTTCATCGTCACTCCAGTTCCAGGCGACAGAAAAGGTTATCCACACAAATTGTGGATAACCTTGTGAACAGAGCCTATTTTCCAGGCTGAAAGCCACGTAATACAAGGCCTACAGTCAGATCGGGCGTTTTTTGCGCACATAAAAAAAACCCAAGAATTCATTGACTTGGAGATAATCTGCGTCTACCCGTACTCGGGTCTTTTATCAGACTGCTCTAGCCCGCATGGGTTCGGTTAAATTTGCCCTGGATTCAGCTGATCGTTCCCACGCTCTGCGTGGGGATGCCGCCTGTGGCGCTCCGCGCTTGCTGTTAGCGCTAGGCTTGAGCTATGCGCAATGGTGACGCAGAGCGTCACGGGATGCATTCCCACGCAGAGCGTGGGAACGATCGCAGAGCGTGGGAACGATCGCACAGGCCAGAAACAACAACGCCCCGTCGAGACGGGGCGTTGTGTGTTCAGGCGCTGATTACTTCTTGGCAGCAGGAGCCGCCGGTGCGTCAGGAGCGTCTGCCTTGGACGGGTCCTTGATGGCCAGCAGTTCCAGGTCGAATACCAGCACGGAGTTGGCTGGAATCGCCGGGCTCGGGCTCTGGGCACCGTAGGCCAGGTCGGACGGGATGTACAACTCGACCTTCTCGCCAACGTGCATCAGTTGCAGGCCTTCGACCCAACCCGGAATCACGCCGCTGACCGGCAGGTCAATCGGGCTGCCGCGATCCACGGAGCTGTCAAAGGTGGTGCCGTTGGTGAGCTTGCCGGTGTAGTGAACAGTCACTACGTCGGTAGGCTTGGGTTGAGCACCGTCCGCTTTCTTCACGATCTTGTATTGCAGACCGGAAGCGGTGGTGACAACGCCGTCTTTCTTGGCGTTTTCTTCGAGGAATTTCTTGCCGGCGGTTGCCGACTCTTCGCTCATCTTGGCCATACGCTCTTCAGCACGTTTTTGCAGTGCGGCGAAGGCTTCGACCAGCTCGTCGTCTTTCAGCTTCTGTTCTTTCTTGCCGACGGCATCTTCGATGCCTTGGGCTACCGCTTTGGAGTCCAGGTCATCCATACCTTCTTGAGCAAGGCTTTTGCCCATGTTCAGGCCGATACCGTAGGAAGCTTTTTGCGCCGGGGTTTTCAGCTCTACGCTGGTTTGCGAATCACAACCCGCAAGTACCAGGCTAACCAGGGCCACCGCCGCCGCCAACCGATGCTGTTTCATGCTATTTCCTTGTTCGTGTGCCAAAAGGGCATTCGAGTAAAGTCGCGAGCTTATCAGGCGGCCACGACCAATGGCTACCGGCATGTGAGCAGGAAACTTCTGATAAGTTCACGTGTTTAAAAGCATTTTCATTCAATCCAGGGCCCTGCAACGGACGGCAGCAGCGCTGGAACGAGACTCATGGCCACTTGCCGCACTGCTGGCCTGATGGCATAAGAACGCTACAACTCGACAAGGATAGTTATCTTGCGCATTTTTTCCCGTGTTTTGCTGATGATTTTCATACTGCTGGGCCTGGTCCTGGCGGTGGTGCTCTATTACGTGGTCAACCCGAAGCTGCCGGTCTACGTGCCGGTGGAACAGGTGCACTATCAGGATCAATGGAGCGCCGCAGATCGCCAGATCTACTATTTCACGCCCCAGGGCACCCAGGTCAAGGGCCTGCGTTATGCCTGGTTTACCGCCTTGGAACTGCCGTTCTCCGAGCAGCGTTTCGCCACGCCCGAGTACCTGGCGCGCTTTGGTTTTCTGGTAGACCCCAAGCAGGTGCCCACCGCGCAGAACCCCGGCAACCTGCCGGTGGGTTTCGCCCGGCATAAAAATGCCGGCAGCAATGATGAGTTCCTCGACATCACCTGCGCCGCCTGCCACACCGGCCAGTTGAACTTCAAAGGCCAGGGCCTGCGGATCGACGGTGGCCCGGCGCAACATGTGCTGCCGTCCAGCGTGCCGACCCTGCGCGGCGGCAGCTTCGGCCAGGCACTGGTCGCCAGCCTGGCCTCGACCTACTACAACCCGTGGAAATTCGAGCGCTTTGCCCGCACCGTGCTGGGCCATGACTACAACGACCAGACCGCAGCGCAACTGCGCCAGGATTTCAAGAAGTCCCTGAACAACTTCCTCAAAGTTGCCTGGAACGACACCCACCGTGGCCTCTACCCCACCGAAGAAGGCCCGGGCCGCACCGACGCCTTTGGCCGTATCGCCAACGCCAGCTTTGGCGACGCCATTTCCCCCGACAACTACCGCATCGCCAACGCCCCGGTGGACTACCCGCAACTGTGGGACATCTGGACCTTCGACTGGGTGCAATGGAATGGCTCGGCCCAACAACCCATGGCCCGCAATATCGGCGAAGCCCTGGGCGTCGGCGCCACCCTGGACTTCTTCGACAGCGCCGGCCAGCCGCTCCAGGGCGATGCGCGCTACGCCTCCAGCGTGCGGGTTCGCGACCTGAATACCATCGAAGAAACCCTGCAACGGCTCAAGCCACCCACCTGGCCCGAAGACCTGTTCGGCGCCATCGACAAACCGCTGGCCGCCCAGGGTCGCGCACTGTTCGCGGAAAACTGCGCCGGCTGCCACGTGCCAGCGGTGTCCCAGGTCGATGGCCGCCCGGTGCGACAATTGAAAATGCTCCCGGTGGAGGTGATCGGCACCGACCCCGCTACTGCCAACAATATCGCTGACCACCGCTTCGACCTCAGCGCCCTGCAATGGGACCCGGCGGAGTTGGCGAAAATGAACGTCGAACTGCACCCCACGCCCACCGAGCCGCTGGACCTGCGCAGCCTCTCTTCAGCCAAAGGCCTGGCCTACATCACCGCGTTTGTCGAAGACCACGCCTACCGTGCCGCCGGTGTGACACCTGCCGAACGCCCGCGCCTGGACGGCTTCGGCCTGCCGATCGGCGTACGCGAATTGCGTGCCTACAAGGCACGGCCCCTGGCCGGGGTGTGGGCGACACCGCCGTTCCTGCACAACGGCTCGGTGCCGACGATCTACCAATTGCTCTCGCCTCAGGACGAGCGCAGCCCGACCTTCTATAAAGGCACCTTCGAATACGACCCGCGCCACCTGGGCTATCAAACCGCCGCGTTCCCCAACGCGTTCCTGTTCGATACGCGCATCACCGGCAACCACAACAGCGGCCACGAATTCCGTGCCGGGCAGCGTGGCAACGGGGTGATTGGCCGAGGCTTGCTGCCCCAGGAACGCTGGGCGCTGCTGGAATATTTGAAAGTGCTGGGCGGCCCGCTGGAACAGCAACTGCCCTGACCCAACCGACTTCGCAGAAAAGGATTTTTAAATGCTCGCTCGACTTTGGCTGCGCCTCGGCGCGTTTCTCGGCAAGACCCTGTTGTGGCTGGTGGGCCTGGGCCTGCTGGGCTGGTTGCTGTCCACCCTGTGGTTTGCCTGGCAGCACAGCGGCCCGGTATCGCCGGACGAACAGATCCCGCCGGGTGAAGCGGCCATGACCCAGGGCATCATCCAGACCGCCGTGCGCATCGTCGACCAACACCGCGAGGGCACGCGTTACCTGCGGGATGCGCATGCCAAGGCCCATGGCTGCGTGAAGGCCGAGGTCAGCGTACTGGCGGACCTCGACCCGGCCCTGCGCCAGGGCGTGTTCGCCGAGCCGGGCAAGACCTGGCAGGCGATGATGCGACTGTCCAACGGCAATGCGTATCCGCAGTTCGACAGCATCCGGGATGCCCGGGGGATGGCGATCAAGTTGCTGGACGTGCCAGGCAAACAGCTGCTGGCGGATCAGCAGGCGCGGGGTGAGCAGGACTTTGTGATGTTCAGCCATCCGAACTTTTTCGTCAGTGATGTGGCGGAGTATGCGCAGAACATTTCGGCTCAGGCCGATGGCAAGAAAGTCATGGCGTTTTTCCCCGGGGTGGATCCGCGCAGTTGGCAGGTGCGGCATTTGTTTATCGCGCTGGCGACGTTGGCGCCGCCGCCGGTGAGTCCTACGCAGACGACGTATTTCTCGGTGTCGCCGTATAAGTTTGGGGCGGCGAATGCGAAGTTTCGGGTGGCGCCGGATCCCCAGGGGTGTCCTGCGTATGTGCTGCCCAAACAGAATCAGGACCTGCCGAACTTTTTGCGCAGTGCGTTGAATCAGCAACTGTCGACGGACCGGGTGGCGGCGTGTTTTGTGTTGCAGATTCAGCGGCAGAATCCGCAGAAGTTCATGCCGATCGAGGACACCAGCATTGAATGGAAAGAGAGTGATGCGCCGTTTGAGACGGTGGCCAAGGTGGTGATTCCGGCGCAGGATTTTGATACGCCGGCGTTGAATCTGGCTTGTGATAATCAGTCGTTTAATCCGTGGTTTGGGGTGGAGGCGCATCGGCCGATTGGGGGGATTAATCGGTTGCGTAAGGCGGTGTATGAGGCGGTCAGTGATTACCGGCATAGCCGGAATTTGTAGCTCCGCGGTGTGGGGTGCATATCCGTTGCTGCGGTTATGGCCGCTATTGGTTC
>NZ_JACAQC010000072.1:2115-5451 GCF_013385345.1 Pseudomonas sp. I8001
TTGATTTCTAGTCTTTGATTAGATCGTTCTTTAAAAATTTGGGTATGTGATAGAAAGATAGACTGAACGTTACTTTCACTGGTAACGGATCAGGCTAAGGTAAAATTTGTAAGTAATTGCGAATTTTCGGCGAATGTCGTCTTCACAGTATAACCAGATTGCTTGGGGTTATATGGTCAAGTGAAGAAGCGCATACGGTGGATGCCTTGGCAGTCAGAGGCGATGAAAGACGTGGTAGCCTGCGAAAAGCTTCGGGGAGTCGGCAAACAGACTTTGATCCGGAGATGTCTGAATGGGGGAACCCAGCCATCATAAGATGGTTACCTTACACTGAATACATAGGTGTATGGAGCGAACCAGGGGAACTGAAACATCTAAGTACCCTGAGGAAAAGAAATCAACCGAGATTCCCTTAGTAGTGGCGAGCGAACGGGGACTAGCCCTTAAGTGGCTTTGAGATTAGCGGAACGCTCTGGAAAGTGCGGCCATAGTGGGTGATAGCCCTGTACGCGAAAATCTCTTAGTCATGAAATCGAGTAGGACGGAGCACGAGAAACTTTGTCTGAATATGGGGGGACCATCCTCCAAGGCTAAATACTACTGACTGACCGATAGTGAACTAGTACCGTGAGGGAAAGGCGAAAAGAACCCCGGAGAGGGGAGTGAAATAGATCCTGAAACCGTATGCGTACAAGCAGTGGGAGCAGACTTTGTTCTGTGACTGCGTACCTTTTGTATAATGGGTCAGCGACTTATTTTCAGTGGCGAGCTTAACCGAATAGGGGAGGCGTAGCGAAAGCGAGTCTTAATAGGGCGTCTAGTCGCTGGGAATAGACCCGAAACCGGGCGATCTATCCATGGGCAGGTTGAAGGTTGGGTAACACTAACTGGAGGACCGAACCGACTACCGTTGAAAAGTTAGCGGATGACCTGTGGATCGGAGTGAAAGGCTAATCAAGCTCGGAGATAGCTGGTTCTCCTCGAAAGCTATTTAGGTAGCGCCTCATGTATCACTGTAGGGGGTAGAGCACTGTTTCGGCTAGGGGGTCATCCCGACTTACCAAACCGATGCAAACTCCGAATACCTACAAGTGCCGAGCATGGGAGACACACGGCGGGTGCTAACGTCCGTCGTGAAAAGGGAAACAACCCAGACCGTCAGCTAAGGTCCCAAAGTTATGGTTAAGTGGGAAACGATGTGGGAAGGCTTAGACAGCTAGGAGGTTGGCTTAGAAGCAGCCACCCTTTAAAGAAAGCGTAATAGCTCACTAGTCGAGTCGGCCTGCGCGGAAGATGTAACGGGGCTCAAACCATACACCGAAGCTACGGGTATCACCTTCGGGTGATGCGGTAGAGGAGCGTTCTGTAAGCCTGTGAAGGTGAGTTGAGAAGCTTGCTGGAGGTATCAGAAGTGCGAATGCTGACATGAGTAACGATAATGGGTGTGAAAAACACCCACGCCGAAAGACCAAGGTTTCCTGCGCAACGTTAATCGACGCAGGGTTAGTCGGTCCCTAAGGCGAGGCTGAAAAGCGTAGTCGATGGAAAACAGGTTAATATTCCTGTACTTCTGGTTATTGCGATGGAGGGACGGAGAAGGCTAGGCCAGCTTGGCGTTGGTTGTCCAAGTTTAAGGTGGTAGGCTGGAATCTTAGGTAAATCCGGGATTCTAAGGCCGAGAGCTGATGACGAGTCATCTTTTAGATGACGAAGTGGTTGATGCCATGCTTCCAAGAAAAGCTTCTAAGCTTCAGGTAACCAGGAACCGTACCCCAAACCGACACAGGTGGTTGGGTAGAGAATACCAAGGCGCTTGAGAGAACTCGGGTGAAGGAACTAGGCAAAATGGCACCGTAACTTCGGGAGAAGGTGCGCCGGTGAGGGTGAAGGACTTGCTCCGTAAGCTCATGCCGGTCGAAGATACCAGGCCGCTGCGACTGTTTATTAAAAACACAGCACTCTGCAAACACGAAAGTGGACGTATAGGGTGTGACGCCTGCCCGGTGCCGGAAGGTTAATTGATGGGGTTAGCTAACGCGAAGCTCTTGATCGAAGCCCCGGTAAACGGCGGCCGTAACTATAACGGTCCTAAGGTAGCGAAATTCCTTGTCGGGTAAGTTCCGACCTGCACGAATGGCGTAACGATGGCGGCGCTGTCTCCACCCGAGACTCAGTGAAATTGAAATCGCTGTGAAGATGCAGTGTATCCGCGGCTAGACGGAAAGACCCCGTGAACCTTTACTATAGCTTTGCACTGGACTTTGAATTTGCTTGTGTAGGATAGGTGGGAGGCTTTGAAGCGTGGACGCCAGTTCGCGTGGAGCCAACCTTGAAATACCACCCTGGCAACTTTGAGGTTCTAACTCAGGTCCGTTATCCGGATCGAGGACAGTGTATGGTGGGTAGTTTGACTGGGGCGGTCTCCTCCTAAAGAGTAACGGAGGAGTACGAAGGTGCGCTCAGACCGGTCGGAAATCGGTCGTAGAGTATAAAGGCAAAAGCGCGCTTGACTGCGAGACAGACACGTCGAGCAGGTACGAAAGTAGGTCTTAGTGATCCGGTGGTTCTGTATGGAAGGGCCATCGCTCAACGGATAAAAGGTACTCCGGGGATAACAGGCTGATACCGCCCAAGAGTTCATATCGACGGCGGTGTTTGGCACCTCGATGTCGGCTCATCACATCCTGGGGCTGAAGCCGGTCCCAAGGGTATGGCTGTTCGCCATTTAAAGTGGTACGCGAGCTGGGTTTAGAACGTCGTGAGACAGTTCGGTCCCTATCTGCCGTGGACGTTTGAGATTTGAGAGGGGCTGCTCCTAGTACGAGAGGACCGGAGTGGACGAACCTCTGGTGTTCCGGTTGTCACGCCAGTGGCATTGCCGGGTAGCTATGTTCGGAATAGATAACCGCTGAAAGCATCTAAGCGGGAAACTAGCCTCAAGATGAGATCTCACTGGAACCTTGAGTTCCCTGAAGGGCCGTCGAAGACTACGACGTTGATAGGTTGGGTGTGTAAGCGCTGTGAGGCGTTGAGCTAACCAATACTAATTGCCCGTGAGGCTTGACCATATAACACCCAAGCAATTTGCGTCGAAGAGACCAGATTGCGGTGTGTGAAGACGAAACGAACCGAAAGTTCGAGATCTTGCAAACACCTAGCTATCACATACCCAATTTGCTGAAGCGAGGCCAACTGGCCACGACTCAGTACCCGAATTTCTTGACGACCATAGAGCATTGGAACCACCTGATCCCATCCCGAACTCAGCAGTGAAACGATGCATCGCCGATGGTAGTGTGGGGTTTCCCCATGTGAGAGTAGGTCATCGTCAAGATT
>NZ_JACAQC010000073.1:0-338 GCF_013385345.1 Pseudomonas sp. I8001
GTGTTGTTTGGTTGAGTTAGATCGGTGTGCATATCCGTTATTTAGGTAACGGCTGCTTCAAAAGCAGAGCACAGCGGCCTACCGGCCGGCTTGAGTGTTAAAAGCAAAGGCAAGATCCAGAGCGAAAGCCAAATCTGAAGCGGTTGCAGATCTGCTTTCTGTGGGAGCTGGCTTGCCTGCGATGCAGACACCTCGGGTTTTCAGATACACCGAGGCGATGCCATCGCAGGCAAGCCAGCTCCCACATTTGACCGTGCCCGCTTTAGACTTGATTTTGCTTCACCACACTCAAGCCGGCCGGTAGGCCGCTGTGCTGTTGCTTTTGATCTTGATCTTGA
>NZ_JACAQC010000074.1:0-316 GCF_013385345.1 Pseudomonas sp. I8001
TGATTCATTGAAGAAGACGATAGAAGCAGCTTTAAGCTCCAAGCTGATAGCTCTTAGCTAATCAGTTACGCGCTCGAAATTGGGTCTGTAGCTCAGTTGGTTAGAGCGCACCCCTGATAAGGGTGAGGTCGGCAGTTCGAATCTGCCCAGACCCACCAATTTTGTTATGGGGCCATAGCTCAGCTGGGAGAGCGCCTGCCTTGCACGCAGGAGGTCAACGGTTCGATCCCGTTTGGCTCCACCATTAACTGCTTCTACTGTTAGAGTTTAGAAATGAATATTCGCCAATGAATATTGATTTCTAGTCTTTGATTAG
>NZ_JACAQC010000075.1:0-303 GCF_013385345.1 Pseudomonas sp. I8001
TGATTCATTGAAGAAGACGATAAAGAAGCAGCCCGAAATTGGGTCTGTAGCTCAGTTGGTTAGAGCGCACCCCTGATAAGGGTGAGGTCGGCAGTTCGAATCTGCCCAGACCCACCAATTTTGTGTGGGAAACGCCTGTAGAAATACGGGGCCATAGCTCAGCTGGGAGAGCGCCTGCCTTGCACGCAGGAGGTCAACGGTTCGATCCCGTTTGGCTCCACCACTACTGCTTCTGTCTTGAAAGCTTAGAAATGAGCATTCCATCGCTGTGATGGTGAATGTTGATTTCTAGTCTTTGATTAG
>NZ_JACAQC010000076.1:0-1592 GCF_013385345.1 Pseudomonas sp. I8001
GGCCGACGCCGCCGCCGTGGTGCAACGAAACCCAGGTCGCGCCGCTGGCGGTGTTGAGCAGGGCGTTGAGCAGTGGCCAGTCGGACACGGCGTCGGAGCCGTCCTGCATCGATTCGGTTTCACGGTTGGGGCTGGCCACCGAGCCGGAGTCCAGGTGGTCGCGGCCGATCACGATGGGTGCCGACAGCTCGCCGCTGCGCACCATTTCGTTGAATGCCAGGCCGAGCTTGGCGCGCTGGCCCAGGCCAACCCAGCAGATACGCGCCGGCAGGCCCTGGAAGCTGATGCGCTCGCGGGCCATGTCCAGCCAGTTGTGCAGGTGCGCGTCGTCCGGGATCAGCTCTTTGACTTTGGCGTCGGTCTTGTAGATGTCTTGCGGGTCGCCCGACAGCGCAGCCCAACGGAACGGGCCGATGCCACGGCAGAACAGCGGACGGATGTAGGCCGGGACGAAACCCGGGAAGTCGAAGGCGTTTTCCACGCCCACTTCTTGCGCCATCTGACGGATGTTGTTGCCGTAGTCGAACGTCGGGATGCCTTGTTTCTGGAACTCGAGCATGGCCTTGACGTGCACGGCCATCGACTGCTTGGCGGCCTTGATCACTTCGGCCGGTTCGGTCTTGGCGCGGGCGCGGTATTCGTCCCAGGTCCAGCCGGCGGGCAGGTAGCCGTTGAGCGGGTCGTGGGCGCTGGTCTGGTCGGTGACCATGTCCGGGCGCACGCCGCGCTTGACCAGTTCCGGAAGGATTTCAGCGGCGTTGCCCAGCAACGCGATGGAGATCGCCTGGCCGGCCTTGGTGTATTTGTCGATGCGCGCCAGGGCGTCGTCGAGGTCGGTGGCTTGTTCGTCGACGTAGCGGCTGCTCAGGCGGAAGTCGATGCTGACCTGCTGGCATTCGATGTTCAGCGAGCAGGCACCGGCCAGGGTCGCGGCCAGTGGCTGGGCGCCGCCCATGCCGCCGAGGCCGGCGGTCAGGACCCAACGGCCCTTGAGGTCATCGTTGTAGTGCTGGCGACCGGCTTCGACGAAGGTTTCGTAGGTGCCCTGCACGATGCCCTGGCTGCCGATGTAGATCCAGCTGCCGGCGGTCATCTGGCCGTACATGGCCAGGCCCTTGGCATCCAGTTCGTTGAAATGCTCCCAGCTCGCCCAGTGCGGTACCAGGTTGGAGTTGGCGATCAGCACGCGCGGGGCGTTGCTGTGGGTCTTGAACACGCCGACGGGTTTGCCGGATTGCACCAGCAGGGTTTCGTCGTCGTTGAGGTTGGTCAGGCTTTCGACGATCTTGTCGTAGCATTCCCAGTTACGTGCCGCACGGCCGATACCGCCGTACACCACCAGTTCTTTCGGATTTTCGGCAACCTGCGGGTCGAGGTTGTTCATCAACATGCGCAGCGGCGCTTCAGTCAGCCAGCTTTTGGCGGTCAGCGTGTTGCCGCGTGCGGCACGGATTTCAACGTCACGGTATTGGGTAGGCTTGGTCACAAAAAAATCCTCAACGATCAATGCGCGAACATTGATGGGTGCGAAGAGGAAGTTCATGGACTCTTACGCACACATCTTTACTTGTACATACAAGCATATGCAAGGT
>NZ_JACAQC010000077.1:0-538 GCF_013385345.1 Pseudomonas sp. I8001
TGGCCGTGTACCGCCTGATCACCAACCCGGAGTGCCGCCAGTACATCCTGCGCCAGGCCTTCGAAGAAGCGATCCACACCCACGCCTACCAGTACTGCATCGAATCGCTGGCCATGGATGAAGGCGAGATCTTCAACATGTACCACGAGATTCCATCGGTCGCCAAAAAGGCTGCCTGGGGCTTGAAGTACACCCGTTCGATCTCCGATCCGAAGTTCGAAACCGGTACCGTTGAGACTGACAAAGAGCTGCTGCGCAACCTGGTGGCCTACTACTGCGTACTGGAAGGCATCTTCTTCTACTGCGGCTTTACCCAGATTTTGTCCATGGGCCGTCGCAACAAAATGACCGGCGTGGCCGAGCAGTTCCAGTACATCCTGCGGGATGAGTCGATGCACCTGAACTTCGGTATCGATGTGATCAACCAGATCAAAATCGAAAACCCGCACCTGTGGGATGCCGAGATGAAGGAAGAAGCGACCCAGATGATCCTGCAAGGGACTCAGCTGGAGATCGAATACGCGCGTGACACCATGCC
>NZ_JACAQC010000008.1:0-69093 GCF_013385345.1 Pseudomonas sp. I8001
AAGAGCGGAACCATAAGCGGCCCTGACCCAAAAAACGGATATGTACCCAGTTCAAAAAGCCCGATAAGCCCGCATGAACAACCCAACCACTTCCTGCACATGCTCCTCGGCCGCCTCAGCGCTCAGTTGCCCCCCACACCCATACAACAAACAAAAATTCGCCGTCCCCTTGAGCAAGCAAAAAAAATGCTCCGCCGCGGTGAACGGTTTGGCAATACGCAATGCGCCACTTTGGTCGATCTTACAGAGCAGCCGCTCCATCCCCTGCAACATACGCATCGGCCCAGCCTCGAAAAAGATCTGCGACAACTTCGGATCCTGACTCCCGGAAGTCATCATCAGCCGATGCAGGTTCACCGACTCCTCGCTATTGATCAGCACATGAAACCCGCGGGCGATATTGAGCAGCACCTTCTCCACCGGCACACCCTCGGGCAGCTCGAAATACATCACCGGTAACTGCTCTTCGCACTTGGCAACCACCGCTGCCGAGAACAGCGTCTCCTTGTCGGTGAAATGGCTGTACACCGTCAGCTTCGACACCCCGGCCTCCACTGCCACGGCATCCATGCTGGTACTGGCATATCCATTACTCAAAAACAGGATCTTCGCCGCATCAAGAATCGCCTGGCGTTTTGCCATGTCCTTGGGACGCCCGGGGCTATTGGTGTTCACAGGATTGTCGGACATTTTCACTTTATTACTGGACTGGTGAGTTTGGTATTAATAACATACTGGCCAGTATAATTATTCCTAGCACCATTAGCGAAAGGTCCTTCAGCATGCGCAGCTATTTCCTGCCACTCGCGTTGCCTGCCAGCTTGTTATTCCTGTTGGCTGCCTGTGGCCATGAAGAAGCGGCGCAAACCACCGTCCGCCCGGCCATGGTGGTTCAGCCAGAGCCTTCGGCGCAGGCTTCCGACAGCTACCCGGGCGAGGTGCGTGCACGCTATGAACCCGACCTGGCCTTTCGCATTGGCGGCAAAGTCAGCCGACGACTGGTGGAGGAGGGCGAGCGCGTCAAGGCCAACCAGCCCCTGGCCGAACTCGACCCTCAGGACGTACGCCTGCAACTGGAAGCCACCCGCGCCCAGGTCGCCGCTGCCGACGCCAACCTGAGCCTGGTACGCGCCGAGCGTGACCGCTACAAGACCCTGATGGACCGTCAGATGGTCAGCCGCTCCCAGTACGACAACTCCGAAAACCTCTACCGCTCCGGTGAAGCACGCCTCAAGCAGATCAAGGCCGAATTCGACGTGGCCAATAACCAGGCCGGTTACGCCGTGTTGCGCGCACCCCAGGATGGCGTGGTCGCCAAGCGTGCAGTGGAAGTCGGCCAGGTGGTGTCGGCCGGCCAGACCGTATTCACCCTGGCCACCGATGGCGAGCGGGAGGTGTTGATCAGCCTGCCGGAGCAAAGCTTCGGGCGTTTCAAGATTGGCCAGCCGGTGTCCGTGGAACTGTGGAGCCAGCCCGACCAACGCTTCAACGGCCGCATCCGCGAACTGTCGCCGGCTGCCGATCCAAAGTCGCGAACCTTCGCCGCCCGCGTCGCGTTTACCGGCGGCAAAGTGCCTGCGGAACTGGGGCAGAGCGCTCGCGTCTTCATCCAGGCTGACGGGGTGATTCCCCTGGCGGTGCCGCTGTCTGCCCTGAGCGCGGAGAACGGCGCGTCCTACGTCTGGGTGGTGCAGCCCGACAATACCCTCAAGCGCACACCGGTGCGGATCGGCGCCTTTGGCGAGAAAACCGTGCCGGTACTGGAAGGCTTGAACCCCACTGATTGGGTGATCGCCGCCGGTGTGCATGTACTCCATGAGGGCCAGCAAGTGCGCCCGGTGGATCGCGCCAATCGAGTGGTAAGTCTGGCGGCCAAGGAGTAGTCCCCGATGGGTTTCAATCTTTCCGAATGGGCGTTGCGTAATCGCCAGATCGTACTGTTCCTGATGATCCTGCTGGCAGTGGTCGGCACCTTGTCCTACACCAAGTTGGGACAAAGCGAAGACCCGCCGTTTACCTTCAAGGCCATGGTGATCAAGACCAACTGGCCAGGCGCTACGGCCCAGGAGGTGTCGCGCCAGGTCACCGAGCGTATTGAAAAGAAATTGATGGAGACCGGCGACTACGAGCGCATCGTCTCCTTCTCGCGACCCGGTGAATCCCAGGTCACCTTCATGGCCCGGGACTCGATGCACTCCGCAGAGATCCCGGACCTCTGGTACCAGGTGCGCAAGAAAATCAGCGATATTCGCCAGACCCTGCCACCGGATATCCAGGGCCCGTTTTTCAACGATGAATTCGGTACCACCTTCGGCAATATCTACGCCCTGACCGGCGATGGCTTTGACTACGCCGTGCTCAAGGACTACGCCGACCGCATCCAGATTCAGCTGCAACGGGTGCCGGATGTCGGCAAGGTCGAACTGCTGGGCTTGCAGGACGAGAAGATCTGGATCGAGCTGTCCAACCTCAAGCTCGCCACCCTCGGCCTGCCGCTGGCGGCCGTGCAGCAGGCGTTGCAGGAGCAGAACGCGGTGTCCACCGCCGGCTTCTTTGAAACCCCGAGCGAGCGCGTGCAGTTAAGGGTGTCCGGCAACTTCAAGACCGTTAAGGAGATTCGCGACTTCCCGATCCGCGTCGGTGATCGTACGTTCCGTATCGGTGACGTGGCCGAGATTCATCGTGGCTTCAACGATCCACCGGCACCGCGCATGCGCTACATGGGCGCCGACGCCATCGGGCTGGCCGTGGCCATGCGTGATGGTGGCGACATCCTGGTGCTGGGCAAGGCCCTGGAAGGCGAATTCGCACGCCTGCAGAAGAACCTTCCTGCCGGTATGGAACTGCGCAAGGTGTCGGACCAGCCGGCAGCGGTAAAAACCAGTGTCGGCGAATTCGTCCAGGTGCTCGCCGAGGCCCTGGCGATTGTGTTGCTGGTGAGCTTTTTCTCTCTGGGCGTGCGCACCGGCATGGTGGTCGCCCTGGCGATTCCGCTGGTGTTGGCCATGACGTTTGCCACCATGTATTACCTCGGCATCGGCCTGCACAAAATCTCCCTCGGCGCGCTGGTGCTGGCGCTGGGCTTGCTGGTGGACGATGCGATCATCGCCGTGGAAATGATGGCGATCAAAATGGAGCAGGGGTACGACCGGCTCAAGGCCGCCAGTTTCGCCTGGACCAGCACAGCCTTCCCGATGCTCACCGGCACCCTGATCACGGCCGCAGGTTTCCTGCCGATTGCCACGGCGCAATCGAGCACCGGTGAATACACCCGCTCGATCTTCCAGGTGGTGACCATTGCGCTGCTGGCCTCGTGGGTCGCCGCAGTGATGTTCGTGCCGTACCTGGGGGAAAAACTCCTGCCGGACCTGGCGAAGATTCATGCGGCCAAGCATGGCACCGACGGGCCGGATCCCTACGGCACACCCTTCTATCAGCGCGTAAGACGCCTGGTGGAATGGTGCGTGCGTCGGCGCAAGACGGTGATCGTCCTGACCTTGCTGCTGTTTATCGGCTCGGTGGCGCTGTTCCGCTTTGTGCCCCAGCAGTTCTTCCCGGCTTCCGGGCGACTGGAACTGATGGTCGACCTGAAACTGGCTGAAGGCGCGTCCCTGAGCAATACGGCTGACCAGGTCAAACGCCTTGAAGCCTTGCTCAAGGAACATGCAGGTATTGAAAATTATGTGGCCTATGTCGGTACCGGTTCGCCACGTTTCTACCTGCCGCTGGACCAGCAACTGCCGGCCGCCAGCTTTGCCCAGTTTGTGGTGTTGGCCAAGACCATCGAGGAGCGCGAAAGCTTGCGCACCTGGCTGATCGAAACCCTCAACGAACAATTCCCGGACCTGCGTTCGCGGGTTACGCGGCTTGAAAACGGCCCGCCGGTTGGCTACCCCGTGCAGTTCCGGGTAACGGGCGAGCACATCGAAGAAGTCCGGGCCCTGGCGCGGAAAGTGGCGGCCAAGGTTCGCGAAAATACCCACGTGGTCAACGTGCACCTGGACTGGGAAGAACCGAGCAAGATCGTCTACCTCAACGTTGACCAGGACCGCGCCCGAGCCCTCGGCGTGAGCACCGCCAACCTGTCGAAATTCCTCCAGAGTTCCCTCACGGGCTCCAGCGTCAGCCAGTACCGCGAGGACAACGAGTTGATCGAAATCCTGCTGCGCGGCACGGTGCATGAGCGCACCGAGCTGTCGCTGCTGCCAAGCCTGGCGGTGCCGACCGACAACGGCAAGAGCGTGGCGCTGTCGCAGATCGCGACCCTGGAATACGGCTTTGAGGAAGGCATCATCTGGCACCGTAATCGCCTGCCGACCGTGACCGTTCGCGCCGATATCTACGGCAAGGAACAACCGGCCACCCTGGTGCAGCAGATCCTGCCGACCCTCGAAGGCGTGCGTGCTGAACTGCCGGACGGCTACCTGCTGGAAGTTGGCGGCACGGTCGAGGATTCCGCCCGTGGGCAGAACTCGGTCAAGGCCGGTGTGCCGCTGTTTATCGTGGTGGTGCTGACCTTGCTGATGCTGCAATTGCGCAGCTTCTCCCGCACCGCGATGGTGTTTCTCACGGCGCCCTTGGGCCTGATCGGGGTGACACTGTTCCTGCTGGTGTTCCGCCAGCCCTTTGGGTTCGTGGCGATGCTGGGGACCATCGCGCTGTCGGGAATGATCATGCGTAACTCGGTGATTCTGGTCGACCAGATCGAGCAGGACATCAAGGCCGGCCTGGCTCCCTGGCAGGCGATTATCGAGGCGACCGTGCGGCGCTTCCGGCCGATTGTGCTGACGGCGCTGGCGGCCGTACTGGCGATGATCCCGCTGTCCCGCAGCGTGTTCTTCGGGCCGATGGCCGTGGCGATCATGGGCGGCTTGATTGTTGCGACGGCATTGACGCTGTTGTTCCTGCCCGCGCTGTATGCGGCGTGGTTTCGGGTCCGCAAGGAGGCGGTGTAAGGCTGCGAGTGGCAGGGGTGTCCTGTAAGGAAATGCCTCTGGTCATTCACACATAGACGCAAACTGCGACCCTGGGCGACGGAACGTTTGCCCGTGGTGCTCCACTCAGAATTGTCTGATTGACAGACGTCGTTGTCGGGGCCGCAAGCCTGCGGTCCCGATGAACAACAATGAGTTCATGGAGTGTCATATGTTTATTTTGTCTGCCCTGGCAGCTTTCAAAGGTGCTTTCCTGGGGTCACTGCTGGGCAATCTGTTGCCTGGTTCCAATAAAGAAGCTGATACGGCGCGACCGCACAAGCCCGGCCATGGACGGCCCGGTTTCAACCACGGCCATCACTCCCGACCAACGGGGCCTGTCCTGCCTGCGCGGCCCAAGCCGTATCACCAGGCGCCGGTGCATGAGGCCCACCAACCCTACCAGAGGTCATCGGCACTCTTTCCGATCCATCGATAGCCGCTGACTCGAGGCAGCCCGGGAACCACTCGGGCTGCCTTGCCACTCAGAGGGGGCTTTTGACCATAGATATCGAGGAGTGTGTATGATTTTTCCAGTACTGGTTTCACCACTGCACCTGTTGGGGGCTGTATTTGGAATAGGGCCGAATTTCGGTCGGTCCAATGGCAATGGCCAGCCCGAGATCAACATTAATATCAAAACCGAAAACAACACCACCAACAGCAGCAACAGCAATGCCGTGGGTAGTGATTTGCCTTGCAAGTGCCGCTATTAAAAAAACGCCCTGAATAGTTCAGGGCGTTTTTAGTTGCCGGGTATGGTCTACAGCGCGCCGAACACCTTCTTGGCCAAGCTGGTGGCAGCCGCCGCCGGGTTCTTGCGAATGGTTTCTTCCTGCTGGGCGATCATCTTGAACAGCCCGTCCAGCGCCTGTTCGGTCACGTAGCTTTCGACATTGGCGCTCTTGGCATCAATGGCGCCAAAGGTGGCGGCCTTGCCGGCGAGCGCGTTGTACTGCTGGGCCACGCCGACCTTGTCGGTAGCGGCCTTGACGATCGGCAGGAACTTGGCCCGGATCTCGTCACGGCTGCTTTTGTTCAGGTACTGGGTGGCCGAGTCCTGGCCGCCGGTGAGGATGCCCTTGGCATCGGTCACGCTCATGTTTTTCACCGCGTTTACCAGGATCGGCTGGGCCTGGGTGACAGCAGACTCGGCCGCCTTGTTCATGCTGGTTTCAAGTTGCGTGACCTGGTCACCCATGCCGAACATTTTCAACTTGTCAGCGACTTTGCCCAACTTGCCCGGCAGGCCGATCTTCACTTCGGGGTTGTTGCTGAAACCACCGGGCACACCCAGTTGTTTCACGGCAATCTGTGCGCCTTGGGTCAGTGCATCCTTGAGGCCGCCGGTGGCGTCGCCCTGGGACAGGCTGCCGAGGGACAAGGCCATGGCGTTGGCACCGAGCAGCAAGCCGGCGCACAGGGCAGTGAGGCGAAGGGAGTTACGGAGCATGGGCGCTTCCTTATGTTCGATATTTTAATCAGTGTGCAACCGCATCCACGCGCAGGCGCAGCGGTTGTGGGTCCTGGCCGTTCAACTGCACGGAGTGCCGTTCGGTGGTGATAAACAGTAGCTTGCCCTCCAGTTCGATGCGAGCGCTTACCGAGTAACTGTGGCCAGGCTTGACCTGGGTCGGGTCGTAGCTCAGGTGAAAGGGCAGCGGCACCTGGCCTTTCACCGGGCCTTTCTGCTCGGCCAGGGTCACGGCCGGGGCATCCATCAAGGACACATCCTGCAGGGTCACACTCAAGGTGGCGGCGGGCGGCAGGGCGATGCGTTGCAGGTAGAAGACTTCGCCATCGAGGCTGGCTTTGGGCGCGGGGCTCATGGTCTGGCAGGCTCCCAGCAGGGCGGTCAGGCCCAGGAGGATGATTTTTTTCATGGTGCAGCTCCTTGTCAACGGCGCCAGAAACACCCTGGCGCCTCGGTCACTCTAGTGTGTTTCTTCGGGTACCACAGGCTGGTCTGGCGCCTCTTCGCTGCGATGCAGTGCGACCTGGCGAATCGACAGGCGAATCTCCGCGGGCAATACGCGTTTGGCTGCACCTTCGGCCAGCTCACCCAGCAGCGGGTGATAGCTCAGTTTGCCGGCCTCGTCGCGACGCAGCACATCTTGCTCCAGCAGGGTCTGGATAAAATGTCGGAAAAGGCTCTTGTCGAAGAACTCCGGGGCATTCAGGCCGTGCAGGATCGACAGGCGCTGGGCCATGACCGTGCACAGGTCTTCCAGCTCTTCGGCGCTGATGCTGTTCTGGCCGCTGTTGAGCAGCAGCGAGATCGCCATGTAGAAGCGTTGCAGGGTCTGGGCGATGCTCTTGGACAGCAGGGTCAACAGCACAAACTGCCGTGAGCTCGGCGCCGGGCGCAGGTACACGTCGTTTTCAAAACGCAGCAGGCCTTGTTCGACGAAGGCGTCCAGCCACTGGTCGACCACAGCGTCCAGTTCGTCCAGGGACCAGCGGATAAACAGCTCCGATTGCAGGTACGGGTAGAGCGCACGGGTATAGCGCAGGATCTGTTCGCGGCTCATCCGCGAGCTGCTCTGGAAGAAACTTGCCAGCAGCGCCGGCAGGGCGAAGATGTGTAGCACGTTGTTGCGGTAGTAGGTCATCAGGACGGCGTTCTGCTCGTCCAGGTAGAGGATCTTGCCCAGTGCATCGCTCTGTTCCGACAGCAGGTGCATGTCCTTGACGTGCTTGATCAGCGCTAGGCCGTCGCCTTCCGGCAGGGTGGTGTGGGGCGAGTAGGGCACCTTGCGCAGCAGTGCCAGGTACAGATCCAGCTGGCGCGCCATCGCCTGTTCGTCCAGGGCCAGGCGGGTGGTGGACAGCAGCGCGAGGGCCACCAGGTTCACCGGATTGATCGCCGCCGCTTCGTTCAGGTGTTGCGCCACCCGTTCGCCGAGGCGGTTGGTGGTTTCGTTGAGCCACGCCGGCTTGTAGTTCGGGCCCAGCTCCTGGGAGCGCCAGTCGGGCTGCTCGCTGTCGAGGAATTCAGCCAGCTTGATCGGTTCGCCGAAGTTCACGGCGACCTGGCCAAAGCGCTGCTTGAGGGCGCCGACCACTTTGAAAATATCGAAAATCGACTCTTTCTTCTTGCTCGCACCGCGCAGTTCGCCCAGGTAAGTGCGGCCTTCCAGCACCCGCTCATAGCCGATGTACACCGGCACGAACACGATGGGCATGCGCGAGGAACGCAGGAAGCTGCGCAGGGTGATCGCCAGCATCCCGGTCTTCGGTTGCAGCATGCGCCCGGTGCGCGAGCGTCCGCCTTCGACGAAGTATTCCACCGGGAAACCCTTGGTGAACAAGGTGTGCAGGTATTCGTTGAACACCGAGGTGTACAGCGGGTTGCCCTTGAAAGTACGGCGCATGAAAAACGCCCCGCCACGGCGCAACAGGCTGCCGATCACCGGCATGTTCAGGTTGATCCCGGCGGCGATGTGCGGCGGGGTCAAGCCATTCTTGAACAGGAGATAGGAGAGCAGCAGGTAGTCGATATGGCTGCGATGGCACGGTACATAGATCACCTCGTAGCCCTGGGCGACCTTTTGCACACCTTCGATGTTGTTGACCTTGATGCCGTCGTAGATCTTGTTCCAGAACCAGCTCAGCACCACTTCGAGGAAACGGATGGCGGTGTAGGTGTAGTCCGAGGCGATCTCGTTGCCATAGCGCAGGGCCTGGGCCTTGGCTTTCTCGGGGGTGATTTTCTCGCGTTCGGCCTCGTCGAGGATCGCCTGGCGTACCAGTGGCATGTTCACCAGGCCCTTCACCAGGTTGCGCCGGTGGGACAGGTCGGGGCCGATCACGGCGGTTTTCAGGTTACGAAAGTGCACCCGCAGGATGCGTTGGGCCATGCGCACGGTGCGTTCGTGGCCTTTATTGTGCTCGATCAACTCACGCAGGTTGATGGGCGCGGAGAATTGCACCCGGGTCTTGCGGCCCAGGATCAGGATGCTCAGCAGCCGGCGCAGGCGGCCGGTGACGGCCCAGCTGTCGGCGAACAGCAGTTTCCAGGGGCTGGACTCGCTGTCGGGCGACTGGCCCCAGAACACGCTGACTGGAATGATCTGTGCATTCTCTTCGGCGTGTTCGGTGAGCACATCCACCAGGCGGGTCAGGGTGGGTGGGGCGCCACGCTTGTCCTGGCGCCCCAGCCAGTCGGGGTCGGGCGTCAGGTAGAAGAAGGCCGCCGGCTCCATCAGCGGGCCGACTGACACCGGCAGCACCGGGCGCGGCAGGCCGGCCTTGGTACATTCGGTATCAACCACCGCCAATTCGGTGAGGGATGGAGATTGCAGGACGTAAAACACCGGACGACTGCGGTCGAGGTTCAAGGTAAGGGACGACTGGTTGATCGTCTCTGAGCGAACCCAGAGGTACAACAGCCGGCGCAAGGTGCCAAATACCAGACGGCGAAAGGGAGAACGGGTCATACGGCTTCTGCTTTGAGTGGGGAAAAAAACCGGGCAGGTGCTCGGGGCGCTAGTGTGCAGTATTAGCCGAAAATCGGCAAAAAGCGGCGAAGTAATCTTGAGTTGAAGCTTTTTGAGCCTGTCTTATACTCGGCAGTTCAACTGCGACGACTCAACAATAAACGTACTTATAAAAAGCATGTGGGAGCAAAACAGATGGCAACGCGCGAAACCGGCAATGTGAAGTGGTTCAACGACGCCAAGGGCTATGGCTTTATCCAGCGGGAAGATGGCAAGGATGTGTTTGTGCACTATCGCGCCATTCGCGGTGAAGGGCATCGTTCATTGGCTGAAGGCCAGCAGGTGGAATACGCCGTGGTGACGGGAGAGAAGGGCTTGCAGGCTGAGGATGTGGTGGGCCTGTAACCTTGGCGTGATCGTTCCCACGCTCTGCGTGGGAATGCTTCTTTGGACGCTCCGCGTCTGCTTTTAATCGTGACGCGGAGCGTCACAGGTTGCATTCCCACGCAGAGCGTGGGAACGATCCCTCAGGTTGTTTTCCAGGTGATCTGCTCTTCACCGTCTGCGCTGATACGAATCCAGGTATCCGCGCTTTCTTCACCTTCTTCCTCTACCCAGCTGCCCGGCGCGCAACGCACTTCGACGTTCAGCGCGGCAAAGGCTGCGCGGGCGCAGGCGATGTCGTCTTCCCACGGGGTCTGGTCGCTTTCCAGGTACAGGCTGTTCCATTTGCCTACGGCTTTCGGCAGCCAGGTGACCGGTACGCTGCCGGCTTTGCACTTGTAGGTCTGGCCGCGCTGGACCCAGTCGGTGCACGGGCCCAGGGCGGCGCCCAACCAGGCGGCGATGGCCTTGTGGTCGACGTCGGCGTCCTTGAGGTAAATCTCGATATCAGGTTGGCGCATGGATGTTCCTCGTTGCGGGATTTTGAAAATCCATTCGCGGATTCGGTGTGGGCCCCGAGGCCCACAAAAATAATGGGTTATTGAAGCACGAAATAGTCGTAGCGCATCGACACAGTGACCAGCAGCGGTTCGGCGGCTTCGATCACCCGGGCCCGGCGTTCGGCACTCGCGCGCCAGCCGTGGGGCGTCATCGCCAGCAGGTTGGCGCGATCCTTGGGATCGGCCAGGCTGAGCTTGAACTCCAGGGTTTCGCTGTGTTGCAGGCTCATGCCCTGCGGCACCAGCGCCAGGTGCTTGTCGTCGGTGTACTCGCGCACTTCGTCGTACAAACGCTCACGCAGCTCCATCAGGTGGCCGCGGGTCGGGCCGACTTTCATCAAGCCGCCGCCCGGGCTGAGCAGGCGCTTGGCCTCCAGCCAGTCCAGTGGGCTGAACACGCTGGCCAGGAACTGGCAACTGGCATCGGCCAACGGCACCCGGGCCATGCTGGCGATCAACCAGGTCACCGTGGGGTTGCGCCTGCAGGCGCGCTTGACCGCTTCCCTGGAAATATCCAGGGCATAACCATCGGCGCGCAGCAGGGCGTCGGCGATCTGTGCGGTGTAGTAACCCTCGCCACAGCCGATATCCAGCCAGCGCTGGGGTTTGCGTTCAGCGGCCAGTTCGGCCAGGCGCCTGGCCACCGGGGCGTAATGCCCGGCGTTGAGGAAGTCGCGGCGCGCTTCCACCATCGCCAGGTTGTCGCCTGGGTCACGGCTGTTCTTGTGCTGCACCGGCAACAGGTTCAGGTAACCCTGGCGCGCCCGGTCGAAACGGTGCCCGGCCGGGCAGGCTACGCCGTTGTCCACTTCATGGAGCGGTGCGCTGCAAATGGGGCAAGCGAGCATCAGGCGAGCAACTTGATAAGGGTCTGGTAGTAGATTTCGGTCAGCACATCGAGGTCGCTGGCGAGGATGCGCTCGTTGACCTGATGGATCGTCGCGTTGACCGGGCCCAGCTCCACCACCTGAGTGCCGAGGGTCGCGATGAAGCGCCCATCGGAGGTGCCGCCGCTGGTGGACGCCTGGGTCTCGCGACCGGTGACGGCCTTGATGCTGGCGGAGACCGCATCGAGCAACGCGCCCGGTTCGGTGAGGAACGGCAGGCCCGACAGCGCCCACTCCACATGCCAGTCCAGGCCATGCTTGTCGAGAATCGCCGCGACCCGCTGCTGCAGGCCTTCGACGGTGGACTCGGTGGAGAAGCGGAAGTTGAACACCGCCGTCAGGTCGCCCGGGATCACGTTGGTGGCGCCGGTGCCGGAGTTGAGGTTGGAAATCTGGAAGCTGGTAGGCGGGAAGAAGGTGTTGCCATCGTCCCAGTGCTCGGCGGCCAGTTCGGCCAGGGCCGGAGCCGCCAGGTGGATCGGGTTCTTCGCCAGGTGCGGGTAGGCCACATGGCCTTGCACGCCGCGCACGGTCAGGGTGGCGCCGAGGGAGCCGCGACGGCCGTTCTTGACCACGTCGCCCACCAGGGTGGTGCTCGACGGTTCGCCGACGATGCACCAGTCCAGGCGCTCCTTGCGGGCTGCCAGGCGTTCGATCACGGCCTTGGTGCCGTGGTGCGCCGGGCCTTCTTCGTCACTCGTGATCAGGAATGCGACCGAACCCTTGTGGTCCGGGTAGTCGGTCACAAATCGCTCGGAAGCGACCAGCATCGCCGCCAGGCTGCCTTTCATGTCGGCTGCGCCACGGCCGCAGAGCATGCCGTTTTCATCGATCAGCGCGTCGAACGGGTCGTTCTGCCAGGCCTTGACCGGGCCGGTCGGCACCACGTCGGTGTGGCCGGCGAAGCACAATACCGGGCCTTCGTGTTTGCCGTGGGTGGCCCAGAAGTTATCCACATCCTCGATGCGCATCGGCTCAAGCGCAAAACCGGCGTCGCCCAGGCGCTGCATCATCAGCTTCTGGCAATCGGCGTCGACCGGCGTCACCGACGGGCGGCGGATCAGGTCGATAGCGAGTTGGAGGGTCGGCGAAAGGTCGGCGTGGGCCGTCATGTAAAAACTCCAGAAGCATGTCAGGGCGCAAGGCTTATGTGGGAGGGGGCTTGTGTGGGAGCGGGCTTGCTCGCGAATACGGAGTGTCAGTCAACAATGTATGAACTGACCCGGCGCATTCGCGAGCAAGCCCGCTCCCACACAAAGCAATGGCCTGGGCCAAGTCTCACAAAATGGCCGTTATCTTATAGCAAAACGGCGGCCAGAGGCCGCCGTTTAGTGCATTGCGCAGGATTTTAAGCAGCGGCCACGGGCTCTTGCTTCGGTGCCGGTTTCGGCAGCGACGACAGGAACGCCATGATCAGCGCCGCCACATACGGCAGCGACTGCACCAGCAACATCACCACCCAGAAGCGCATGTCATTGCTCGGCAGGCCCTGCACCAGGTAAATCCCCAGTGCCGCACCCCACAACAGCAGCATGATGAACATCTCTTCCCGGGCTTCGGAAATCGCCACCCAGAAACCGTGGTTATCGGCGTTCTTCGGTGTACGGAAGAACGGAATGCTGGTGGTGAAGAACCCGTACAGCACCGCCTTGGCGATGGTGTGCGACAACGCCAGCCCGGCCAGTGCCGCGCAGAACGCATCTTTCAGGTTCACACCCACCGCACGACGGTAGAGGAAGATGATCTTGCCGACCTTGAACACGAACAACGCCAGTGGCGGGATCGCGAAAATCAGCAGCGGCGGGTCAACCCGCGTCGGCACGATAATCATCGCCGCCGACCACAACAAGGCGCCCACGGTGAAGAAGATGTTCATGCCGTCGGCCACCCACGGCAACCACCCCGCGAGGAAGTGGTAGCGCTGGCCACGGGTCAGCTCGGTGTCCTTGCCGCGCAAGAGGCTCGCAGTGTGGCGCTTGATGATCTGGATCGCGCCGTAGGCCCAGCGGAAACGCTGTTTCTTGAAGTCGATAAAGGTATCGGGCATCAGGCCCTTGCCGTAGCTGTCGTGGTAGTACGCCGCCGACAGGCCCTTCTCGAAGACCCGCAGGCCCAGCTCGGCATCCTCACAGATGCACCAGTCGGCCCAGCCCAGCTCTTCCAGCACCGAGCGACGGGTCATGGTCATGGTGCCGTGCTGGATGATCGCGTCACGGTCGTTGCGGGTGACCATGCCGATATGGAAGAAGCCTTTGTATTCCGCGTAGCAGAGCTTCTTGAAGGTGCTTTCGTTCTGGTCACGATAATCCTGTGGCGACTGCACCACGGCGATTTTCGGGTCGGCGAAGTGCGGCACCATGTGCTTGAGCCAGTTTGGCGACACGCAGTAATCGGAGTCGATCACCGCGATCACTTCGGCATCCTTGGCGGTGTGCGGGATCAGGTAGTTCAGTGCGCCGCCCTTGAAACCGGCCAGGGGCGAGACGTGGAAGAACTTGAAGCGCGGGCCGAGGGTTTCGCAGTAGTCGCGCACCGGCTCCCACACGGCCGGGTCCTTGGTGTTGTTGTCGATGATCAGGACTTCGTAGTCCGGATAATCGAGGGCGGCCAGGGCGTCGAGGGTCTGTTTGACCATCTCCGGCGGCTCGTTGTAGCACGGCACGTGGATCGAGACTTTCGGGCGGTAGTCCGAATCCCCTTCAACCGGCAGGAATTCACGCCGGCGTTTGTGGGTCCAGACTGCTTCGGCCAGCTCATGGGCTTCGGTCAGCAACACGATAAATACGCCCAGGGCGCCGAGTGCCAGCAGGAAGCCCACCGTCAAGCTGAACCAGGTGCTGTATTGCTGGCTGTAGTCATAACCGATCCACACCAATACCGACCCGCACAGGAACGCGATAAAGGTCAGGAACGTACGGCCGCGCTGGCGCAGGGCCGAGCCGTCGATCATCAGCAGGGTCAGGGACAGCAGCGCAAGCACCACCGAGCCGATCGCCAGCACTCGCCATTGCGGAATCGCGACCACCGGGCCATCAAAGTTGAATTTCTGCTGGCGTGCGGCGTTGAACACGCCCCAATAGGCGCCTACAGAGCCTTCGTCGCTGGCTTTCCATGGCTGGTCAAACGCTTCGATCACGAAGTAGTTGTAGCCCTGGCGGTTCAGCGTGTTAACCAGCGTGCGCAGGTAAATCGCCTGGTCGGCGGGGGAGGCGTCAGCACCGCCACGCATCCGGCCGTTGCTCGGCCAGCCAACCTCCGACAGCAACAGCGGCTTTTTCGGGAAGGTCTTCTTCAGGTCCCGTGCGCGATCGAGGACGAACTGGCCGGCCTTGTCCACCGGGATATGTTCCCAGTACGGCAGGATGTGCGCGGCGATCAGGTCGACGTGCTTGGCCAGTTGCGGGTTGTGTTCCCAGATGTGCCATTGCTCGGAGGTGGTCACGGGCACCTTGACGGCGGCCCGTACCCGATCCAGCAGCACGATCAGCGCTTCCGGAGTGATTTCCTCGCGGAACAGCGCCTCGTTGCCCACCACTACCCGCACTACGCTGCGGGAGCTGTTGGCGATTTCGATGGCGCGCTGGATCTCGCGCTCGTTGCGCTCAAGGTCCGGACTGATCCAGATCCCCAGGGTCACCCGCAGGCCGAATTCTTCCGCCAGCTTGGGGATATCCCCCAGGGTGCCGTCGACCGAGTAGGTACGGATGTTGTCCGTCAGCTTGCTCATGATCGCAAGGTCCTGACGCATTTGATCGTCGGTCGGATACTGGTCTTTCTGTGGGTACTGGCCTTGCTGGAACGGCGAGTACGAAAAACCGGAGATCTGCTCGGGCCAGTTAGGGGCATTGACCGGGCGGTTGATCAGCGCCCAGAAGCCGGTGAACAGCGCGGCAATTGCCAGCACCACCACCAGGTTGAGTCCAAATTTACGCGATGACATGGCTATTTCGGGTTCCAAAGGGTGTGGAACGAAAAGAGGTGTCGGCCTGCGCCGAACGGCGCGCATCCTACACTGGCCTTTCACCGACCGTACAGCAAGCCGGGAAAAACCGGACATTGGGCAGTGCAACTCGTCGTAAGTTCTCTTACTTGTAGCTTGTAGTTTAAAACTTGTCGCTGTGTAGCCCTATAATGCGCGCCGGTTTTTGGGGTAATGGTCATGAGTACAGAAGATCCACGGTTTGCCGGCGTCGCCCGCTTGTATGGCATTGAAGGCCTGGAGCGCCTGAAGGCGGCCCATGTGGCCATCGTCGGCGTGGGCGGGGTGGGTTCGTGGGCGGCGGAAGCCATCGCCCGCTGCGGCGTGGGCGAGATTTCGCTGTTTGACCTCGATGATGTATGCGTCAGCAACAGCAACCGTCAGTTGCATGCGCTGGACAGCACGGTGGGCAAGGCCAAGGTCGAGGTCATGGCCGAGCGCCTGAAAGGCATCAACCCGGATTGCACCGTGCACGCGGTGGCGGACTTCGTGACTCGCGAGACGATGGCCGAGTACATCACGCCCAATATCGATTGCGTGATCGACTGCATCGACAGTGTGAACGCCAAGGCCGCACTGATTGCCTGGTGCAAGCGGCGCAAGATCCAGATCATCACCACCGGCGGCGCGGGCGGACAGATTGATCCGACGTTGATTCAGGTGTGTGACTTGAACCGTACGTTCAATGACCCGCTGGCGTCGAAGGTGCGCTCCACGTTGCGTCGCGATTATGGCTTCTCCCGCACTGTGACCCGCCATTACAGCGTGCCCTGCGTGTTCTCCACCGAACAGCTGCGTTACCCGAAGCCGGACGGCAGCATCTGTTTGCAGAAGAGTTTTGTCGGGGATGGCGTGAAGCTGGACTGCGCCGGCGGGTTTGGCGCGGTGATGATGGTGACTGCAACCTTCGGCATGGTGGCGGCGACCAAGGCGGTGGACAAGATAGTGGCCGGGGTGCGCCGGCCTGCTGACAGAGTTCAGGCAACACCGATCTCTGCACCCTGAAAAGATCAAAATGTGGGAGCGGGCTTGCTCGCGAAGGCGGAGTGTCAGTCACCAGACAGGTCGACTGATACACCGCCTTCGCGAGCAAGCCCGCTCCCACATTTAGTTTTGTATAAGGCTCAACTCCCGCATCCGCTGAAGCACGGCATTCAACCCATTGCTGCGCGACGGCGATAACTGCCGCGACAGGCCCAGTTGCTCAAACCAGCCGGGCAAGTCGACGGCTTGCAGTTCGGCGGCAGACACACCGTTGACCCGCGCCAGCAACAACGCCACCAGCCCGCGTATCAGCCGTGCATCGCTGCTGGCGGCAAACTGCCAATGCCCATCCTGCAAGCGCCCCACCAGCCACACCAGGCTTTCACAGCCCTGCACCAGGTTGACGTCTACCTTGTCTTCGTCCGGCAAGGCGGGCAGCCGCTCGCCCCATTGCATCAGCAGGCGGGCTCGTTGCTCCCAACTGCCGACCGCCTGGAACGCTTCCAGCGCGACAACGGCCTCAGTCGGCAAGCTCATCGCAACATATCCAGGGCTTGATCCAGCGCTTCAAAAAAGCGCTCCAGGTCATCGGAGTCGTTGTACAGCGCCAGTGACACCCGAATCGCCCCCGACAATCCCATCTGTTTGAGCAGCGGCATCGCACAATGATGGCCGGCGCGCACCGCAATCCCTTGTTCGGTCAGCAAGTGGGCGAGGTCGGCGTTGTGCACGCCTTCCACCACGAAGCTGGCCAGGGCGACGTGCGGCGACCCCAGCAAGCGCACGCCATTGCGCGCTTGCAAGCCACGCAACAGGTAGTCGTGCAGGGCGGCTTCGTGAGCCGTCACCGCCTGCTGGTCCAGGGAACTCAGGTAATCCAGGGTTGCCCCCAGGCCGATCACGCTGGCGATCGGCGGAGTCCCGGCTTCGAAGCCGAGGGGCGCCGGGCGGAAACTGGCGCTTTGATAATCAGCCTGCTGCACCATCTCGCCCCCAAACTGCCAGTGGCGTAGGTGATGCAGGGCTTCGGTGCGGCCATACAGCACGCCGACGCCGTCCGGCCCGTAGAGTTTATGGCTGGAAAACACGTAGAAGTCGCAGCCCAGGGCCTGCATATCATGGCGACCATGCACGATGCCCTGGGCGCCATCGACCACCGTCAGGGCGTCGTGGGCCTTGGCCAGTGCCAGCAATTGCGGCAACGGCTGCCAGGCGCCGAGTACGTTGGACAGTTGGCTCACCGCCAGCAGGCGGGTACGCGGGCCGATCAGTTGGGCGGCGGCTTGCAGGTCGATCAAACCGCCAGCGTCAAGCGGCAGTACCACCAGCGCCAGCCCGCGACGCTTGGCCAGTTGCTGCCACGGCAGCAGGTTGGCGTGGTGCTCCAGGGCGCTGATGACAATCTCGTCGCCCGGGTTGAATAGGTGCTCAAGGCCATAAGCCAGGAGGTTCAGCGCCGATGTCGCGCCGTGGGTGAAGATGATTTGCCCGTCGTCACCGACGTTCAGCCACTGTGCCACCTTGCTGCGACTGTCCTCGAAAGCCTGGGTCGCATGGGCGCCCGGCAAGTGCTGTGCACGGTGCACATTGGCTGCGCCATTGGCGTAGTAATGGCTGATGGCGTCCAGCAGGGCTTGAGGTTTTTGCGTGGTGGCGGCGTTGTCCAGATAGGTCTGGTCTTGCCGTTGCAGGGTGGCGATGGCCGGAAAATCGGCGCGCCAGGGAGAGGGCACAAGCATGGTGATCAAGACTCGTATAAACGGCCCGCACCGGTCAGGCGCGGGCCGTTAGTGGCATCGAGTCGCTGCTTAGTTGTGAGCGTGCAGCGCTGCGTTCAGTTCGATGGCCGATTTGTGGGTTTTGCACTCCACGGCACCGGTCTCGGAGTTGCGGCGGAACAGCAGGTCCGGTTGGCCGGCCAGCTCGCGGGCCTTGACCACCTTGACCAGTTGGTTCTGCTCGTCCAGCAGCGCAACCTTGGTGCCGGCGGTCACGTACAGGCCCGACTCCACGGTGTTGCGGTCGCCCAACGGGATACCGATACCGGCGTTGGCGCCGATCAGGCAGCCTTCGCCGACCTTGATCACGATGTTGCCGCCACCCGACAGGGTGCCCATGGTGGAGCAACCGCCGCCCAGGTCCGAACCCTTGCCGACGAACACGCCAGCCGACACGCGGCCTTCGATCATGCCCGGGCCTTCGGTACCGGCGTTGAAGTTGACGAAACCTTCGTGCATCACGGTGGTGCCTTCGCCTACGTAGGCGCCCAGGCGGATGCGCGCGGCATCAGCGATACGCACGCCGCTCGGCACCACGTAGTCGGTCATCTTCGGGAACTTGTCCACCGAGAACACTTCCAGCAGGTCGCCACGCAGGCGCGCTTCCAGTTGACGCTCGGCCAGCTCATTGATGTCGATTGCGCCCTGGCTGGTCCAGGCCACGTTCGGCAACTGCGGGAACACACCGGCCAGGCTCAGGCCGTGAGGCTTGACCAGGCGATGGGACAGCAGGTGCAGCTTGAGGTAGGCCTCAGGCGTGGAGGTCAGTGCGGCGTCTTCGGCCAGCAGGGTGGCGACCAGCGGCGTGTGGCTTTCAGCCAGGCGGCTCAACAGGGCGGCTTGGGCAGCGTCGACGCCCTTGAGCGCGTCAGCCAGTTGCAGGGCCTGGGTGACGGTGAAAGTGATCGCCTGGTTGCCTTCGGTGTAACCGAGGATCGGCGCGATGGCCGCGATGATTTCAGCCGATGGATTGAGCAGCGGTTGTGCGTAAAACACTTCCAGCCAAGCACCTTGGCGGTTCTGAGTGCCGACGCCGAAGCCCAGGCTGAACAGGGAATTGGACATGCTGTTACCTCTACAAAAATGGAGTGGGCTGGCCTACTTGAGGGCCGCCGAATAGCTATCTGGCTTGAAGCCAATCAGGGTTTTGTCACCGAGATCAAGCACCGGGCGCTTGATCATCGAGGGTTGCGCGAGCATCAATTCAATGGCTTTCGCTTGGTCGAGATCGGCTTTGCGTTCGTCTTCGAGTTTGCGAAAGGTGGTGCCCGCACGGTTCAAAACCACCTGCCAACCGTGCTCATTGCACCATTGGGTCAAGTGTTCGCCGTCGATACCGGCCGTCTTGTAGTCATGAAACTCATACTGGATAGCGTGCTCATCGAGCCAGGTGCGCGCCTTTTTCATGGTGTCGCAGGCTTTGATGCCGAAAAGGTGCAACGTTTTGCTTGAAGCGGTCAAGGAATTGCCCCCCTTTGGGCTCACGCAGATTAAAGGTCACGGATTATGCCATGGCCAGCGGCTTTCGGCGCCGCTCGTCACACTTACGTTTTGCTCGTGTGCGACTTTTGTGCAAAGGCCATCGCGCAGCATAGGCGGCTAATATGGCACTTCAACGGCGAGTTGTTGCCTGATGTGTGTTGTTGCAAGTTGATTGTCTGGGAATCCCGCGTTATGCAAACCGCCTACACCGTACTTATCCTGCTGATGCTGGTCAGCGTTTCGCGCCTTGTCGGGCGTGTGATCCCACTGCCGTTACCACTCGTGCAGATCGCCGCCGGTGCGTTGCTGGCCTGGCCGACCCTGGGGCTGCATGTCGCCCTGGACCCTGAGTTGTTTCTTTTCCTGTTTCTGCCGCCGCTGCTGTTCTCTGATGGCTGGCGCATGCCCAAGCGTGAATTGTGGCGCCTGCGCGGGCCGATCCTGACGCTGGCGGTGGGGTTGGTGCTGTTTACGGTGGTGGGGGCCGGTTACTTCATTCACTGGTTGTTGCCGAGTATTCCCCTGCCGGTGGCCTTCGCCCTGGCGGCCGTGTTGTCGCCGACGGATGCCGTGGCGGTGTCGGCCATTTCCCAGAATCGGTTGCCGACGCCACTGATGCACATGCTCCAGGGCGAGGCGTTGATGAATGATGCCTCGGGCCTGGTGACCTTCAAGTTCGCCCTGGCGGCGGCGCTGACCGGCGTGTTCTCGCTGGCGGATGCGAGCCTCACCTTTGTGCTGGTGGCCGTGGGTGGGCTGGCGGTCGGTGTGGCGTTGAGCTGGCTGGTCGGCCGCCTGCGTGCCTGGATGATCGCCCGGGGCTGGGACGACCCGGCGACGCACGTGGTGTTCATGTTGTTGCTGCCATTCGCCGCCTACGTGCTGGCCGAACGCCTTGGCGCCTCGGGCATCCTGTCGGCGGTGGCTGCGGGCATGATGCAAAGCTGGCTCGACCTGCTGCCGCGCCAGACCAGCACCCGGTTGCTCAACCGCAGCGTCTGGTCGCTGCTGGAGTTTGCGTTCAACGGCTTGATCTTCCTGCTGCTGGGCCTGCAACTGCCTGACATCATCAAGGCGGTGGTCAGTCACGAGCCGACGCTGTGGCCGACCTTGTTGTATCGCTGCCTGGACGTGATCGCGATTTTCCTGGTGCTGGTGGTGTTGCGGTTTATCTGGGTGCAAAGCATCTGGCGACTGTCGGGTTTATTGCGCCGGATTCGTGGGAAAAGTGAGCTGACGCTGGTGCCCACCGCGCGGTCCTGCTGGTTGCTGACCGTCGGTGGCGTACGCGGTGCCGTGACCCTGGCGGGTGTGATGTCGGTACCGTTACTGCTTGCGCCGGGGCAGGATTTTCCCGAGCGCGACCTGCTGATCTTCATCGCCGCCGGTGTGATCCTGCTGTCGTTGGTCGCGGCCTGCATCGCTTTGCCGCTGCTGTTGCGCGGCATCGAGAAGAGCCCGGATGAGAAACGCCACAATGAAGTGCGCGAGGCCTGGAAGAAGACCGCCGTGGCTGCTATCCATGCCCTGGAAGCCGAAGAACCCGCTGAAGCTGCACCCCAGGATGCCGCCCAGGCAGCCTTGGCCACCGAGCTCAAGGCGCGGTTGATGTCGGAGTATCGTCATCAACTGGAAGTGTTCAACGATTCGGCCGAAGCCCAGGCGCTGGCGTTGCAGATGGATCAACTGGAGCGCAAGTTGCGGCTCAAGGCCCTGCGGGCGCAGCGTCTGGAACTGTATAGCCTGAGCCGTCACCATCAGATTGGTGATGATGTGCTACGGGAGGTGTTGGCGGATCTGGATATGAGCGAGGCGAATCTGGGTCATATCAAATAACACCGCGGTGCTTGCTTGTGGCGAGGGAGCTTGCTCCCGCTGGGCTGCGTAGCGGCCCCAAAAAAGCGGGAGCGCTGCGCACTCCAGCGGGAGCAAGCTCCCTCGCCACATTCAGCGCAGTTATTTATTGCGGGTAATAAAGTCGCGAATCCGCGTCGCCGCTTCCACGCACTCCGCCAGCGGCGCGACCAGCGCCAGGCGCACACGCCCGGCGCCCGGGTTGACCCCGTCCACTTCCCGCGACAGGTACGAGCCCGGTACCACGGTCACGTGTTCTTCCACGAACAAGTCCCGGCAGAACGCCGCATCGTCGCCCTTCACGTTCGGCCACAGGTAGAAGCCGCCGTCCGGGTTTTGCACGTCCAGCACCGGCTTCAGGATCGTCAGCACCGCATCGAACTTTTCCCGGTACAGATCACGGTTGGCCTGCACGTGGGCTTCGTCCTGCCAGGCAGCAATGCTCGCCAGTTGGGTTTGCACCGGCATCGCGCAACCGTGGTAGGTGCGGTACAGCAGGAAGCCCTTGAGGATATCGGCGTCGCCGGCCACAAAGCCCGAACGCAGGCCCGGCAGGTTGGAGCGCTTGGACAGGCTGTGGAACACCACGCAACGCTTGAAGTCCTGGCGGCCCAGTTCCACGCAGGCGCTGAGCAGGCCTGGCGGCGGGGTTTGTTCGTCGAAGTACAGCTCGCTGTAGCACTCGTCGGCGGCGATCACGAAGTCGTATTCGTCGGCCAGGGCGATCAGCTTTTTCAGGGTGTCGACGGGAATCAGTGCACCGGTGGGGTTGCCTGGCGAGCACAGGAACAGGATCTGGCAGCGTTTCCAGATGTCCGGCGATACCGCGTCGAAATCCGGGTTGAAGCCGTTTTCATCCAGGCACGGCAGGTAATGCGGCTTGGCCCCGGCGAGGAACGCAGCCCCTTCGTAGATCTGGTAGAACGGGTTCGGGCTGACCACCAGCGCGTCGTCGCCGCGGTTGACCACGGTCTGGGTGAAGGCGAACAGCGCTTCACGGGTGCCGTTCACCGGCAGGATGTTGCGCGCCGGGTCAAGCCAGCCCTTGGGCACGCTGAAACGGCGTTCACACCAGGCGCCAATGGCTTCGCGCAGGGCGGGAATGCCCAGGGTGGTGGGGTACACCGCCATCTGGTCCAGGTTGTTGGCCAGCGCCTCGGCAACAAACTGCGGGGATTTGTGCTTCGGCTCACCGATGGACAGGGCGATGGGGCGTTTGTCCGGGTTCGGCGTGACGCTGCCCAGCAGGACGCGCAATTTCTCGAACGGGTAGGGCTGCAGCTGGTTCAGGGCGTTGTTCATCGATAAATCTCGTTCAATTCATTGGAAGCTGAAAATGGGCGGTCGGTCAGATGCTCAAGCGTGACATCTCGACGCCGGTCTCCTGATTGACGCTCAACTGCTGGACGATGGCTTCCTGCAAGCGTCGGCACAGTTCAGGGTCGGAAAGCGGCTGGTTGTCGGCATCGGTAATGAAGAACACGTCTTCCACCCGCTCGCCCAGGGTCGCAATCTTGGCGTTCTGCAACGACAGGTCGAACTCCAGGAAGATCGTGCCGATCCGTGCCAGCAGGCCCGGGCGGTCCGGCGCGCTGAGTTCCAGCACCGTCACCGGGCGCTGGGCGTCGTTGTGGATGGTCACCTCGGGGGCAAAAGCAAAGTGCTTGAGCTGGCGCGGCACCCGACGCTGGATGATGGTCGGGTAGTCGTCAGGATTGCGCAGCGCGTCGGTGAGGCCTTTGCGGATCTTTTTCACCCGCTCCGGGTTGTCGCCGATGGACTCGCCTTCTGTGTCTAGCACGATGTAGGTGTCGAGGGTGAACTGGCTGCTGGAGGTGATGACCCGGGCGTCGTGAATGTTCAGGTTGAGCTGGTCCATCGCCGCCACGGTCACGGCGAAGAAGTCGTGCTGGTCGGGCGCGTAGATGAAGATCTGGGTGCCACCCTCGAACTCGCGCTGGGTGGTTTCCTTGATCAGCACCAGTGGGCCGCCATCGGCCGGCTGCTGCAGGATCGCGTCGCTGTGCCAGGCCACGTCGCCGGCGGTGTGGCGCAGGAAGTAGTCGTCTCCCAGTTGCGACCAGAGTTGCTCGACGTCGTCCGGGTCATTGCCGCCACGCACCAGAATATCCAGGGCCGCGCTTTGGGTGCGGCGGATCTGTTCTTCGCGGTCCACCGGGTTCTCGAGGCCGCGACGCAGCGCGCGCTTGGTCTCGGTGTAGAGCTGGCGCAACAGGCTGGCGCGCCAGGAGTTCCACAGCGTCGGGTTGGTGGCGTTGATGTCGGACACGGTGAGCACGTACAGGTAGTCGAGGCGGGTTTCATCGCCGACGGCCTGGGCAAAATCGTGGATCACCTGCGGGTCGGACAAGTCCTTGCGCTGGGCGGTGGTGGACATCACCAGGTGGTTCTGCACCAGCCACACGATCAGGCGGCTGTCCCACAGCGGCAACTGGTGACGCTGGCAGAACGCTTCGGCGTCCACTGCGCCAATTTCCGAGTGATCGCCATGCCGGCCCTTGCCGATGTCGTGGTACAGGCCGGCGAGGTAGATCAATTCCGGCTTGGGCAGACGCGCCATGAGCTTGCTGGCCAGCGGGAATTTCTCTGACACCTGGGTGTACTGCAACTTACGCAGGTGCTTGATCAGGTTCAGGGTGTGGGCGTCCACCGTGTAGATGTGGAACAGGTCGTGCTGCATCTGCCCGACGATAAAACCGAACTCCGGCAGGTAGCGCCCCAGGATCCCGTAGCGGTTCATGCGACGCAGGTTGCGGTGGATGCCGATCTTGCACTTGAACAGCTCGATAAACAGGCTGGTATTGCGGATGTCGTGGCGGAAATCGTCGTCGATCAGGTGACGGTTTTCCCGCAGCAGGCGAATGGTGTCGGCGCGTACGCCCTTGATTTCCGGCTGCTGGGCCATCAACACGAAGATTTCCAGCATGGCGAACGGCGTGCGTTTGAACACGTTGTCGTTGCGTGCCTCGATATAGCCATCGTGGAGCTGGAAGCGCGCGTTGATCGGCTGCGGCGGTGCTTCGTCTTCCGGGGCCAGGATCACTTCTTCGAAGTGCTGGATGATCAGGTCGCTGAGCTGGGCAATGCTCATCACCACGCGGTAGTACTGCTGCATGAAACTTTCGATGCTGGTCTTCGCGTCTTCGCCTTCAAACCCCAGCAGGGTGGCGATGGAGCGCTGGTGGTCGAACAGCAGGCGGTCTTCGGAGCGCCCGGCCAGCATGTGCAGCGCGTAGCGCACTTTCCAGAGGAATTCCTGGGAGGAGGCCAGCAGGGCGTTTTCGCTCTCCACCAGGAAGCCTTCCCCGGCCAGGGCGCGCAGGTTCAGGGTGCCGTACTGGCGACGGGCGACCCACAAAATCGTCTGGATATCCCGCAGCCCGCCCGGGGAGCCTTTGACGTTGGGTTCCAGGTTGTATTCGGTGTCGTTGTACTTGTGGTGCCGGGCTTTCTGCTCGGCACGCTTGGCCAGGAAGAAGTCCTTGCTTGGCCACATGTGCGCGGTGCTGGTGACTTCCAGCATGCGCTGGCGCAGGCGCTCGGGGCCGGCGATGGTGCGGCTTTCCATCAGGTTGGTGATCACCGTCAGGTCGGCGCGGGCTTCCTGGGCACACTCGTCCACCGAGCGTACGCTTTGGCCGACTTCCAGGCCGATGTCCCACAACAGCGTCAGAAAACGCTCGATGGAGTCGCGAAAGATCTCGTGATCGGCGCTGTCCAGCAAGATCAGCAGGTCGATGTCGGAGTAGGGGTGCAGTTCGCCACGACCGTAGCCGCCGACCGCCACCAGGGCGATATCGGCGTCTTCACTCCAGCTGAACTGTTCCCAGGCCTTTTGCAGGATGTTGTCGACGAACCAGGCGCGGTCCTCGATCAGCCGGCGGATATCGCGGCCGGTACGAAAGCGCCCGTCGAGCACCTCGCGGGCCTGACGAATGGCCTTCTTGAAGGCTGCGATGGGGCTGGCCTTCAGTGCCAGTTCCGCCTGGAACTGGCCACGGTCGAAGAGTTCGGGATCCACCTGGGGCATCGATCGGTTTTCCTTTCTATCTATGGGTCACAGCGTCGCTATTAGAAAACCGGTGCAAACATTACGCCGAAACGCGGGGAATCGTGTCGTCGGCACGCAGGGTGAAGATCTCGTAGCCGGTGTCGGTCACCAGCAGGGTGTGTTCCCACTGCGCCGAGAGCTTGCGGTCCTTGGTGATGGCGGTCCAGCCGTCGCCCAGCACCTTGGTGTCGGCCTTGCCCTGGTTGATCATCGGCTCGATGGTGAAGGTCATGCCTGCCTTGAGCTCCATGCCGGTGCCGGCGCGGCCGTAGTGCAGGATCTGTGGCTCTTCGTGGAACACCTTGCCGATGCCGTGGCCGCAGAACTCGCGCACCACCGAGAAGCCGTTCTTTTCAGCGTGCTTCTGGATGATTTCACCGATGTCGCCCAGGCGGCAGCCAGGCTTGACGATCTCGATGGCCTTGTACATGCATTCCTGGGTGACTTGCGACAGGCGCTCGGCCCAGACCGGCACGGTGCCGACGTGGAACATGCGGCTGGTGTCGCCGTGGTAGCCGTCCTTGATGACGGTGACGTCGATGTTCAGGGTGTCGCCGTCCTTCAGCGGCTTGTCGCCGGGAATTCCGTGGCACACCACGTGGTTGATCGAGGTGCAGATCGACTTGGGGAAACCCTTGTAGTTCAGCGGCGCAGGGATGGCCTTTTGCACGTCGACGATATAGTCGTGGCAAATGCGGTCCAGCGCTTCGGTGGTGACGCCGGGCTTGACGTGTTCGGCAATCATTTCCAGGACGTCGGCAGCCAGTTTGCCGGCAACACGCATGCCAGCGATATCTTCGGCGGTTTTGAGGGTTACGGTCATACAGGCTCTCTCTAGCGCGACGCGCTGAAATCAATACGGTTTACGGGTGTGCGACAAAAGGTTGCAGAATTCGCACAAGCCCAAAAAACGCGATTCTAGCAGACGCAAGGGTGAAACCATGAGCGTCTGGCGATCGCTTCTGTCTATAAGGATGGGGGCATTCTGGCTCTATTCAAAGGCTTAGGCAAAAGCGACTGACGGCAAATGTGATTGCGGGTTTCGTTTTTGCAAGCTCTGTGGTATAAAATGCGCCGCTTTCCGGGGATACCCCGCAAAGCTTAAATCCACACACGTGTCGACACGATGACCTGGGTGCCGGAGGCGAATGCCGCTGGTTGGTCATTGGGATACGTGGAGGCCAAACCCGACTTATTAAGGAACTATCATGTCCCAAGTCAACATGCGCGATATGCTGAAGGCCGGTGTGCACTTCGGTCACCAGACCCGTTACTGGAACCCGAAAATGGGTAAATACATTTTCGGCGCGCGTAACAAGATCCACATCATCAACCTTGAAAAAACCCTGCCAATGTTCAACGAAGCTCTGACTTTCGTAGAGCGCCTGGCCCAGGGCAAAAACAAGATTCTGTTCGTCGGCACCAAGCGTTCCGCTGGCAAGATCGTTGCTGAAGAAGCAGCACGTTGCGGTTCGCCGTACGTCGATCACCGCTGGTTGGGCGGCATGCTGACCAACTTCAAAACCATCCGTGCTTCCATCAAGCGTCTGCGTGACCTTGAAGTGCAAGCCGAAGACGGTACTTTCGCCAAGCTGACCAAGAAAGAGGCGCTGATGCGCACTCGCGACCTGGAAAAGCTCGATCGTTCCCTGGGTGGTATCAAGGACATGGGCGGTCTGCCTGACGCACTGTTCGTTATCGACGTTGATCACGAGCGCATCGCGATCACCGAAGCCAACAAGCTGGGCATCCCGGTTATCGGCGTAGTCGATACCAACAGCAGCCCGGAAGGCGTTGACTACATCATCCCAGGCAACGATGACGCAATCCGCGCTATCCAGCTGTACATGGGTTCGATGGCTGACGCTGTAATCCGTGGTCGCAACCACGTTGCTGGCGGTACCGAGCAGTTCGTTGAAGAAGCTCCGGTAGCTGCAGCTGAGTAACTGACGCCTTGGCGTTGACTCAGTAAGCAAAAAGGGGGCTTGGCCCCCTTTTTGCCACCTCGAAAACCATTTGTCGGCAGCGCAGCTACAACATTTGTAACGTGCAGCGGCCTACAAGGGTGGTTCGGGAAGAATTGATCGCCCGTTCAATCGGGTGGAATGGTTGAAAACCTATCCAAGAGGATTTTGAAAATGGCAGAGATTACTGCAGCGTTGGTTAAAGAACTGCGTGAGCGTACCGGCGAAGGCATGATGGATTGCAAAAAGGCCTTGACCAAGGCCGGCGGCGACATCGAAAAAGCCATTGATGACATGCGTGCTTCGGGCGCCATCAAGGCTGCCAAGAAAGCAGGCAACGTCGCTGCTGAAGGCGCCATCGCAATCAAGGAAGACGGCAAATCGGCCGTTATCCTGGAAGTTAACTCGCAGACCGACTTCCTGGCCCTGCAAGACGACTTCAAGAACTTCGTCGCTGCCAGCGTTGAAAAAGCATTCGCTGACAAGCTGACCGACGCCGCTCCGCTGATCGAAGCTCAAGAAGCTGATCGTCTGGTTCTGGTGGGTAAAGTAGGCGAGAACGTTAACATTCGTCGCCTGACCCGCGTTGAAGGTGACGTTGTGGGTGCTTACCTGCACGGCAACAAGATCGGTGTTGTGGTTGCCCTGAAAGGCGGCAACGTTGAACTGGCCAAAGACATCGCTATGCACGTAGCGGCCAGCAACCCTGAATTCCTGCTGCCATCGGAAGTTTCTGCTGAAGCCATCGAACGCGAGAAAGCCGTGTTCCTGCAGCTGAACGAAGAGAAAATCAAAGGCAAGCCTGAAAACATCGTTGAAAACATGGTCAAGGGCCGTATCAGCAAGTTCCTGGCTGAGGCTTCCCTGGTTGAGCAGGCGTTCGTCAAGAACCCTGAAATCAAGGTTGGCGAACTGGCCAAGAAAGCCGGTGCTGAAATCGTTTCCTTCACCTACTACAAAGTAGGCGACGGCATCGAGAAGCCGGTCGACAACTTCGCTGAAGAAGTTGCTGCCCAGCTGGCTGCCACCAAGAAGTAAGACAGTTTTTAACTGTCGCCCAAAAGAGGCTGCCCGCTTACGCGCGCAGCCTCTTTTCAAATGGGGTGATCGATTTTTATTGGTTTCCCTTTGGAACTGGCTTACAAAGCCGTGTTCCGATGGCGCTGTGACAGCGTCAAGCTAGAGTGAACGCAGGCCGTAAACGGCTTGCCAAGAATTTTCAAAAAATACGCCGCAGGAGAGATTCGCAATGGCTCAGCAGGGCAGTGGTCATCAGGCTCGCTATAAACGCATTCTACTCAAGCTTAGCGGCGAGGCCCTGATGGGCTCGGAAGAGTTTGGGATCGATCCCAAAGTACTCGATCGCATGGCGCTGGAAGTCGGCCAGTTGGTCGGTATCGGTGTCCAGGTCGGTCTGGTGATCGGCGGCGGCAACCTGTTCCGTGGCGCGGCACTCAGCGCTGCCGGCATGGATCGGGTGACAGGCGACCACATGGGCATGCTGGCCACTGTGATGAACGCCCTGGCCATGCGTGATGCGCTGGAGCGCGCCAATATCACCGCGATCGTGATGTCGGCTATTTCCATGGTTGGCGTAACGGATCACTATGATCGTCGCAAGGCCATGCGTCACCTGGATGCCAAGGAAGTCGTGATTTTTGCGGCCGGTACCGGCAACCCATTCTTTACCACCGATTCGGCAGCTTGCCTGCGTGGTATCGAGATCAACGCGGACGTGGTGCTCAAGGCCACCAAGGTTGACGGTGTCTACACTGCAGACCCATTCAAAGACCCGCATGCCGAGAAGTTCGATCATCTGACTTATGATGAAGTACTGGATCGCAAGCTGGGCGTGATGGACCTGACGGCAATTTGCTTGTGCCGCGACCACAAGATGCCGCTGCGCGTATTTAACATGAACAAGCCCGGCGCCCTGCTGAACATCGTACACGGCGGCGCGGAAGGGACTCTGATCGAGGAAATCGAACAATGATCAACGAAATCAAAAAAGACGCTCAAGAGCGCATGCAAAAATCCCTGGAATCCCTGAACCATGCGTTTGGCCAGATTCGTACCGGCAAGGCCCACCCAAGCATCCTGGGCAGCGTGATGGTGCCTTACTACGGCGCTGATACCTCGATCACCCAAGTGGCCAACATCACTGTAAAAGATTCGCGCACCCTGCAAGTCGTTGCTTTCGAGCGCAACATGCTCGGCGCCGTCGACAAGGCCATCCAGAGCGCCGGTTTGAACCTCAATCCGACCAACCTGGGCGAATTGCTGCTGATCTCCATGCCTGCCCTGACCGAAGAAACCCGCAAGGGCTTCACCAAGCAGGCGCGCAGTGCAGCGGAAGACGCACGTGTTGCCGTGCGCAACATCCGTCGTGATGCCTTGGGTGACCTGAAGAAGCTGGTCAAGGACAAGGAAATCAGCGAAGACGAAGAGCGCCGTGCCGTTGCTGATATCGACAAGCTGACTAAAGATGCCGAGGCCCAGATCACCAAGGCCACGGAAGATAAAGAAAAGGACCTGATGGCCGTATAAGGGGTCAGGACGCCTTCATGGAAAAGACCAAGCAGACTGTGCCCTCCGTGGTGCCGCGCCATGTCGCGATCATCATGGACGGGAATAATCGCTGGGCGAAGAAGCGCTTTATGCCGGGCGTTGCCGGGCATAAGGCGGGTGTCGACGCTGTACGAGCCGTGATTGAGGTGTGCGCCGAGGCCAAGGTCGAAGTATTGACCTTGTTCGCGTTCTCCAGTGAAAACTGGCAGCGCCCGGCCGAGGAGGTCAGTGCCTTGATGGACCTGTTCTTCAAGGCCCTGCGCCGCGAGGCCAAGCGCCTGAACGAGAACAACATCAGCCTGCGTATCATCGGTGACCGTTCGCGGTTTCATCCGGAGCTGCAGGCGGCCATGCGCGAAGCCGAGGCGATCACTGCCGGCAGCAACCGTTTTGTGCTGCAGATCGCAGCCAATTACGGCGGCCAGTGGGATATTGCCCAGGCTGCGCAGCGTCTGGCGCGGGAAGTGCAGGCCGGCCATCTGCGCCCGGAAGACATTACCCCCGAACTCTTGCAAACCTGCCTGGTGACCGGCGACCTGCCGTTGCCGGACCTGTGCATTCGTACCGGTGGCGACCATCGCATCAGCAACTTCCTGTTGTGGCAGTTGGCCTATACCGAACTGTACTTCTCCGACCTGTTCTGGCCGGACTTCAAACACGATGCCATGCGCAATGCGCTGGCCGATTTCGCTTCCCGTCAGCGTCGCTTCGGTAAAACGAGCGAGCAGATCGAAGCTGGAGCCCGGGTTTAATGCTTAAACAACGAATCATCACGGCGCTGATCCTGCTGCCTATTGCCCTGTGCGGGTTTTTCCTGCTTGAAGGTGCGAACTTCGCGCTGTTCATCGGCCTGGTTGTGACCCTGGGTGCCTGGGAATGGGCGCGCCTGGCGGGTTTCGCCGCGCAGTTGCCTCGTGTGGTGTATGCCGCTGTCGTGGCGTTGTTGATGTTCCTGATGTACATCCTGCCGGACGTGGCGCCCTGGGTGCTGGGTGCGGCGGTGTTGTGGTGGGCGTTGGCGACCTATCTGGTGCTGACCTATCCGGGCACCAGCAGTCATTGGTCCAGTGTCGCCTGCAAGCTGGTGATTGGCCTTTTGATTCTGTTGCCTGCCTGGCAAGGCCTGGTCTACATCAAGCACATGCAACTGGGTAACTGGCTGATCATGGCGGTGATGGTTCTGGTGTGGGGTGCCGATATCGGCGCCTATTTCTCCGGGCGTGCCTTCGGCAAGCGCAAGCTGGCGCCGGCTGTCAGCCCGGGCAAAAGCTGGGAAGGTGTGTATGGCGGCCTGGCGTTGACCCTGGTGATTACCGTGGTGGTCGGTGTGGTGCGTGACTGGACCGTCAAGGAAATGCTCCTGGGCCTGGTGGGCGCAGCCGTGGTGGTGTTCATCTCGGTGGTCGGTGACCTGACCGAAAGCATGTTCAAGCGCCAGGCCGGGATCAAGGACAGCAGTAACCTGCTGCCGGGTCACGGTGGCGTGCTGGACCGTATCGACAGCCTGACTGCCGCGATCCCGATCTTTGCCGTACTGCTGTGGATGGCTGCCTCGTGAGCCGCCTGCAACAGGTAACCGTGCTGGGCGCTACCGGCTCGGTGGGGCTAAGCACCCTGGATGTGATTGCCCGTCATCCCGAGCGTTATCAAGTATTCGCCTTGACCGGTTTCAGTCGCCTGAATGAGCTGCTGGCACTGTGTGTGCGGCACGCGCCGCAATACGCAGTAGTGCCCGAAGCGGCAGTTGCACGGGGTTTGCAGGATGACTTGCGCGCTGCGGGCCTGGCGACTCAGGTATTGGTGGGGGAGGAGGGGTTGTGCCAGGTTTCGGCAGACCCTGAGGTCGACACCGTGGTTGCGGCGATTGTCGGCGCTGCCGGCTTGCGCCCGACCCTGGCGGCCGTTGATGCGGGCAAGAAGATTCTGCTGGCCAACAAAGAAGCCCTGGTGATGTCCGGGGCACTCTTCATGCAGGCGGTGCGCAAGAGCGGCGCCGTGCTGTTGCCGCTCGACAGCGAGCACAACGCGATTTTCCAATGCATGCCTGGTGATTTCGCCCGCGGGTTGAGCCAGGTCGGCGTGCGCCGGATTCTGCTGACAGCCTCCGGTGGTCCGTTCCGGCAGACGCCGCTGGCCGATCTGGAGCATGTTTCTCCCGATCAGGCGTGCGCTCACCCGAACTGGTCCATGGGGCGCAAGATCTCGGTGGATTCAGCGAGCATGATGAACAAGGGCCTGGAGCTGATTGAGGCCTGCTGGTTGTTCGATGCCCGGCCGGACCAGGTCGAGGTGGTGATCCACCCGCAAAGTGTGATTCATTCCCTGGTGGACTATGTGGATGGCTCGGTATTGGCCCAACTGGGCAATCCGGACATGCGTACGCCGATCGCCAATGCCCTGGCATGGCCTGAGCGGATTGACTCGGGTGTTGCGCCGCTGGATCTGTTTGCCATTGCCCGTCTGGACTTCGAAGCGCCCGACGAGCAACGCTTCCCTTGCCTGCGTCTTGCGCGGCAAGCTGCGGAGGCGGGTAACAGTGCCCCGGCGATGCTGAATGCGGCCAATGAAGTGGCTGTGGCGGCGTTTCTGGACCGGCGCATCCGCTTTCCGCAGATCGCGGGTATCATCGAGGACGTTTTGAGCCTTGAGCCCGTCGTCCCGGTGAATGATCTGGGCGCGGTGTTCGAAGCGGATGCAAAGGCCCGGGCCTTGACCGAGCAGTGGTTGAGCCGCAATACGCGTTAGCCTCTGGGTGTGTTCAAGCCTTCAGGCACTGGATTGAAATGCGGAGAAATTAGATGAGTGCGCTCTACATGATTGTCGGCACCCTGGTTGCTCTGGGTGTGCTGGTTACCTTCCACGAGTTCGGCCATTTCTGGGTCGCGCGTCGTTGCGGCGTCAAGGTACTGCGCTTTTCCGTAGGCTTCGGCATGCCGTTGCTGCGCTGGCACGACCGTCGTGGCACCGAGTTCGTAATTGCGGCCATTCCATTGGGCGGCTACGTCAAGATGCTCGACGAGCGCGAAGGCGAAGTGCCGGCTGATCAGTTGGATCAATCCTTCAACCGCAAGACCGTTCGTCAGCGCATCGCCATCGTCGCGGCAGGCCCGATCGCGAATTTCCTGTTGGCGATGGTGTTCTTCTGGGTCCTGGCCATGTTGGGTAGCCAGCAGGTGCGTCCGGTGATCGGTGCCGTCGAGGCCGACAGCATGGCGGCGAAGGCCGGCCTGACTGCCGGGCAAGAAATTGTTGCAGTTGATGGCGAACCAACCACCGGCTGGGGTGCCGTCAATTTGCAGTTAGTGCGTCGCCTGGGTGAAAGCGGCATCGTGAAACTGGTGGTGCGCGATCAGGATTCCACCACCGAAACCTCGCGCGAGCTGGCCCTGGACCACTGGCTGAAAGGCTCCGATGAGCCTGACCCGATCAAATCCCTGGGCATTCGCCCATGGCGTCCGGCCTTGCCGCCGGTGCTGGCGGAGCTGGATCCGAAGGGGCCGGCCCAGGCCGCGGGTCTGAAAACCGGTGATCGCCTGCTGGCCCTCGATGGCCAGGCGCTGAGTGACTGGCAGCAGGTGGTCGACCTGGTGCGTGTACGCCCTGATACCAAAATTGTGCTGAAAGTTGAGCGCGATGGTGCTCAAATCGACGTCCCTGTGACCCTGGCGGTTCGTGGGGAAGCCAAGGCAGCCGGGGGTTACCTGGGGGCCGGCGTCAAAGGTGTCGATTGGCCACCTTCGATGGTTCGAGAGGTCAGCTTCGGGCCGTTGGCGGCGATTGGCGAGGGTGCGAGACGCACCTGGACCATGAGTGTGCTGACCCTCGATTCCCTCAAGAAAATGTTGTTCGGCGAGCTCTCGGTAAAAAACTTGAGTGGACCGATAACCATTGCTAAAGTGGCGGGCGCTTCTGCCCAGTCGGGCGTTGTAGATTTCCTGAATTTCCTGGCTTATCTGAGTATTAGCCTTGGGGTTCTGAATTTGTTGCCCATTCCAGTATTGGATGGGGGGCATCTGTTGTTTTATCTGGTCGAGTGGGCGCGTGGTCGCCCCTTGTCGGATCGGGTGCAGGGTTGGGGGATACAGATCGGTATCAGTTTGGTGGTCGGGGTGATGTTATTAGCCCTGGTCAACGATCTGGGACGACTGTAACGCTTCGCTGAATTGCGAATCTGCCGCATTTTGCGGCAGTTTGTTTATTGCCAGTTGGAATAAGAAAGGACTTCATGAAACGTCTGCTGCTAACTGCGGTTCTCACCGTATTGATGATCGCCGAAGTTCACGCCGAGTCCTTCACCATCTCCGATATTCGCGTCAACGGCCTCCAGCGGGTTTCCGCGGGTAGCGTCTTTGGTGCCTTGCCGTTGAACGTCGGGGAACAGGCTGATGACCGTCGCCTGGTGGAATCCACTCGTGCGCTGTTCAAAACCGGGTTCTTTCAAGATATCCAACTGGGTCGCGAAGGTAACGTCCTCGTCATCACTGTCGTCGAGCGACCTTCTGTCGCCAGTATCGAGATCGAAGGCAACAAGGCGATCTCCACTGAGGACTTGATGAAAGGCCTCAAGCAATCCGGCCTTGCCGAAGGCGAGATCTTCCAGCGTGCCACCCTCGAAGGCGTGCGTAACGAACTGCAACGCCAGTACGTTGCCCAGGGTCGTTACTCGGCTACCGTCGAGACCGAAGTGGTGCCGCAACCGCGTAACCGCGTCGGCCTGAAGGTCAACATCAACGAAGGCACCGTGGCGGCCATCCAGCACATCAACGTGGTGGGTAACACCAAGTTTGCTGATGACGACCTGATCGACCTGTTCGAACTCAAGACCACCAACTGGCTGTCGTTCTTCAAGAACGATGACAAGTATGCCCGTGAAAAACTCTCCGGTGACCTGGAGCGCCTGCGTTCCTACTACCTGGACCGCGGCTATATCAACATGGATATCGCTTCGACCCAGGTGTCCATCACCCCGGACAAGAAGCACGTCTATATCACTGTCAACGTCAACGAAGGCGAGAAGTACAAGGTTCGTGACGTCAAGCTCAGCGGCGACTTGAAAGTGCCTGAAGACCAGGTCAAGTCCCTGTTGCTGGTGCAGAAGGACCAGGTGTTCTCGCGCAAGCTGATGACCACCACCTCCGAGCTGATCACCCGCCGCCTGGGTAACGAAGGCTATACCTTCGCCAACGTCAACGGCGTACCGACCCCGCACGACGAAGACCACACCGTGGACATCACCTTCGTTGTAGACCCGGGCAAGCGTGCCTACGTGAACCGCATCAACTTCCGTGGCAACACCAAGTCTGCCGACGAAGTGCTGCGCCGCGAAATGCGTCAGATGGAAGGTGGCTGGGCGTCGACTTACCTGATCGACCAGTCCAAGGTTCGCCTCGAGCGCCTGGGCTTCTTTAAGGAAGTCAACGTTGAAACCCCGGCTGTACCGGGTGTGGATGACCAGGTTGACGTGAACTACGCCGTAGAAGAGCAAGCCTCCGGTTCGATTACCGCCAGTGTCGGTTTCGCCCAGAGTGCCGGCCTGATCCTCGGTGGTTCGATCACCCAGAACAACTTCCTCGGTACCGGTAACAAGGTTTCCATCGGCCTGACCCGAAGCGAATACCAGAGCCGCTATAACTTCGGTTATGTCGACCCCTACTGGACTGCTGACGGCGTGAGCCTGGGCTACAACGCCTTTTATCGCACAACCGACTACAAAGACCTCGACGTTGACGTTGCAAGCTATGCAATCGACAGCTTCGGTGTTGGTGCCAACATTGGTTACCCGATCAGTGAGACCTCGCGTCTGACCTTCGGCCTGACCGCGCAGCAGGACAAGATCAAGACCGGTGTGTACACCGTGGATGAGATCTTCAACTTCGTGCGTAAAGAAGGCGACCAGTTCCTGAACTTCAAGGCTTCGGCCGGTTGGTCGGAATCGACCCTGAACAAAGGCGTACTCGCGACCCGCGGCCATTCCCAGAGCCTGACCCTGGAAGCCACCACGCCGGGCAGCGACCTGTCGTTCTTCAAACTCGACTACCGTGGCCAGTTGTTCCAGCCTTTGAGCGAAAACTACACCATGCGCCTGCACACCGAGCTGGGTTATGGCGACGGTTACGGTTCGACCAGCGGCTTGCCGTTCTATGAGAACTACTATGCGGGTGGTTTCAACTCGGTACGTGGTTTCAAGGACAGCACCTTGGGTCCTCGTGGTACCCCAAGCCGTGGCGTGGGTGTGACCGGTAACCAGGGGACTGTGGCTGACTCGGACAACGACCCGCTGCCATTCGGTGGTAACGTGCTGATCCAGGGTGGTGCTGAGATTCTGTTCCCGCTGCCATTCGTTAAAGATCAACGTTCCCTGCGTACTTCGGTCTTCTGGGATGTGGGTAACGTGTTCGACTCCAAGTGCGAACAGGTCACCAACCCGAATGGCTCGAAGTCCAACACGCAGTGCAACGACGTGAGCTTCAGCAACCTGGCAAGCTCTGTCGGTGTCGGTGTGACCTGGGTTACCGCGCTTGGCCCATTGAGCTTTGCTCTGGCCATGCCGGTCAAGAAACCGGATAACGCTGAAACCCAGATTTTCCAATTCTCCCTCGGCCAGACGTTCTAAGCGTCTGACCCAAGATAACGACAACGGATTCTGTAGGAGTGCATCGTGCGTAAGTTGACTCAATTGGTTCTCCTGGCGACTGTCCTGGTAGCGACCCCGGCCTTTGCCGAAATGAAAATTGCCGTTCTGAACTATCAGATGGCGCTGCTGGAATCCGATGCGGCCAAGAAGTATGCCGTAGATGCCGAGAAGAAATTCGGTCCTCAACTGACCAAGCTCAAGACGCTGGAAAGCAGCGCCAAGGGCATCCAGGATCGTCTGGTAGCCGGTGGCGACAAGATGCAGCAAGGCGAGCGCGAGCGTCTGGAGCTTGAATTCAAGCAAAAGGCCCGTGACTACCAGTTCCAGTCCAAGGAGCTGAACGAAGCCAAGGCTGTTGCCGACCGCGAAATGCTCAAGCAGCTGAAGCCGAAACTCGACAGCGCTGTGGAAGAAGTCATCAAGAAAGGTGCCTTTGACCTGGTATTCGAACGCGGTGCAGTCATCGACGTTAAACCTCAGTACGACATCACCCGTCAGGTGATCGAGCGCATGAATCAGCTGAAGTAAGCCATGACTGCGACTATCAAGCTCGGCCAATTGGCCGAGTTCCTGGGAGCCACCTTGCGTGGCTCCGCGGAGAAGGAAATCACTGGGCTAGCCACCTTGCAGGAGGCTGGCCCAGCTCAGTTGAGCTTCCTGGCAAACCCCCAATACCGTAAATACCTGGGCGAAAGCCGCGCCGCAGCCGTGCTGCTGAAGGCCGCTGACGCCGAAGGTTTTGCCGGGGACGCGCTGGTTGTTGCCGATCCGTACCTGGCGTATGCCCGGGTGTCGCACCTGTTCGATCCGAAACCCAAGGCCCCCGCCGGTATCCATCCGACGGCGGTGATCGCCGATGACGCTCAGGTTGACCCTGCCGCGAGCATCGGTGCTTTTGTGGTGATTGAAAGCGGTGCACGCATCGGGGCGGGTGTAACGCTGGGTGCCCAGTGTTTTATCGGCGCGCGCAGCGAGATTGGTGCCGGTGGCTGGCTGGCTCCGCGTGTGACCCTGTACCACGATGTGCGTATCGGTGAGCGTGTGGTGATTCAGTCCGGTGCCGTGATTGGCGGCGAGGGCTTCGGCTTCGCCAACTCGAAGGGTGTCTGGCACAAGATTGCCCAAGTGGGCGGCGTGTTGATTGGCGATGACGTTGAAATTGGCGTCAACACTGCCGTTGACCGCGGGGCCCTGGCCGATACCGTCATTGGTAACGGCGTGAAACTGGATAACCAGATTCAGATCGCCCACAACGTGCAGATTGGCGATCACACCGCCATGGCCGCCTGCGTGGGGATCTCCGGCAGCACCAGGATCGGCAAGCATTGCATGCTCGCCGGGGGTGTTGGCCTGGTGGGCCATATCGAAGTGTGCGACAACGTATTCATCACCGGCATGACCATGGTGACCCATTCGATTACCGAGCCTGGGTCCTACTCATCCGGTACGGCCATGCAGCCTGCGGCCGAATGGCGCAAGAGCGCGGCGCGTCTGAGGCAGCTCGACGATATCGCTCGGCGCCTGAAACATCTGGAAAAGCGTGTTGGGGACGTGACCCCTGACGGTAATGCTTCATCAGATGGCTGATACCATTTCCATATCAAGTGTGCACAGCCGCTAGACTGCCTCCTTGATTTGCTAGAGGGGCGTGCCTTAGTCCGCACGCTCCCAATCTTTATTACAGGCTTCCCCCCGAAATGATGGACATCAACGAGATTCGCGAATACCTGCCTCACCGTTACCCGTTCCTGCTGGTGGACCGGGTCACGGACCTCAATGTTGAGGAAAAGCGCATTCGTGCCTACAAGAATGTCAGCATCAACGAACCGTTCTTCAACGGTCACTTCCCTGCGCATCCCATCATGCCAGGCGTATTGATCATCGAAGCGATGGCCCAGGCTGCCGGTATCCTTGGTTTCAAAATGCTCGACCTGAAGCCTGCCGATGGCACGCTCTACTATTTCGTGGGCTCTGACAAACTGCGCTTCCGCAACCCGGTAACTCCGGGTGACCAGTTGATCCTTGAAGCCAAGTTCATCAGCTGCAAGCGCCAGATCTGGAAGTTCGAATGCCAGGCCTCGGTCGACGGCAAGCCGGTGTGCTCGGCTGAAATCATCTGTGCGGAACGCAAACTATGAGTTTGATTGACCCTCGCGCAATCATCGATCCGACGGCCGTACTGGCCGCCGACGTTGAGGTCGGCCCTTGGTCGATCGTCGGCGCAGGTGTGGAAATCGGCGAGGGGACAGTCATCGGGCCGCATGTGATCCTCAAAGGCCCGACGAGGATTGGCAAACACAATCGTATCTATCAGTTCTCATCGATAGGCGAAGACACCCCGGACATGAAGTACAAGGGTGAAGAAACACGTCTGGTAATCGGTGATCACAACATCATCCGTGAAGGCGTGACCATTCACCGCGGTACTGTCCAGGACCGTGCCGAGACCACCCTGGGTGACCACAACCTGGTGATGGCTTATGCGCATATCGGTCATGACAGCGTAATCGGCAACCATTGCATCCTGGTCAACAACACTGCGTTGGCCGGCCATGTGCACGTTGACGATTGGGCGATCCTGTCCGGCTTTACCCTGGTGCATCAGTACTGCCATATCGGCGCCCACAGCTTTTCCGGCATGGGTACCGCCATCGGCAAGGACGTTCCGGCGTTCGTCACCGTGTTCGGCAACCCGGCCGAGGCCCGCAGCATGAACTTCGAAGGCATGCGCCGTCGGGGCTTCAGCGAAGACGCGATCCACGCCCTGCGCCGCGCCTACAAGGTGGTTTACCGCCAGGGGCTGACGGTCGACCAGGCCTTGATCGAACTGACGGAGCCAGCCGCATTGTTTCCGGAAGTCGCGATATTCCGTGACTCTATCCAGTCGTCGACTCGCGGCATCACCCGCTGATCATGGCCAGGCTGCGTATAGCGTTGGTGGCCGGAGAAGCTTCCGGCGATATTCTCGGTGCAGGCCTGATGCGGGCCCTCAAGCTCCAGCATCCGGCGGTTGAATTCATCGGTGTCGGCGGTCCGTTGATGCAGGCTGAAGGCCTGACGTCCTACTTCCCTATGGAACGCTTGTCGGTCATGGGGCTGGTGGAGGTGCTGGGCCGTTTGCGCGAGCTGCTGGCCCGTCGCAAAAAGCTGATCCAGACCCTGATCGAAGAAAAGCCCGACGTCTTTATCGGAATCGACGCGCCGGACTTCACCCTCAATATCGAACTCAAATTGCGTCAGGCCGGGATCAAGACCGTGCATTACGTCAGCCCGTCCGTGTGGGCGTGGCGGCAAAAGCGCGTGCTCAAGATTCGCGAAGGCTGCGACCTGATGCTGACCCTGCTGCCCTTCGAGGCCAGGTTCTACGAAGAGAAGGGCGTGCCGGTGCGGTTTGTAGGGCACACCCTGGCCGATACCATTCCTCTGCAGGCCGACCGTGCTGCCGCGCGTGCCGAACTGGGTTTGCCCGAAGGTCCGCTGGTGGCCTTGATGCCGGGGAGCCGTGGCGGCGAAGTCGGTCGTCTCGGCGCGCTGTTTTTTGATGCAGCCGAACGCCTGCAGGCGCTGAAGCCGGGTGTGCGCTTCGTATTGCCATGCGCCAGTCCTCAGCGCCGTGCACAAATTGAAGAATTGCTTGTAGGGCGCAACTTGCCGTTGACCCTGCTCGACGGGGGCTCGCACCTGGCACTGGCGGCGTGCGATGCGGTGCTGATCGCCTCCGGCACCGCGACCCTTGAGGCCTTGCTCTACAAGCGCCCAATGGTCGTTGCCTATCGCCTGGCGCCGCTGACCTACTGGATTCTCAAGCGTATGGTCAAAAGCCCCTACATCTCCCTGCCGAATTTGCTGGCCCAGCGTCTGTTGGTGCCCGAGTTGTTGCAGGACGATGCGACGCCTGAAGCCCTGGCGCAAACCCTTTTCCCGTTGATCGACGGTGGCGAAGAGCAGACCCGTGGTTTCGACGAAATTCACCGCACCTTGCGCCGTGATGCGTCGAACCAGGCGGCGGATGCCGTGCTGACGTTGATCGGTCATAAGCAGGAAGCCCTATGAAGACGCAAATGGGCCTGGATTTCAGCCTGGTCGCCGATGCCCTTGACCTGGTTGCCGGTGTTGACGAAGTCGGTCGCGGCCCGCTGTGCGGCGCAGTCGTCACCGCCGCAGTGATTCTCGACCCGAACCGCCCGATCCTCGGCCTGAACGATTCCAAGAAACTTACCGAGGCCCGTCGTGAAAAGCTCTATGACGAGATCTGTGAGAAAGCCCTGAGCTGGCACATCGCCCGGGCTGAGGTCGAAGAAATCGACGAACTGAACATCCTGCACGCCACCATGCTGGCCATGCAGCGCGCCATTGAAGGCCTGCATATCACGCCAAAAATGGCGATGATCGACGGCAACCGCTGCCCGAAGCTGACGATGCCCGCAGAAGCGGTGGTCAAGGGTGATAGCAAAGTGCCGGCGATTGCCGCTGCATCGATCCTGGCCAAGGTCAGCCGTGACCGTGAAATGGCGGCTTTCGAATTGATCTATCCCGGCTACGGCATCGGCGGGCACAAAGGCTATCCAACGCCCGTTCATCTGGAAGCTTTGGCTCGCCTGGGCCCGACCCCGATCCACCGCCGCTCGTTTGCCCCGGTTCGCCAGGCTTTCGAGGCTCGGGAAAGCCTGATCGAGGTTTAGCAGCAAGGCTGATGTTTTTGCCAAGGCCCGGTACAATCCGGGCCTTGTTGTCTCCACGTTTTGTACAGGATCACTATGCCGGCTTCATTCGTTCACCTGCGCCTGCACACTGAATACTCCCTGGTCGACGGCCTGGTACGGATCAAACCCCTGGTCAAAACGCTGGTGGGCATGAACATGCCTGCCGTGGCGGTGACCGACCAGAACAACATGTGTTCCCTGGTCAAGTTCTACAAGGCCGCCATGGGCGCCGGCATCAAGCCGATCTGCGGTGCCGACCTGTGGCTGTCGAACAAGGACCCGGATAACCCACTGAGCCGCATCAGCCTGTTGGCGATGAACGGCGTGGGTTATCGCAACCTCACCGAACTGATTTCCCGTGGCTTTATCGATGGCCAGCGCAATGGCTCGATCATCATCGAGCGCGAGTGGGTGGCCGAAGCCAGCGAAGGGCTGATCATGCTCTCGGCGGCCAAAGAGGGTGAAATCGGTATCGCGCTGTTGGGCGGCAATCCTCATGAGGCTGAAGTGCTCGCCCGTGAGTGGATGGAGGTGTTCCCCAACCGTTTCTACCTGGAAATCCAGCGCACCAACCGCCCCAACGATGAAGAGCAGTTGCACGCCGCTGTGGCCCTGGCTGAAAAGCTTGGCGCGCCGCTGGTGGCGACCAACGATGTGCGCTTTATCAAGAAGGAAGACTTCGAGGCCCACGAAACCCGCGTATGCATCGGCGAAGGCCGGGCGCTGGACGATCCGCGCCGCTCGAAAAACTACAGCGAAGAGCAGTACCTCAAAAGCGCCGATGAAATGGCCGAGCTGTTCAGTGACCTGCCCGAGGCCCTGGAAAACTCCGTCGAAATTGCCAAGCGCTGCAATATTGAAGTGAAGCTGGGCAAGCACTTCCTGCCCAACTTCCCGATTCCCGATGGCATGACCATCGACGAGTATTTCCGCAAGGTCTCGTTCGACGGTTTGGAGGAACGCCTGAGCGTCCTGCTGCCCAAGGACACCACTGAAGATTATGAAGCCAAGCGCCAGGTCTACGTCGACCGCCTGAATTTCGAGCTGGATATCATTATCCAGATGGGGTTCCCCGGTTACTTCCTGATCGTAATGGACTTTATCCAGTGGGCCAAAAGCAACGGCGTGCCGGTGGGGCCTGGCCGTGGATCGGGTGCCGGGTCGCTGGTGGCCTATGTGCAGAAGATCACCGACCTCGACCCGCTGGAATACGACCTGCTGTTCGAACGTTTCCTTAACCCGGAACGGGTATCGATGCCCGACTTCGACGTCGACTTCTGCATGGATGGTCGCGACCGGGTTATTGAGTACGTGGCCGAGAAATACGGGCGCAACGCAGTAAGCCAGATCATCACCTTTGGTTCCATGGCGGCGAAAGCGGTAATTCGCGACGTGGCCCGGGTACAGGGCAAGTCCTACGGCCTGGCTGACCGCCTGTCGAAGATGATTCCGTTTGAAGTCGGCATGACCCTGGAAAAAGCCTACGAGCAGGAAGAAATCCTGCGGGACTTCATCAAGGTCGATGAAGAAGCGGCTGAAATCTGGGACATGGCGCGCAAGCTCGAAGGCGTGGTGCGTAACGTCGGTAAACACGCCGGTGGTGTAGTAATCGCGCCTACCAAGCTGACCGACTTTTCGCCGATCTATTGCGACGAAGAAGGCGACGGCCTGGTAACCCAGTTCGACAAGGACGACGTGGAGGCGGCCGGCCTGGTGAAGTTCGACTTCCTCGGCCTGCGTACCCTGACGATCATCGACTGGGCGCTGAAGACCATCAACCGCGACCGCGCCAAGGTCAATGAGCCACCGCTGGATATCGCGTTTATCCCGCTGGATGACAAGCCGACCTACAGCCTGCTGCAAAAAGCCGAAACCACGGCCGTGTTCCAGCTTGAATCCCGCGGCATGAAAGAGCTGATCAAAAAGCTCAAGCCCGACTGCCTGGAAGACTTGATCGCACTGGTGGCCCTGTTCCGTCCGGGCCCGCTGCAGTCAGGCATGGTGGATGACTTCATCAACCGTAAGCACGGGCGTGCCGAGCTGGCTTACCCGCACTCCGACTACCAGTACGAAGGCCTCAAGCCGGTACTGGCACCGACCTACGGCATCATCCTGTATCAAGAACAGGTGATGCAGATTGCCCAGGTCATGGCCGGCTACACCCTCGGCGGCGCGGACATGCTGCGTCGAGCCATGGGTAAGAAAAAGCCCGAGGAAATGGCCAAGCAGCGCGGTGGCTTCATTGAAGGTTGCGCCACCAACAACATCGATGCCGACCTGGCCGGTAACATCTTCGACCTGGTGGAAAAGTTCGCCGGTTACGGCTTCAACAAATCCCACTCTGCCGCCTATGGCCTGGTGTCTTACCAGACTGCGTGGCTGAAGGCTCACTACCCGGCGCCGTTCATGGCGGCGGTACTGTCTGCGGATATGCACAACACCGACAAGGTCGTAACCTTGATCGAGGAAGTGCGCACCATGAAGCTGCGCCTCGACGCGCCGGACGTGAACACTTCCGAGTTCAAGTTCACGGTGAACGACGAAGGCCGCATCATCTATGGCCTCGGCGCGATCAAGGGCGTGGGCGAAGGCCCGGTGGAGGCGATTACCGAAGCGCGTCAGGACGGGCCGTTCAAGGACCTGTTCGATTTCTGCGCCCGGGTCGACCTCAAGCGCATCAACAAACGTACTCTGGATGGCTTGATCCGCAGCGGCGCCCTGGATCGCCTGGGCCCGTACTTCCATGACGAGCCGAAGGCGTACCAGGCCAATATCGACCGCAACCGCGCGGTATTGCTGACCGCCATGGAAGAAGCGATCAAGGCCGCCGAGCAGACCGCACGCACCCACGACAGCGGCCACGCCGACCTGTTTGGCGGGCTGTTCGTCGAAGAAGATGCCGACGTCTACGCCAACCATCGCAAGGCCAAGGAGCTGACCCTCAAGGAACGCCTCAAGGGTGAGAAAGACACCCTGGGCCTGTACCTCACCGGTCACCCGATTGACGAATATGAAGGTGAAATCCGGCGTTTCGCCCGCCAGCGCATCATCGACCTGAAGCCGGCGCGGGATACCCAGACCGTCGCGGGCATGATCATCGCGCTGCGGGTGATGAAGAATAAAAAGGGCGACAAGATGGGTTTCATCACCCTCGACGACCGCTCGGGCCGGATCGAAGCCTCGCTGTTTGCCGATGCCTTCCATTCCGCCCAGTCGCTGTTGCAGACCGACGCGATGGTGGTGGTGGAAGGGGAGGTCAGCAACGACGACTTCTCCGGCGGCCTGCGCCTGCGGATCAAACGTGTGATGAGCATGGAAGATGCCCGCACCAACCTGGCCGAAAGCCTGCGCCTGAAGGTCAAGACCGATGCGCTCAAAGGCGATCAGCTACGCTGGTTGGGTGACTTGCTTAAACGCCACCGTGGCGCCTGCCCGGTGACCATGGAGTACACCGGCAACGACGCCAAGGCGATGTTGCAGTTTGGCGAGACGTGGCGAATTGACCCCGCCGATGGCTTGATTCAAGCATTGCGTGACCAGTTCGGGCGTGACAACGTCTTCCTCCAATACCGTTGACGGTCAGGCAGTACGAAGATCGCCTGATCTCGACCGAACATTTAATCTCGACCTAACCGCGCCTCTCCCTTAAGGTAGGGCGCGAATAGACAACCGGCTGGCCAGGCACTCCTTGGCCGTCGACCCAAGACGGACGCTTATGAACCCGAATTTTCTTGATTTCGAACAGCCGATCGCTGACCTGCAAGCCAAGATCGAAGAGCTGCGCCTGGTCGGCAATGACAATTCGCTGAATATCGGCGATGAAATCGCTCGCCTGCAAGACAAGAGCAGCACGCTTACCGAAGACATCTTCGGCAAGCTGACCAGCTGGCAGATCGCGCGCCTGGCCCGCCACCCGCGCCGTCCGTACACCCTGGACTACATCGACCATATCTTTACCGAGTTCGATGAGCTGCACGGCGACCGTCACTTCTCCGACGATGCCGCCATCGTGGGCGGTATCGCTCGCCTGGACGACCAGCCAGTGATGGTCATCGGTCACCAGAAAGGCCGTGAAGTGCGCGAGAAAGTCCGCCGCAACTTCGGCATGCCGCGCCCTGAAGGCTACCGCAAGGCTTGCCGCCTGATGGAAATGGCCGAGCGCTTCAAGATGCCGATCCTGACCTTCATCGACACCCCGGGCGCCTACCCGGGTATCGACGCTGAAGAGCGCAACCAGAGCGAAGCGATTGCCTGGAACCTGCGGGTGATGGCGCGCCTGAAGACTCCGATCATCGCTACCGTGATCGGCGAAGGCGGTTCCGGCGGTGCATTGGCCATTGGCGTCTGCGACCAACTGAACATGCTGCAATATTCGACCTACGCGGTGATCTCGCCGGAAGGTTGTGCCTCGATCCTGTGGAAAACCGCCGAGAAAGCGCCGGATGCCGCGGAAGCCATGGGCATCACTGCCGATCGCCTGAAAGGCCTGGGTATCGTGGACAAGGTGATCGCCGAGCCATTGGGCGGCGCCCACCGTGACCCGGCTGCCGCTGCCGCGACCATTCGTGCCGAACTCAGCTCGCAACTGGCGATGCTCAAGAAGTTCGACAACGAGGCGCTGCTGGCCCGTCGTTACGAGCGCCTGATGAGCTACGGTCTCTAAGCCGACGCGTTACTAAATGTGGGAGCTGGCTTGTGTGGGAGCGGGCTTGCTCGCGAAGGCGGTGATTCAGTCAATATAGTTGGCGACTGACACACTGCATTCGCGAGCAAGCCCGCTCCCACATTTGCCTTGTGTATGCTGGTTACCGCATTCCAGTTTGATGGCGTACTTTGCTATGAAGCCCACCTTAACCGCCAAGCTCCTGCAAATCCTCGCCCCCTGGCGCAACGCCCCGGCCTGGCATATCGCCTTCTCCGGCGGCCTCGACTCCACCGTCCTGCTGCACCTCCTGGCCACTCTGGCCAAAACCGACAAGCTTCCGCCACTCAGCGCTATTCATGTTCATCATGGGCTGCAAGCTGCGGCGGATGCGTGGCCGGCCCATTGCCAGTCCGTGTGCGACGCCTTGTGCGTGCCTTTGCGGGTGATCCGCGTGCAAGTGCAACAAGGTGCAAGCCTGGAGCGCGCGGCCCGTGACGCGCGGTATCAGGCGTTTGCCGAGGTCACCGGGGCAGGGGAGTTGCTGGTCACGGGCCAGCACCGTGACGATCAGGCAGAAACCTTACTGTTTCGGCTGTTGCGTGGGGCTGGCGTGCGTGGCCTGGCGGCAATGCCCGCGCAGCGCCCTTTGGCAGATGGCTATCTGGTGCGACCCTTGCTGGATGTGTCTCGCGCCGAGCTTGAAGCCTACGCCCGTGAACATCAATTGACCTGGATCGAAGACCCGTCGAACGCTGATCCGCGTTTCTCCCGCAATTACCTGCGCCACCATGTTTTCCCGCAGTTGACCGAACGTTGGCCCCAGGCCGTCAGCACCATGGCCCGCAGCGCTGAACACTTGAGCGAAGCCCAGGGCTTGCTCGACGAACTGGCGCAGATGGACCTGCTGGCCGCCAGCCAGCACCCGGTGTTTCCCTGGCTGGCATTGCCTTCGCTGACCCTTGAACCGCTTGCCGCGCTCTCCGAGGCCCGCCAGCGCAACGCACTTAGGCACTGGCTGACACCGCTGACACGCTTGCCCGACAGTGACCACTGGACCGGCTGGGCGACCTTGCGCGACGCCAAACACGATGCACAGCCACTGTGGCGCCTGGCCGACGGTCAATTGCACCGTTGTGGTGGACTTATCTGGTGGTTACCTGCCAGTTGGTCGGAATTTTCTGACGCATCGGTGAGCTGGCCGCACCCGCAAAACCCACTACAGTTACCCGGTAACGGCCAAGTGCGCTTCAGCGGCAGTGCACCCGAAGGCCCCCTGAGCATCCGTTATCGCCAGGGCGGTGAAATCATGGAATTGCCAGGCCGGGGCCGGCGCGACCTGAAGCGCTTGCTTAACGAAAGTGCGGTACCAGGCTTCATCCGTGGCAGATTGCCGCTGCTGTATCAGGGCCAGCAATTGCTGGCTGTGGCCAACCTGCCGGGGCTTGCGGCGGGTGGCGGTACCGGCTGGCAATTACATTGGATGCCACCAACCTGCGATCAAGGTTTGAGCTGATAGAGCCTTTCCGGTAGACTACGCTCCCTTCTTGATACAACTTCTGTGGATTCGCCTGAATCGCAGCAGTTGCCGATTACCAAGCAGTCTTTGCTGGGCGATTCCAAAAAATGTGTAGCGATCAACGTACCGGTGTTTCATTGCTGGTCTGTCACAACGCGGCGGTTTTTTTGAAAGGTGCACTGTGATTAATGCAGGTGATCGGGGGCTTCGGCCTTCCTTCGCTTTCCCCGGCGGCTCGGACCGCTTTAACGCAGACTTCTAGGGTTTTTCATGACGCGCTACATATTCGTCACGGGCGGTGTTGTTTCTTCATTGGGGAAAGGCATTGCCTCCGCTTCATTGGCGGCCATCCTGGAGGCGCGGGGACTTAAGGTCACCATGCTCAAGCTGGACCCGTACATCAACGTTGACCCGGGCACCATGAGCCCGTTCCAGCACGGTGAAGTGTTCGTCACCCACGACGGCGCCGAGACCGACCTGGACCTGGGCCACTACGAGCGGTTCATCCGCACGACCATGACCCAGAACAACAACTTCACCACCGGCCGTGTCTACGAGCACGTGCTGCGCAAGGAGCGCCGTGGTGACTACCTGGGTGCAACCATCCAGGTGATCCCGCACATCACCGACGAAATCAAGCGCCGCATCATCAAGGGTGCAGGCGATGCCGACGTGGCGATGGTCGAGATCGGTGGCACCGTGGGTGACATCGAATCCCAACCGTTCCTCGAAGCCATCCGCCAGTTGCGTTTCGAAGTCGGCGCCAAGCGCGCGATGCTGATGCACCTGACGCTGGTGCCGTACATCGCCACCGCCGGCGAAACCAAAACCAAGCCTACCCAGCACTCGGTCAAGGAACTGCGTTCCATCGGCCTGCAGCCGGACGTGCTGGTGTGCCGCTCCGACCACGCGATCGACATCGCGTCCCGTCGCAAGATCGCCCAGTTCACCAACGTTGAAGAACGTGCGGTAATCGCCCTGGAAGACGCCGACACCATCTACAAGATCCCGGGCATCCTGCATTCCCAGGGCCTGGATGATTTTGTCGTCGAGCGCTTCGGCCTGCAATGTGGCGGCGCCGATCTGTCCGAGTGGGAAGCCGTGGTCGACGCCAAGCTCAACCCTGAGCATGAAGTCACCATCGCCATGGTCGGCAAGTACATGGAGCTGCTGGATGCCTACAAGTCGCTGATCGAAGCGATGAGCCACGCGGGCATCAGCAACCGTACCAAGGTCAACCTGCGCTACATCGACTCCGAAGACATCGAGAACCAGGGCACCGCGCTGCTGGAAGGCGTTGATGCCATCCTGGTTCCGGGCGGCTTCGGTCTGCGTGGCGTGGAAGGCAAGATCACTGCCGTCCAGTACGCTCGTGAGAACAAGGTGCCGTACCTGGGTATCTGCCTGGGCATGCAAGTGGCGGTCATCGAGTTCGCCCGTAACGTAATGGGCTGGAAAGACGCCAACTCCACCGAATTCGATCGCACCAGTGGTCACCCGGTCGTGGGCCTGATCACCGAGTGGGAAGATGCCACCGGCGCCGTCGAAACCCGTACCGAAGCCTCCGACCTGGGCGGCACCATGCGCCTCGGCGCGCAGGATTGCCTGCTGGAGCCGGGGTCCCTGGTTCACGATTGCTACGGCAAGGACGTGATTGTCGAGCGTCACCGTCACCGCTACGAAGTGAACAACAACCTGCTGCCGAAAATCATGGAAGCCGGCCTGAAAATCTCCGGTCGTTCCGGTGATGGCGCGCTGGTTGAAGTGGTTGAAGCACCGGATCATCCATGGTTCGTGGCTTGCCAGTTCCACCCGGAGTTCACCTCGACCCCGCGCGACGGTCACCCGTTGTTCAGCGGCTTCGTTAAAGCAGCACTGACGCAACATCAGAAGAAGGCGTAAACCTGATGGCCCAGAAGATCATTCGCGTAGGCGACATCGAGATTGCCAACGACAAGCCCATGGTGCTGTTCGGCGGCATGAACGTGCTGGAAAGCCGCGACATGGCGATGCAGGTCTGTGAAGAGTACGTGAAGGTGACCGAGAAACTCGGTATCCCCTACGTGTTCAAGGCCAGCTTCGACAAGGCCAACCGTTCGTCCGTGACTTCCTACCGCGGCCCGGGCCTTGAAGAAGGCATGCGGATCTTCCAGGACATCAAGCAAGCCTTCGGCGTGCCGATCATCACCGACGTCCACGAGCCTGAGCAGGCAGCCGTGGTTGCCGAGGTATGCGACATCATCCAGTTGCCGGCCTTCCTGTCGCGCCAGACCGACCTCGTGGTCGCGATGGCCAAGACCGGCGCTGTGATCAATATCAAGAAAGCCCAGTTCCTCGCACCCCAGGAAATGAAACATATCCTGAACAAGTGCGTGGAAGCGGGTAACGACCAGTTGATCCTCTGCGAGCGTGGTTCGAGTTTCGGCTACAACAACCTCGTGGTGGACATGCTCGGTTTCGGCATCATGAAACAGTTCGAATACCCAGTGTTCTTCGACGTGACCCACGCGCTGCAAATGCCCGGTGGTCGCGCCGATTCCGCTGGCGGGCGCCGTGCCCAGGTACTGGACCTGGCCAAGGCCGGCATCAGCCAGTCCCTGGCAGGTTTGTTCCTGGAAGCCCACCCGGACCCGGACAACGCCAAGTGCGACGGCCCATGCGCCCTGCGCCTGGACAAGCTGGAGCCATTCCTGGCCCAGTTGAAGCAGTTGGACGACCTGGTCAAGAGTTTTCCGACGGTAGAGACCGCGTAAGCGCCATTTCTCCGGTAGACTTTCCCTCGCTTTACGCTCAGGCCCGCAGGCCTGAGCCTTGTCGCCTGCAAGCCTGCCCGTTGTTCCACCCTTGCGGTCGGTCAAAAGATTTCCTTCAGCTGCGTCGTTTTCGTCAACTTTGGAGTGTTTACAACAATGGCAAAAATCGTCGACATCAAAGGTCGTGAAGTTCTCGACTCCCGTGGCAACCCTACCGTCGAAGCCGACGTGCTTCTCGATAACGGCATCATCGGCAGCGCCTGCGCGCCGTCCGGTGCTTCCACAGGTTCCCGCGAAGCACTGGAACTGCGTGATGGCGACAAGAGCCGTTACCTGGGCAAGGGTGTACTCAAGGCGGTGGCCAACATCAATGGCCCGATCCGCGACCTGCTGCTGGGCAAGGATCCACTTGACCAGAAAGCCCTCGATCACGCGATGATCAAGCTCGACGGTACCGAAAACAAAGGCAGCCTGGGCGCCAACGCCATCCTCGCCGTGTCCCTGGCCGCTGCCAAGGCCGCTGCACAGGACCAGGACCTGCCGCTGTACGCCCACATCGCCAACCTGAACGGCACTCCGGGTGTCTACTCGATGCCGGTTCCGATGATGAACATCATCAACGGTGGCGAGCACGCTGATAACAACGTCGACATCCAGGAATTCATGGTGCAGCCGGTTGGCGCCAAGACCTTCTCCGAAGGCCTGCGCATGGGCACCGAGATTTTCCATCACCTCAAGGCTGTGCTGAAGGCCCGTGGCCTGAGCACTGCAGTGGGTGACGAAGGTGGTTTCGCGCCGAACCTGGCGTCCAACGAAGATGCACTGAAAGTGATCTCCGAAGCCGTGGCCAACGCTGGCTACAAGCTGGGCACCGACGTGACCCTGGCCCTGGACTGCGCGGCCAGCGAATTCTACGAAGACGGCAAGTACAACCTGTCCGGCGAAGGCCACGTCTTCACCTCGGAAGGTTTTGCTGACTACCTCAAGGGCCTGACCGAGCGCTACCCGATCATCTCGATCGAAGACGGCCTGGACGAGTCCGACTGGGCTGGCTGGAAAGTGTTGACCGACAAGATCGGCGAGAAGATCCAACTGGTGGGCGACGACCTGTTCGTGACCAACACCAAGATCCTGAAAGAAGGCATCGACAAGAAGATCGCCAACTCGATCCTGATCAAGTTCAACCAGATCGGCACCCTGACCGAAACCCTGGAAGCCATCCAGATGGCCAAGGCTGCGGGCTACACTGCCGTGATCTCCCACCGCTCCGGCGAAACCGAAGATTCGACCATTGCCGACCTGGCCGTGGGCACTTCGGCTGGGCAGATCAAGACCGGTTCCCTGTGCCGTTCCGATCGCGTTTCCAAGTACAACCAATTGCTGCGTATCGAAGAGCAACTGGGCGGCAAAGCCAAGTACAACGGTCGCAGCGAGTTTCGCGGCTGATTGTTAAATGGTAAAAGGTCAGCGGATTACGTCGGAAAAATCACGGCAGCGTGAATTTCGGCGCTAATCTCATGACTAACAAGCACAAGCCTGGTTTTTCCAGGCTTCGTGCTATCAGTTGCTGCAAAAGTTTTGCATGGCTGTCTTTTTTCACTGGATACCCGATATTCGATGCGCAGTCCCAATTGGTTGTTCCTCGTCTTGCTCTTGCTGCTGGCTGGCCTGCAGTACCGCCTTTGGGTGGGGAATGGCAGCTTGGCGCAGGTCACCGAACTGACCCAGCAAATTGCCGCACAGCACGCCGAAAACGAGGTGTTGCTGGAGCGCAATCGCGTGCTCGATGCCGAAGTACTTGAATTGAAAAAAGGCATGGAGACCGTTGAAGAGCGGGCTCGCCATGAGTTGGGCATGGTCAAGGAGGGCGAAACCCTCTACCAGTTGGCCCAATGAGCATTTCGTCACCGGCCTTCTGGGCCGTGATTCCTGCCGCGGGCGTGGGTGCCCGTATGGCCGCGGACCGTCCCAAGCAGTACTTGCAATTGGGTGGGCGCACTATTCTCGAACACAGCCTTGGCTGTTTCCTCGATCATCCGGGCCTCAAGGGGCTGGTGGTCAGCGTTGCGATGGATGACCCTTACTGGCCGACCCTGGCTTGCGCCACCGACCCACGCATTGTGCGCGTTGACGGCGGCGAAGAGCGCTCGGGTTCGGTCCTCAATGCCTTGCTTTACCTGCACGGCCAGGGCGCGAGCGATGACGATTGGGTGCTGGTGCATGACGCCGCCCGGCCGAACCTCAGCCGCGATGACCTGGACAAGTTGCTCTTTGAACTGGCCGACGACAGCGTGGGTGGGCTGCTGGCCGTGCCGGCGCGGGACACCCTCAAGCGCGCCGACAAGCACGGGCGCGTGTTGGAAACGGTTGATCGCACGCCGATCTGGCAGGCCTACACCCCGCAGATGTTCCACCTTGGCGCGCTGCACCGGGCCTTGGCCGACAGCCTGGTCTCGGACGTGGTCATCACCGACGAAGCCTCGGCCATGGAATGGGCCGGGCATGCGCCTCGCCTGATCGAAGGCCGTTCCGACAACCTCAAGGTCACGCGCCCGGAAGACCTTGAATGGCTGCGCCAGCGTCGGACTTTCCAGTCTTCCTGACGGTCACACCGTCATCTGTTCAACCCCGGCCGGGGTCTTGAACTCATCCACCAGTGCCTGAATGCTGTCGAACGGTTTGCCGTCCACGGCCCAACCGGGCGCGCTGATGGCGTATCGGCCGCCCTGTTGATCGATCCTGAAATGGCGTACGTCGCCTCGCCGTGAACGGTAGTGAAGGTGTGCCGGTGTCGTGACGGTGGCCGGGGTCAGCATGAACTGGCCTGGCTTGGTCAGCAGCGTCTGTGGCGTCCTGGCCTGGGGCTGGGAGGGGGCGGGCGCCGGTTGCGCCGGGCGTTGCAAGCTGGCGCGGTCCACCCGCAGGACCAGGTTGGCCTTGACCGTTCCCTCACCCTTGCCGATGCCCAGGCTGGCGGTGCGTCCCGTGTCCACTTCGACGCCGAGGTGCCCGCCAGCCGCTGCATCCTCGATCCGCAGGCCGATGCTGCCGGTGAGTTCGGCGATCCCCGGAATCCCTTTGTAGGTATTGGTATGGCTGTCGCCCACCAGTGCGACCCATTTGCCCGGGCGCGGCTTGGTGGTCTGGATCCATTGAATCACCTCGGTGGCGTAGAAGTTCATCATGCGCTGGCGCAAGTTGTCGGCGGTGTCGGGCAGGTCGCGCAGCATGTAGCTGACAGTGCAGTCGATCGGCTGGATTTTGATCCCGGCGTCACGGGCTGCGGTGACGATGTTGACGAACGAGTAGTGCCGGTCGCGCAACGGCGGGTAGATGTTGTTGAGGAAGCCCTTGAGTTCCTCGGGCATCACCGCGCTTCGGGTACGGTAGAACGCCTTGAGCAAGGGCATGTGTACATCCGTCAGCAGATGCTCGAAATAGAGGCGTTTGACCCCCTCGCTGGCCAACAGCGGCATGTTGTTGATCAGGAACGCCTTGCTCGACAGGGCTCCATGGCTTTCGCCGATCACCAGGCCGTCGCTGGCGTGCAGCAGTTTTTGAATGATGGTCGGCTGCGATTCATTCAGGCTGAGCCTTGGAAGCACCGGCCGCATCGGTGAAAACGACAAGTTGGCAAAGAATATCGTGGCATCTTCAGACAGCTTGGTTCTTTTCTCGAAAAACAACTTGCGGGTGTCTTTCACCGGCTGGGCACCGCTGCCCACGGGTTCAAGGTTTTCCGAAAACGAACTGGTGTCGGTGAGCATCTCCGAAACGGTCTCGCGTGCGGGGGGTGGCATCTCGTAGGCACTGTAGAACGTCGAGTGTTGCGGGCCGCCGAACAGCGTGTAGACCCTTTGCCAGGCATTGCGAAATGCGCCTCCGCCGGCCAGCCCGGCCGTGCGCCATTTCAGGTCGGCGCTCTGGATGGCATACAGGCCGGTGGATTGCAGCGTGTTTGGCGCGTTGGGAGCCATTACGAACAGTTCGAAGAAGCCTGATTCATTGGGGGTCTTGTAGGTCAGGTACAGGTCGCCGTGAATCCGGATGGTCTGCAGGCCGCCGGGAGTCATCCGTGGGCTCAGGGTGCGCGTCTCGGTGTTGGCCGCCATGGAGGTTTCGTTGATGGCGCTGACGCTGATCCGGCCCGCATCCTGGCGTACTGCCGGGCCCAGGGTGGGGCGCAGGCTTTCGAGGCCCTTGAGCCCCTTGGACACGCCATGGGCGACCACCGGCAGCGCGTTAAGGGCGCCGAATACAATGCGCTCCTTCGCGTGGGGTTTGCCGCGCAGCAGGTCGTCGGCACCCACCACCATTTCAGTCGCGCCGGAGGTCAGGAAGCAAAATTCCGCCAGTAGCGCGTTGCCCATGGCCAGTGCCACGGGAACCGCCAGAATGCAGGCTTTTTCCAGGGCATCCAGGGTGTCGGCCTTGAGCGTATCCAGGGGCGAAATAAAGCTTCGCGCCGCTACTTTTGCAAGGCGTACCCTGATCTGCCGGGCGATGAACTCAAACGGGTTACTGCCCAGTGCCGGATACATCGGGTTATTGATGTACTGCTCGGGATCCCAGTAGTTATCGGCCCGCAGGCTGTTGAACAAACCCGGGGAGGTTGCCGGCTTCGGAAACACCGCCATCCCCACCAGTGCCTCCTCCACGCCGCTGTAGATCAGGCCGGAGTCGATGGCGTCCTCGTCGAAGTGTTGGGTCAGCGCCTTGCGTTGAGTGGCGTCCCTTGCCGTTTTCACCAGCCAACTGCGCATGTCTGCCGGGTTATTGAACCCATGGAAGGGCGAGGAGTTGCCCGGGATATAGAGCAGGGTCACCTGGCTTTGGTTATCGGTGATGGTCAGGATGTCGGTGGATTCGCTGTTGTGAACGCGCAATAGCCGCAGGGACAGGTTTGGGTCGAGGCGATAGGGCTCCTGGAAATCCTCCAGGGTGAGGTTGTCGTGGTTCTTGTCGATGCCGATTCCCGCCGCCCGTGCCGCCAGCTGTCTCTCTGCCACGGTCAGGGTGAACTCATGGAACTGTTCCAGATAGGCTTTGGTGAACGCGATGCGCATCAGGGTGTTGTAGTTTTCCCGGTGGCTGTTCCAGAACTTGCCGATCGCCTCGTCGTAGGTTTGTTCGAAATGGCTTGAGTTAACGATGTGCCTGAAGGTTTTTGGTGAAATCTGCAGCTGCGTGCTCGGGTCGTAAACCTGGGGCTGGCTTTGCAGATACAGCGCCTCATAACGCCTTGGCGGGATCCAGCCCGAGACGATGAACTCTTCGTTGAACATTGCCGGAATCCGGTTATCCATCAAGCGCGGCAGCTCGCTGACAATATTGAAATAAGGTGCAGTGGTGGAAAACCCGGTGGTATTGAGCATGCCGCCCGGGGGCTGGGGCGCATTGCAGACCATGGCCTCGGTCAGCGACATCGACTGGATCACCACGGCGGTGAAGGCCGCATTGGGATTGTCGGTGTTGTATTCGAGGGTGGCGAGGAGGGTGGTGTCCGGGTCGAACTCGACCTGGCTGAGGGGCTGTACCCGCTCGCGGATCAACTGGGCGGCGATTTGCGAAGGTACGGGGAAATCCGCCAGGACCTTGCGAACGAAATGACTGATGCGCTGGAGTTGCGGGCCGTTGGTTATCATGGGGGTGCCTGGTTACGCAGTAAAAAAGGCTATTTACCGGCACTCAGGCGCTGCATGGGCGGTAGCTGTCTATCGCAGGTAGACGGGATGGTTGCCCAGGCCCTCCTTGAGAAAGTCCACCAGTTTTCGCACCTTGGGCGAAAGGTGGCGTTGTTGCGGGTACAGCGCCCAAACCGCGGTGTTGGGCGGTTGATGGGCTTCGAGTAACGACACCAGTGCGCCGCTGTGCAAATGCTCCAGCACGTAATAGTCCGGCAATTGGCAAAGACCGACACCTTGCAGGGCCGCATCCAGCACCGCTTGCCCGCTGTTGCAGCGCCAGTTTCCCTGTACCCGCTGGGAAAATTCGCGCCCGTCCTGGGCCAGTTGCCAAATATCCGAGCTGCCGATCAGGCAGTTATGCCGGCTTAACTCCGACAAGCTATGTGGCCGCCCGTACCTGGCCAGGTAGGACGGTGACGCGCACAGGTACATACGCCGCGGCGCGAGGCGGCTGGCAACCATGCGCGAATCCGCCAGGCGCCCGAGGCGAATCGCCAGGTCCAGGCCTTCGTGCACCAGGTCCAGCTGGCGGTTGGTCAATTCCACGTCCACGCGCAATTGCGGATAAAGCGCCATGAACCGCGTCACCAGCGGCACGATAAAACGCTCGCCGTAAGCCACTGCGCAGGTCATGCGCAACATTCCCTTGGGCTCGCTGGCCAGGTCGCCCACGGCGCGCAAGGCTTCTTCGCGACCGTCCTGCAATCGCTGGCAATGTTGCAGGAAGGTCTGGCCGGCTTCGGTCAGTGTCACCTTGCGCGTGCTGCGATACAGCAAGCGTGTTTGCAGGCGCTCTTCCAGTCGCGCGACCTGGCGGCTGATATGGGACGACGACACGCCCAGGCGCTCGGCGGCCGCGGTGAATTGGCTGCATTCGGCCACGGCGACGAACTCGTCGATGCCCTCCCAGCGGTTTTCCAGCATGTTGATTGTCCCTGTACGGCAATAATGTTTTGCTTTTGTCTGGATTATTAATCAGATGAGCATGTTTTACACTGCCGGCCATACGTTTTTAACCCGATGGAGAAACCGGATGATCAAGTCCCGCGCGGCCGTAGCCTTCGAAGCCAAGAAACCCCTCGAGATCGTTGAAGTGGATGTGGCCATGCCCAAGGCGGGCGAGGTGCTGTTGCGGGTGGTGGCGTCCGGTGTGTGCCATACCGATGCCTACACCCTGTCGGGCGCGGACCCGGAAGGCATTTTCCCGTCGATCCTCGGCCACGAAGGCGGCGCCGTGGTTGAAGCCATCGGCGAAGGCGTGACCTCGGTGGCGGTGGGCGACCACGTGATCCCTCTGTACACCCCGGAATGCGGCAAGTGCAAATTCTGCCTGTCGGGCAAGACCAACCTCTGCCAGGCGATTCGCGCCACCCAGGGCAAAGGCCTGATGCCCGACGGTACTTCGCGCTTTTCCTACAAGGGCCAGCCGATTTTCCACTACATGGGCACTTCGACCTTCTCCGAATACACCGTGCTGCCGGAAATCTCCGTAGCGAAGATTCCCAAAGAAGCGCCGCTGGAAAAAGTCTGCCTGCTGGGCTGTGGCGTCACCACCGGTATCGGTGCAGTGATCAACACCGCCAAGGTCAAGCCAGGCGACACCGTGGCCATCTTCGGCCTGGGCGGCATCGGCCTGTCGGCGGTGATCGGTGCGGTGAAAGCCAAGGCCGGCCGCATCATTGCCATCGACATCAACCCGGCCAAGTTTGAAATCGCCAGGCAGCTGGGTGCCACCGACTGCATCAACCCGAAAGACTACGACCGCCCGATCCAGGACGTGATCGTCGATTTGACCGACGGCGGCGTCGACTTTTCCTTCGAGTGCATCGGCAATGTCCAACTGATGCGTGCGGCCCTTGAGTGCTGCCACAAAGGTTGGGGCGAGTCGGTGATCATCGGCGTGGCCGGCGCCGGCCAGGAAATTGCTACCCGTCCGTTCCAACTGGTCACCGGCCGCGTCTGGCGCGGTTCGGCGTTCGGCGGCGTGCGCGGTCGCAGCGAGTTGCCAAGCTATGTGGAAATGGCCCAGGCCGGTGAAATCCCGCTGGATACGTTCATCACCCACACCATGGGCCTGGAAGATATCAACAAGGCGTTTGACCTGATGCATGAAGGCAAGAGCATCCGCACCGTCATTCACTTCTGAGGTCGGCCATGAGTCTGGAAAACCTGTCGTGCCAGAAAAGCTTCGGCGGCTGGCATAAACGCTACAAGCATCATTCCGACGTGCTGGGTTGCGACATGACCTTCGCCGTGTACCTGCCGCCGCAAGCGGAGCAGGGCGGCAAATTGCCGGTGCTGTACTGGCTGTCGGGGCTGACCTGCACCGATGAGAACTTCATGCAGAAGGCCGGCGCGCAACGCATGGCAGCCGAGCTGGGGTTGATCATTGTTGCGCCGGACACCAGCCCGCGCGGCCCCGGTGTGCCGGGTGATCCGGACAACGCCTGGGACTTTGGCCTGGGCGCCGGTTTCTACCTGAACGCCACCCAGGAGCCCTGGGCCCAGCACTATCGGATGCATGACTACGTGGTGCAGGAGTTGCCGGCATTGGTCGAGGCGCATTTCCCGGCGTCGGCCAAACGCGGGATCAGCGGCCACTCCATGGGCGGCCATGGTGCGCTGGTGTGTGCCTTGCGCAACCCGGGGCGTTATCAGTCGGTGTCGGCGTTCTCGCCGATCAACAACCCGATGGATTGCCCGTGGGGCCAGAAGGCATTCTCCCGCTACCTCGGCGAAGAGCGCTCGAAATGGCGCGAATGGGATGCCTGCGTGTTGATCAGCGAAGCCTCGGAAAAGCTGCCATTGCTGGTGGACCAGGGCGACCGCGACGATTTCCTCGCGGTGCAGCTCAAGCCTGAAGCGTTGCAACAGGCGGCCAGGGCGGCGAACCATCCGCTGGAGCTGCGCCTGCAATCGGGCTATGACCACAGCTACTTCTTTATCGCCAGCTTCATCGAAGACCATTTACGCCATCACGCGCGCGCTTTGCTCGGTTAATGTGAGGCAAAAGTAGGTAGAATCACGCCCTGAATTAAATCGGGGCGTTTTTTTATGCGTATTGGCCACGGCTATGATGTGCACCGTTTCGCCGAAGGCGATTTCATCACCCTGGGCGGCGTGCGGATCGCGCACCACCACGGGTTGCTGGCTCATTCCGACGGCGACGTGGTGCTGCATGCCTTGAGCGATGCCTTGCTCGGCGCAGCTGCGTTGGGCGACATCGGCAAGCACTTTCCGGACACCGACCCGACCTTCAAGGGCGCGGACAGCCGTGTGCTGTTGCGTCACGTGGTCGGCTTGATCCATGCCAAGGGCTGGAAGGTCGGCAACGTCGACAACACCATCGTCGCCCAGGCGCCCAAGATGGCCCCGCATATCGAAACGATGCGCGCGCTGATTGCCGCGGATCTTCAAGTTGAGTTGGATCAAGTGAACGTAAAAGCCACCACCACCGAAAAGCTCGGGTTTACCGGTCGCGAAGAGGGCATTGCCGTGCACTCCGTTGCCTTGTTGCTGCGCGCATGAATGATCTGCAACTGCTGGGCCCGCGTGCCTATGGCGAGGCCTTGGGCAGCGCTGTTCTAAAGGCCACCGCTGAAGACTTCCAGGTGGATGAAGTGCTGGATATCCCGCTGACCGGCGAGGGTGAACACCTGTGGTTGTGGGTGGAAAAGCGCGGCCTGAATACCGAAGAGGCGGCGCGGCGGATTGCCAAGGCGGCGGGCGTGCCGTTGCGTACCGTCAGCTACGCCGGGCTCAAGGACCGCCAGGCGCTGACCCGCCAGTGGTTCAGCGTGCAGTTGCCGGGCAAGGCGGACCCGGACCTGAGCGCGGCTGAAAACGACACCCTGAAGATCCTCAAGACCGGCCGTCACAAGCGCAAGCTGCAGCGCGGCGCGCATTCGGCCAACGGCTTTACCTTGCGCCTGACCCAGTTTGCCGGGGATGCGGCGGCCATCGACGCCCGCCTGCAACTGATCGCCCGGCAAGGCATTCCCAACTATTTCGGCGCCCAGCGTTTCGGCCATAACGGCGGCAACGTCGTCGATGCCCGTGACTGGGCCGCGCGCAAGGCCTTGCCGGAGCAGCGCAATGTGCGTTCGCGCCTGCTCTCGACGGCCCGCAGCTTCCTGTTCAATAAAGTGCTGGCGGCGCGGGTGGCCGACGGTTCCTGGCAGCGCGCCCAGGTCGGTGACTTGCTGGCGTTTACCGACAGCCGCAGCTTTTTCCCGGCGGGGGAGGCTGAATGCAGCGACCCGCGCCTGGCAATCCTCGACCTGCATCCCACCGGCCCGCAGTGGGGCGAAGGTGATTCGCCGGCGGCGGGAGCAACCTTCGCGCTGGAACAGGCGATTGCCGACGGTGAAGCCGAACTGCGGGATTGGCTGGTGAATGCCGGCATGAGCCAGGAACGTCGCATTCTTCGACTGCCCATTGGCGGGTTGACGTGGCATTATCCCGAACCTGACATTCTGCAATTGGAATTCGTCCTGCCGGCTGGATGCTTCGCCACTGTCTTGGTGCGCGAGCTTGTAGATCTGGTGCCGGTGGGGCAGACGGACAGCCCATGCGTATTCTGATATCTAACGACGACGGGGTCACTGCACCCGGCCTTGCCGCGCTTCATGCTGCGCTGGCGGATTACGCCGAGTGCGTGGTGGTTGCCCCGGACCAGGACAAAAGCGGCGCCAGCAGCTCGCTGACGCTCGACCGTCCGTTGCATACACAGACGTTGCCCAACGGCTTTATCAGCGTGAATGGCACGCCGACCGACTGCGTGCACCTGGCGATCAACAGCCTGCTGGACCGCGAGCCGGACCTGGTGGTTTCCGGGATCAACCTGGGCGCCAACCTGGGTGACGACGTGCTGTATTCCGGTACGGTGGCGGCAGCCCTTGAAGGGCGCTTCCTCGGTCGGACCTCGTTCGCTTTTTCGTTTGCGTCCCGTCAACTGGACAACCTGGCGACTGCGGCGTATTTCGCCCGCAAGCTGGTGGAGGCCCATGACACCCTGGTCCTGCCGCCGCGCACGGTGCTTAACGTCAACATTCCCAATCTGCCCCTGGACCACATTCGCGGTATCCAGCTGACCCGCCTCGGCCACCGTGCCCGTGCGGCAGCGCCGCTGAAGGTGGTCGACCCGCGTGGCAGGGAAGGGTACTGGATTGCCGCTGCCGGCGATGCCGAGGACGGTGGCGAGGGCACTGACTTTCATGCGGTGATGCAAGGTTATGTCTCGATTACCCCGTTGCAACTCGATCGCACCTTCAGTGATGCCTTCAGTAGCCTCGATGGCTGGCTGGAGGGGCTGCGCTGATGGCTCGTGAACAAGACGACCTGCTGCGCCGGGGCATCGGGATGACCTCCCAGCGCACCCGCGAGCGATTGATCCAGCGCCTGTATGAAGAAGGGCTGTCCAATGCCCAGGTGCTGGAAGTCATCCGGCGTACCCCGCGGCATCTGTTTGTCGATGAAGCCCTGGCGCACCGCGCCTATGAAGACACAGCCTTGCCCATCGGCCACAACCAGACCATCTCCCAGCCCTATATGGTGGCGCGGATGAGTGAGTTGCTGCTGGCGGCGGGCCCGCTGGACAAGGTGCTGGAAATCGGCACCGGCTCCGGCTACCAGACGGCCGTGTTGTCGCAGCTGGTGGAGCGTGTGTTTTCCGTGGAGCGCATCAAGGTGTTGCAAGACCGGGCCAAGGAACGCCTGGTGGAGTTGAACCTGCGCAACGTGGTGTTCCGTTGGGGTGATGGCTGGGAAGGCTGGCCGGCACTGGCGCCATACAACGGCATTATCGTCACCGCGGTGGCGACCGACGTACCCCAGGCCTTGCTCGATCAACTGGCTCCCGGCGGGCGCCTGGTGATTCCGGTGGGCGCCGGCGAAGTGCAACAATTAATGTTGATCATTCGCGAGGAAGAGGGCTTTTCCCGGCATGTGCTCGGCGCCGTGCGTTTTGTCCCGCTGCTCAACGGTCCGCTGGCCTGATCAATTATTCCTGCGTACTGAATTCTATTGCCGGGTATGTGTCTTACAGCGGGGTCTGTTGAGTCCACATCATCAGCCGTCGGAGTTAAACATGATGAAATTTTCTTTAGAGTCGTGTTTCCAGTAAAAACCCAACGGCCAGTTATACTTGCGTCATATTTCAAGCCTGATACAGGCGTTCATAGTCAGCCACCACAAAGGGAGCGGCGGGTGAGTCTCACGGTCATTGCACAGCGTATGAGTCAAACAAGCTTTCAGCGACTGGTGATTGGCCTTGTCTTGAGTTCCTTGCTGGCGGCTTGTTCAAGCACGCCATCCGGTGGTGCGCGGGTGGTCGACCGCAATAACGCGGTACCGCAGAAACCTACCGTTACCACAGGCCAATACGTCGTGCGCAAGGGCGATACGATGTTCTCGATCGCCTTTCGTTATGGCTGGGATTACAAGGCGCTCGCCGCCCGTAACAACATCCCTGTGCCATACACGATACATCCAGGTCAGACCATTCGTTTCGATGGACGAACCGGTTCAACACCGACCGCGGTAGTCACAAACACGGCTTCTTCGCCGTCGTCTTCGAGCAAGACCACCATCATCACCCGGCCTGCAGGTACCGCCGCGCCTAGCGTTGCGAGCAAGCCAGCACCTGCGCCGATGCCGCCGGCGGGGCCCGCACCGACCGGCTGGGGATGGCCCTCAAATGGCATCCTTATTGGAAAATTCTCTTCAAACGGTAGTTTGAATAAAGGCATTGATATCGCCGGGGATTTGGGACAGCCTGTTTTAGCTGCGTCTGATGGGACAGTGGTGTACGCCGGGAGTGGTTTACGGGGCTACGGCGAGCTGGTCATCATCAAACACAGCGATACCTACGTCAGTGCCTACGGTCACAACCGCAGGCTGTTGGTTCGGGAGGGGCAGCAGGTCAAAGTCGGACAGACAATTGCCGAGATGGGGTCAACTGGTACAGACCGGGTGAAACTGCACTTTGAGATTCGCCGCCAAGGGAAGCCTGTTGATCCGCTGCAATTCCTTCCCCGTCGTTGATGTGTTGCACAGCCTGTTCCTCACGTAGTAGGAACAGGCTCCAGCGTTGCCAAGGATAAAGGCGTCGCTTGAGCTTGAGGTCGAACTCACCAAAGGACTATAACAATGGCTCTCAGTAAAGAAGCGCCGGAGTTTGACATCGACGATGAGGTTCTCCTTATGGAGACTGTCATCGATACGGAATCGATGTCGAATGAGGGACCTGCTGTACCTTCAGTTCGCACCAAATCCAAGAACTCCACCGCGTTAAAGCAACACAAGTACATTGATTACACACGGGCGCTCGACGCGACTCAGTTGTACCTCAATGAAATCGGCTTTTCCCCTCTGCTCACTCCCGAAGAAGAAGTCCATTTTGCGCGCTTGTCGCAAAAGGGCGATCCGGCTGGGCGCAAGCGCATGATTGAGAGCAACCTGCGACTGGTGGTGAAAATCGCCCGACGCTACGTCAATCGTGGGCTGTCCCTGTTGGACTTGATCGAGGAAGGCAATCTCGGCCTGATCCGGGCGGTGGAAAAGTTCGACCCTGAGCGGGGCTTCCGCTTTTCGACCTACGCCACCTGGTGGATTCGTCAGACCATCGAACGGGCGATCATGAATCAGACCCGTACGATCCGTTTGCCGATCCATGTGGTCAAGGAGCTCAACGTCTACCTGCGGGCGGCGCGTGAGCTGACACAGAAACTCGATCATGAACCTTCGCCTGAAGAAATCGCCAACCTGCTGGAAAAACCGGTGGGAGAGGTCAAGCGCATGCTCGGTCTCAATGAGCGAGTGTCTTCCGTCGATGTCTCGCTGGGTCCGGATTCGGATAAAACCCTGCTGGACACCCTGACCGATGATCGTCCTACGGACCCATGTGAGTTGCTGCAGGACGACGATCTGTCGCAAAGCATCGACCAGTGGCTTTCGGAGCTGACGGACAAACAGCGTGAGGTGGTGATTCGCCGCTTCGGGCTGCGCGGCCACGAAAGCAGCACCCTGGAAGATGTTGGCCTGGAGATTGGCTTGACCCGTGAGCGGGTGCGGCAGATCCAGGTCGAGGGCCTTAAGCGCTTGCGCGAGATCCTCGAGAAGAATGGCTTGTCGAGTGAGTCGTTGTTTCAATAAGCGACGCAGGATGAAATGTGGGAGCGGGCTTGTGTGGGAGCTGGCTTGCCTGCGATAGCATCACCTCGGTGCAACTGATAGATCGAGGTGATGCTATCGCGGGCAAGCCCGGCTCCCACATAGGTGGGCTCCCACATTTTTTTGTGCATGGAATTACATCGTTTGATTGCTCGTTCCCACGCTCTGTGTGGGAACGCAGCCCAGGACGCTCCGCGTCCCAAGGCGTGACGCAGAGCGTCACAAGAGGCATTCCCACGCAGAGCGTAGGAACGAGCGGGCACAAAAAAGCCCCGCTTTTGAGGGCGGGGCTTTTCGACTAAATCAGTACAAGTTAGATAACTTGAACTTCTTCAGCTTGCATGCCTTTCTGACCGCGGGTAGCGATGAAAGAAACCTGTTGGCCTTCTTTCAGGCTTTTGAAGCCGTCGGATTGGATAGCTTTGAAGTGAACGAACAGGTCGTCACCGGATTGTGGAGTGATGAAGCCGAAGCCTTTTTCATCGTTGAACCACTTAACGGTACCAGTTTGGCGATTAGACATGGTGTATCTCCTTGGACAAAGTTAACTGCGACTCAGGAAAAGCCCTGGCCGAGACTGAGTGCAAAGAGCAGGAAAAATTCTTGGAGATGGTTGGATCGAAATTCAACATATCGTGTAGAGATTCTCAGTGACACAAGCAGCACAGTGGCGCCACCTTAACCCTTTTTCCGGAACGTGCCAATGGTATTTCCGAAGGTTTCTCTATTTTCGTGACTGGCGGCACCCTGATACCGCACCAACACCCCACGATTGAAGGTGCGCCCCGCCCAGCAGGGGCTGCGCGGCGCCAAGAAAAACAGCCGCCCCTTTGAACCACGGGGCCAGCCCCGGTAAGATGCCCAACAGAATTTTTTCACCTCGCTATTCAGGACACCCGCCATGAGCATCAAATCGGACAAGTGGATTCGCCGCATGGCGCAAGAGCACGGCATGATCGAGCCCTTCGTGGAGCGCCAGATGCGTGGCGAAGGCGCTGAGCGGCTGATCTCGTTCGGGGTTTCCAGCTACGGCTACGACGTACGCTGCGCCGATGAGTTCAAGGTGTTCACCAACATCAACTCGGCAACCGTCGATCCGAAAAACTTCGACGAAAAAAGCTTCGTCGACGTCAAGAGCGACGTCTGCATCATCCCGCCAAACTCCTTTGCCCTGGCGCGCACCGTCGAATTCTTCCGTATCCCGCGTAATGTCCTGACTATCTGCCTGGGCAAAAGCACCTATGCGCGCTGCGGCATCATCGTCAACGTGACGCCGCTGGAGCCGGAATGGGAAGGGCACGTCACCCTGGAGTTCTCCAACACCACCACCTTGCCGGCAAAAATCTACGCCAACGAAGGCGTGGCGCAGATGCTGTTCTTCGAATCCGACGAAGAGTGCGAAGTGTCCTATAAGGACCGTGGCGGCAAGTATCAGGGCCAGCGCGGCGTCACTCTCCCACGCACTTGATCGAATCGTCTTACAGGCTTAGGGAATTTGTCAGCGGGCATGCACTCTATTGGGTGTACTGCCCCGACGCGTGCACAACGCGCCGGGCCACGCTTGAGGAGTCCCCTATGAAGCTCGATCCGCGAATCAGCGCCGAACTCGCCCGGCTTGAACCCAACCAGATTGGTGTGATGGCCTGGTCCTTGATGGCCGATCCCGCCGCAGGCGGCATTCCCGGCCAGCCAGGTCCCGATGATCCCTGGCCCAACCAGCCTGAAGAGCCTGGCGAACCCACTCTCCCTGACGAACCGCCTCCCGCCCCTGTGGCCTGATTTCCTGCACGTGTCGCCAATGGTCAGTTGCTCAACGCACTGGCCATACTTCCTGGTCTCCGATCACGAAGATCCGGCTGCCTTCTTCCTGCGTCACTGAATAACCCCCGGTAAAAGCGCCGAACGCCGGTAGCAGGCTGACTTGGTTGCCGATCAGGAAGCACGGCAGGCGCAAGCTTTGCCGGCCCTTGCCCCGCAGGCGATACACCGGATGCACGTGCCCGGCCAGCACATGGTGGCTGGCATGGGGGTCGGGCTCGTGCTGCAAGGCAAACGGGCCCATCAGCAAGGGTTCGGTCACCACCTCAATATTCAGATCGCCAGGCGGGTCGCCAGCGCGTTTGTCGTGGTTGCCGCGAATCAGCGTGAGCGCCACGCCTGCATGACGCTCACGCCAGGCTCTCAGGGCGTTCAGGGTGCCGCTGGCGTGAGAGCCGGGCCCGTGGAGAAAGTCGCCGAGAAAGATCACCTGCGCGCCGGGGAAAGCCGCCAACAACCGGTCCAGGCGCTGCAGGTTGGCCGTCGTCGTGCCCTGTGGCACTGGCTGGCCCAGGCTGCGATAGGCCGACGCCTTGCCAAAATGCGCGTCGGCGATCAGCAGGCACTTTCTCGCAGGCCAGTACACCCCCTTGTCCGCCAGCAACCACAGCGCTTCTTCCGCCAGATGTATCGGATAATGAGCGGGCATCAGGGCTTCTCGTTATCGGCGACTTTTTCCAGATCCTTGACCATCCGCGCAATCCGCTCCGAGAGTTTTTCCGAGCTCAGGCTTTCCCGAAAACGTTCCACCAGCAGCGGAAAGGCCAACGGCGTAGGCCGTTTGATGCGATGCAGGTCCAGTTTCAACCCAGACAGGTGGCGCAAGGTCTCTTCCAGGCGACGAATATCCAGCTCATCCCGCAGGACTTCTTCCCCGGCCTGGGTCAGCAGCAGGTTCTGCGGGTCATATTGCTTGAACACTTCAAAGAACAACCCGCTGGAAGCCTGGACCTGACGCGTACTTTTCGGCGCGCCCGGATAGCCTGCGAACACCAGCCCGGCGATCCGCGCGATCTCGCGAAAACGTCGCAGGGCCAGCTCACCGGCATTCAGGCTGGCTACCACGTCATCCAGCAGATGATCCGCGCTCAGCAGTTCGCCGCCCAATAACTCAGGCCAATCCACTTCGGTGGCACTCAGCAGTTCCAGCCCATAGTCATTGACCGCAATCGAGAACGTCACCGCCTGCCGCCGGCTGACGCGCCAGGCCAGCAGGCTCGCCAGCCCCAGATGCACCTGGCGCCCGGCAAACGGATACAGGAACAGATGCCAGCCCTCCCGGGACTTGAGGGCCTCGGCCAGCAAGTGATCGCGGGTCGGCAGTCCGGACCAGCGCAGCTGGGTTTCCAGCAAGGGTTGCACCGCTTGCATCTCCGGGCCGAGATAGTGACCGTGGGCAGCCGCATCAAAGCGCTCGACCACCGCCTGGGCCAGCTCGTTGGAAAGAGGCATGCGCCCGCCGTTCCAGCGTGGCACGGCAGCCTTTTTCGCGGTGCTGCGCTTCACATAAGCAGTCATGTTTTCCACCCGTACCAACTCCAGCAAGCGGCCGGCGAACAGGAAACCATCCCCTGGCTTCAGTCGTGCAATAAAGCCTTCCTCGACACTGCCCAGGGTCTTGCCACCGCCGCCTTTGCTCCAGAATTTCAGCTGGATGCTGGCATCGCTGACGATCGTACCCACGCTCATGCGATGGCGCCGCGCCAGGCGTGCGTCGGGGACGCGCCAGATGCCGTGTTCGTCCGGCTCGACGCGGCGGTAATCCGGGTAGGCCGTCAGTGACAGGCCACCATGGCGCACGAAACCCAGGGCCCAGGCCCAATCTGCTGCGCTCAGGTCACGATAGGCCCACGCGGTGCGCACCTCCGCCAGCAGCTCATCCGGCACAAAGCCGCCGCCCAGCGCCATGCTCACCAGATGCTGCACCAGCACATCCAACGGCTTGTGAGGCGACTGGCGCGCTTCTATGCGCCGTTCAGCGATGGCGTCCTGCGCGGCAGCGGCTTCCACCATTTCCAGACTGTGGGTTGGCACCAGCGTGACCCGCGAAGGCCGGCCCGGTGCGTGGCCGGAGCGCCCTGCGCGCTGCATCAGGCGGGCTACGCCCTTGGCCGAGCCAATCTGCAGTACCCGTTCCACCGGCAGGAAATCTACCCCCAGGTCCAGGCTCGACGTACACACCACGGCCTTCAGTTGCCCCTCCTTCAGGGCTCGCTCCACCCAGTCCCGGGTTTCCCGGGACAGCGAGCCGTGGTGCAGGGCAATCACTCCGGCCCAGTCGGGGCGCGCGTCGAGCAGGGCCTGGTACCAGATTTCCGATTGTGCCCGTGTGTTGGTAAACACCAGGCAACTGCTGCTGGCATCAACTTCGGCCACCACTTGCGGGAGCATTTTCAGGCCGATATGGCCGGCCCACGGAAAGCGCTCGATAACCGGTGGCAACAGGGTGTCCACTCGCAACTGTTTGGTGGTTTGGCCTTGGACGTTGATCCCGCCGCCTTGTGGGATCAACACCTCCAACGCGTGGGCCTGATTACCCAGGGTTGCGGAAATGCCCCACACAATCAGGTCGGGGTGCCATTGCCGAAGGCGGGCGAGGGCCAGTTGCAATTGCACGCCGCGTTTGTTGCCGATCAGTTCGTGCCATTCGTCCACTACCACCATGCGCAGGTGCGACAGGCTGGGCTGGCTGTCGGCGCGGGCGAGCATCAGCGTGAGGCTTTCCGGGGTGGTGATCAGGGTGGTGGGCAGACGGCGGGTTTGGCGGGCGCGTTCGCTGCTGCTGGTGTCGCCGGTGCGCAGGCCGACGGTCCAGGGGATTTTCAGTGATTCGAGCGGGGCCTCAAGGGCGCGGGCGGTGTCGGCGGCCAGGGCGCGCATTGGGGTGATCCACAGGACGGCCAGCGGTTCGGCGGGGGCTTTGCGTTTGCGAGGCGTGGTTTCGGTGATGGCGAATCGGTTGAGGGCGGCGAACCACAGGGCGTAGGTTTTCCCGGCGCCGGTGCTGGCGTGGAGCAGTCCCGACTGGCCTTCCTTGACTGCGTGCCATACGTCTTTTTGGAAGGCGAACGGTTTCCAGCCCTTAGCGGTGAACCAGTCTTTGGCGAAGTTGGGGGATTTGGCCATGCTTGGGGCTCTGGGGGTGTAATTCAGAGACCTTTGGGGTGGGGGAAAGGTTTAACTGCGATTTTTTTTGGGGGGGGGTGTATATCCGTTATTTAGGTAACGGCTGCTTATGGTT
>NZ_JACAQC010000009.1:0-106793 GCF_013385345.1 Pseudomonas sp. I8001
GTGGGGCAAAGACCTTTTGGTTACTTTTGGCTGGGCCGGCATTCCGGGCGTTTGCCAAAAGTGACCCGCTGTAAGAGCGGAACCATAAGTGGCCGTTACCGAAGAAACGGATATGTACTCAGCCAGACTGAACATATCTCATACCCCCCAACCCACCACGCAACTATTGGTTACAAGTTGGTGATAACCTCACCGTTCCCCCACCCAGACCCGTCTCCCCGATGCCCAGTGAACCCGCGCTGCTGTTACGTCACCACCGCCCTTTCATCGCGTTCTGGCTGGCGCGGATCTTCACCGCCAGCGGTTTCCAGATGCTCACCGTGGCCATCGGCTGGAACCTCTACCAACTGACCGGCAACGTGCTGGACCTGGGCTTGGTCGGCCTGGTGGAGTTCGTACCGCGGGTACTGTTCATGCTGCACACCGGCCATGTGGCCGACCGCTATGAACGGCGCAAGGTCGCAGCCATCTGCCAGACCGTTCAAGCGTTGATCGCGCTATCCCTGGCAATCGGCGGACTGACCGGCAATGTCACCCGCGAGATGATTTTTATCCTGGCATTCCTGCTGGGCGCAGCCCGCTCGTTTGAAATGCCCACCACCCAGGCCCTGCTGCCGAGCATCGTGCCCACGGCACTGTTCCCCCGCGCGGTGGCGTCGTCGCAGTCGGCACAGCAACTGGCCACCATCGTGGCGCCAGCGTTGGGCGGTTTGTTATACGCCTTCGGCAGTGTCTGGGTGTACGGCCCCACGGTGGTGCTGTACCTGATCGCCTGCGTGTTGACCCTCAACCTGCCCGCGCGCCAGACGCCGCTGAACAAGGCCAAGGCGACCATGGATTCGTTGCTGGCCGGGATTCGTTTTATCCGCAGTCGGCCGGATATCCTCGGCGCGATTTCCCTGGACCTGTTCGCCGTATTGCTGGGCGGCGCCACGGCCTTGCTGCCGGTGTTTGCCAAGGACATTTTGCTGACCGGGCCGTGGGGCCTTGGGCTGCTGCGCTCGGCACCAGCGGTCGGGGCGTTGTTGATGTCGTTGTGGCTGGCGCGGTTTGCCGTCGACCGGCATGTGGGGCGGATCATGTTTACGGCGGTCGGGGTGTTTGGCGTAGCCACCATCGCGTTCGGCCTGTCGACCTCGTTCTGGTTCTCCCTGGCGGTGCTGGTGGTATTGGGCGCAGCGGACATGATCAGCATGGTGATCCGCGCCTCGTTCGTGCAACTGGAAACCCCGGACGAAATGCGCGGCCGGGTGAGCGCGGTCAACGGGCTGTTTATCGGCGCGTCGAATCAGTTGGGCGAGTTCGAGTCCGGGATCACCGCCCACTGGTTCGGCACCGTGCCCGCCGTGGTCATGGGCGGCATCGGCACGCTGGTGGTGACCGGGGTCTGGATCAAACTGTTCCCGACCCTGGCCAACCGCGACCGCATGCATGTGCCGGTGGAACAGGCCAGGGCATAAGCCGGCAAGGGGGGCCCGCCTGTTGCGTCGGTGTGTATCAGGCGAGATGGAACGATTTCTTACGTCAGAATCACTCAAGGGTTACGACGTCGCGGGAAAACTCCCGCGACACCGTAAACCTTTAATCTTGACAGAGAATCAAAATGACCGTTGCTGGCACATCTATTCGGACAACCCCGCCCACTCTTTCGCAGAGCGCATCCTGGGATGTCCCCAATGACAGCTATACCCTCCAAACCAGCAAGGATCGGTTCACGGAGCGATTGGCAAACGAGCTGAATACCGGGCGCATGAGTCCTGAAGTTAATCAAATGGCTGACGCGGTGATGTGGCCGGGCAAAAAGGGGCTGCCCAACGTCCAAGTCAAGACGTTCGCTGTCGACGGTATCCAAGCCAAGGACATCGTTTTTATACAACGTACCCCCCCCGTGTCCAACGCCCCCAACGTCGTACTTTTTATTCCAGAAAAAGAAGGGAGCTCGTTTCATGCCTTCAATACAGTCGAAGACATGAATCGATGGTTAAAGACACTGGCCAATGACCCCAAGCAACTGGAAATATTCAGCCAGCACTTCGCAGAGGGTGGAAGCTCTGCAAAAAAAGCACACGTCGTCGATACGATGACGCGCTACAAAGACAACGATATCAATGCCATTGTCGGGCCTTATGCCAATGAGGGCGGCGATATTTTCGCGCGCCTGGATAAGGAAACGTCTGCGCCACCGGCTGCTGTTAACGGTTTGACGCATCTTAAAGAGGAGCGCACGTCGCCCGAGGGCAGGACGCTTTACTCTGGGCAACGACCTGACGGTGGAACGGTCTTTTTTGAATATGACGCCTACGGAAACTTTCTGGGCAAAGATAAACAGAACAACTTCTATTTTGTTAAGGATGGCTTGAACACCCACAAGCCACTTATTGCGATAACAGAGCAAGCATTCAAAAAAAAGGTTTTGAATGAAGCCGCCAGTAATGTAGGCGCGAACGATATCAGGGGGCTCTACGATGAGCTTCTCAATCACCTTGAGCACCCCTTTTCCGGGGTCAAGGACGTTTTGCTACAGCTAGGCGTGAATAAAAACACCGCGGACACTATAGACCGGTACCTGGACAACCCCTTCAGCGCACTACTGCTGGATCTGAACAAGAATAATCAGATCGGCAAGGTGTTCGGCGTCGATAAACCGACCATGGACTCCGTATTACATAGCGTCGGTGACACCGCCCAAGGATTTGTCCCTTACTATGGCCAGGCCAGGTCGCTCTCCGCGTTATTGGCGAAAGCCCTTCGAAATGAGCCAATGAGCGATCAGGAGAAAAGAGATCTGGCCGATGGGCTTGCACTGAAACCGGAAAGTCCTGCCAGGAAAAACCTGCCAGGACCACTCGCCCCCCGTGAGCCTTACGGCAAGACCAATCAATACACCCCCCCTGCGCCTGATGCCAAGCCTGCAGAGCCTTTCAAAAATCCAGGTGAGAACTCTGGTCCGAGTGGCACCGAGCAAGATCCAGCAACGCCTGCGGATCGCGCTGACCCCGAGGTAAATCGTCTGCGCCCATCTCAATGGTCCGACATCACCAGCCACGCCGCGGCGCAGGGTGAACAATTGATCTCGGGGGCCCACGCCAACGCCAAAGGCATATATCAAGTCAAAGGCCCAGAAGGCGCAGATCGGTGGTTCATACGGATGAGCGATGCGGAGAATATCAGCCATGTGTATGAGATCGACGGCAAATTCAAACTCAGTGACGGCTATGTCAACGTTATCGACCCCATTACCAGGAAACCTGTAATAACCGTCCACTCCACTGGGGACGGCGCCTGGGAACCGATCAATGGGCCAGGGGGCATAAAGTGGCCATGGCAATCGGCAAGCTCCACGACTAAACCCTTTGACCCCGGTGCTTATGACTATCCGGCGAAAGGAGAACCTTCATCTTCAAAGACGCGCGAAAAAATAGATAAACAGTTGAAAAAAGACGCCGACAGCTATCATAAAAAAGCCAAAACCAAGGATCGTCCCGTTCACCCAGAACTACCCCACGACGCGACCGCGCCAAAGGTTATCGACACAGTCTACAAAAAATCAGACGGCATGATTGTTGGGGAGGATCATTCCCAATCTGCCGGGCTGCGCCTGCTTATTGATAATGCCGGCGAACTGCAGAATAACCAGGTCAAAACTCTGTACTCGGAGGGCTTCGATCATTCGCTTCAACCCGATCTGGATCATTTTTACGAAACGGGTGAGTTTTCTGCGCCATTAAGAGCAAACTTGAAATTAATTGACCGAGCCCACAGCGGGCATGGTAACTACACCAACCGAGAGCTTTTGATAAAAATGCGGGCACATGGCATTCGCGTGAAAGCGATTGATGTGCCCTCTGTAGAGCCTAAATCGACGCGCCTTAAAAACATGAACTACTATGCGGCCAAAATGATCGAGAGCGATCAGGCCGCAAACCCCCAGGCAAAGTGGGTCGCCCGCGTTGGCAGCGACCATGTGTTCACCTATGACGGCGAACCGCCTGTTCGCGGGATTTCTGAATTGACCGGTTCAACGGGGGTTTCCGTGGATACAGCGCCCCCCAACAAAGGGCCCTCGGTCATTCAATCGCGAGACAATACAGAAATCTACATGGAGCTATAAAGCCTGGGGTTGTAATTCCGCCGGGCAAGGGTAGTGGCGCACACTCCATCCGAAGTGAGTGCTAGAGCACCTTGTCGAGGGTGACGGGAAAGTCCCGCACCCGCTTGCCGGTGGCGTGATACACCGCGTTGGCCACCGCCGCCGCCACCCCGACAATCCCGATCTCGCCGACGCCCTTGGACCCAAGGGCGTTGGCGATCTCGTCGTGTTCTTCGACAAACAGCACATCAATCTCGCCGATATCCGCGTTTACCGGAATGTGGTATTCGGCCAGGCTGTGGTTCATGGAGCGACCCAATGCGTGATCGACCTGGGTCTCCTCATGCAACGCCATGCCGATGCCCCAGACCACACCGCCGAGAATCTGGCTACGGGCCATCTTCGGATTGACCACCCGCCCGGCCGCAATCGCGCTGACCACCCGGCTGACCTTGATGGTGCCCAGGTCCTCATCCACCCGCACTTCGACAAACACCGCCGAATGCGTGGCAGAGGCATAGCCTTCGCGCTGTTTGCCCGGCTCGCAATCCACCTGCACTTCCAGCGCCTGCTCGCCGCTGTCTTGCACCAATTGCGCCAGGGAGATGCGCTGGTCACCGGCGTGCAGCTGGCCATTCTCAAACCGCGCCGACTCAGCGTCTTTGAACGCCGGGTACGTCTTGCGTGCAATGTCCAACAGCTTGGCGTTCAACGCTTCACAGGCCTGTTGCACCGCACTGCCCACCGACGACACGGTAAACGAGCCGCCCTGCAATGGCGCCGTCGGCAGCGATGAATCCCCCAGCAGGAACGTCACATCGCCTACCGGCACGCCGCTGGCCTGGGCGGCGATCTGCGCCATGACCGTGTAGGTGCCGGTGCCGATATCGGTGGTGGCGCTGCTGACCGTGAGCTTGCCCAGGTGGTCGATCCGCGCCTTGGCGCTGGCTTTCATTTGCAGGGCCTCCCACACCCCGCCGGCCATGCCCCAACCGATCAGTTGGCGACCATCGCGCATGCTTCGCGGCTCCGGGTTGCGCTGACTCCAGCCAAAACGCTCGGCACCTTCGCTGTAGCATTCGCGCAACGCTTTGCTGGACCAGGGCTTGTCTTCGTTCTGATTGCGCTCGGCATAGTTGATCAGCCGCAATTGCACCGGGTCGATGCCCAAGGCGCAGGCCAGTTCATCCATGGCGCATTCCAGGCCGATCACCCCCAGCGCTGCGCCGGGAGCGCGCATGTCCAGCGGTGTGAACACGTCCAGCGGCACCAGCTTGTAGGTCAGCAGCACGTTATCGCAGCGATAGAGCATGCCGCTCCATTCCACCACGTGTTCGCTGAAGTCCTCGAAGCGCGAGGTCTGGCCGATGGCGGTGTGGCCCAGGGCAAGCAAGCGGCCATTGGCGGCAGCACCCAGTTGCAGGCGCTGCAAGGTGCGCGGGCGATAACCGAAGGTGAACATCTGCTGGCGCGTGAGGGTGACGCGCACCGAACGCTTCAGGGCCAGCGATGCCATCACTGCCAGCGGCAACTGGTACTGCGGGCGCAGACCTGAACCAAAGGCGCCGCCGACGAACGCGGCGAAGATCCGCACCTGGCTTTTATCCAGGCCGAAGACTTTCTGCACATAGGCCTGGCAGTTCTGCGGGCCCTGGGTCTTGTCGTGGATATGCAGGGTGCCGTCCGGCTGATAAAGCACGGTGCTGGCGTGGGGTTCCATGGGGTTATGGTGTTCGATGGGCGTGCTGTAGTGCAGGTCCAGGCGGGTGGCGGCGCCGGCCCATTCGGCCTGGAAGTTGCCGCGCGGCTTGGGCGGTGTTTGCGGCGACGGGTGCGCCTGCTCTTGCAAGGCCAGCAGATCGGTCTCGGCAGGCTCGGCGGCGTATTCAATCTGCACCAGGGAACCGGCGTGGCGCGCCAGCTCCAGGTTGTCGGCAATCACCAATGCCAACGGCTGGCCGCTGTAGAGCACGCGGTCGTTGTACAGCGGGCGAAACGGCGAGCCGTCGGCAGCATCGGCATCGGCGTAGCTGTCGTCGTAGCTGGCCAGTTTCGGGCGGTTGAGGTGATCAAGCACCATCACCACACCGGGCAGCGCCAGGGCTTGGGACGCATCAATGCGGATGACCCGGCCCTTGGCGATGTTGCTCGACACCACGCTGCCGTGCAGCAAGCCATCCTCGGGAAACTCACCGGCATAGCGCGCTTGCCCGGTGACCTTGAGCAGACCGTCGACCCGGTCCAACGGTTTGCCGATTGCGCTCATGACGTGGCTCCTGCAACAGCGGCATCGCTCAGGGCGCGAATGATCGCGCGGCGTGCCAGTTTGATCTTGAAGCCGTTGTGCTCCAGCGGCTCGGCGTCCAGCAGCAGAGTTTCGGCGGCAGTGCTGAAGGTTTCGCGGCTGACGGACTGGCCGATCAGCGCGGCTTCCACCGCGCGATCACGCCATGGCTTGTGGGCGACGCCGCCCAGGGCCAGGCGGGCGTCGACGATCACATCGCCATCCAGCTCCAGCGCCGCCGCGACAGATACCAGGGCGAAGGCGTAGGAAGCCCGGTCACGGATTTTAAGATAGTGACTGTGGGCAGCCAGGTGGTCGGCAGGCAACTCGATGGCGGTGATCAGTTCGTCGTCGGCCAACTGGTTATCCCGCTGGGGTGCATCGCCCGGCAGCCGGTGAAAGTCGGCGAACTCGATGACCCGCGCACCACCCCGGCCCTGCACATGCACCCGCGCATCCAGGGCGGCCAGGGCCACGCACATGTCCGAAGGATGGGTGGCGACGCACTGGTCACTGGCGCCGAGGATCGCGTGGATGCGGTTCAAACCGACCCGCGCCGGGCAGCCACTGCCGGGCTCGCGTTTATTGCAGGGCACGGCGGCGTCATAGAAGTAGTAGCAACGGGTGCGTTGCAGCAGGTTGCCGCCGGTACTGGCCATATTGCGCAATTGCGGCGAGGCGCCGGCGAGGATGGCCTGGGACAGCAGCGGGTAGCGTTCCTCGATCAGCGGGTGCCAGGCCAGGTCGGCGTTGCTCACCAGGGCACCGATCATCAAGCCGCCCCCGGGAGTTTCTTCCACGTCGCGAAGTGGCAGCCCGGTGATATCAATCAGGTGCTCCGGGCGGCTGATGTTCTCTTTCATCAGGTCCAGCAGGTTGGTGCCACCGGCGATAAACCGCGACGCCGGGCTGACCAGGTGCACCGCCTCCTGCACGTCGGCCGGCTTGCTGTAATGGAAGGGATTCATTGCTCACCTCCCTGCACGCGGCACGCCGGCAAGGCTTCTTCGATGGCATCGCGGATGTTGTTGTAGGCGCCGCAGCGGCAAAGGTTGCCGCTCATCAGTTCCTGGATCTGCGCGGTGTCGTGGGCGCGGCCTTCACGGGCCAGGCCCACCGCCGAGCAGATTTGCCCCGGCGTGCAGTAGCCACACTGGAAGGCATCGTGCTTGATAAAGGCCTGTTGCATCGGGTGCAGGTCGTCGCCCGAGGCCAGGCCTTCGATGGTGGTCAACTCGGCACCGTCGCACATCACCGCCAGGGTCAGGCAGGCGTTCACCCGCTTACCGTTGAGCAACACGGTGCAGGCACCGCACTGGCCGTGGTCGCAGCCCTTCTTGGTGCCCGTCAGGTCCAGTTGCTCGCGCAGCAGGTCCAGCAGGGTGGTCCAGGGCAATACATCCAGTTGAATGGGGTCCCGATTGAGGGTCAGGCGTATCGGATGACTGACGAACGGCTTGGCCGCCGCGCCATTGGGGGTTGCGCTCATAAACACCTCACGGATTGGTGTGCAATCGCGGCGTTCTGGGAAGTCGCCGTCTTAGCGGTACGACTTCCCGGGGTTATGAGCGTTCAAGGCAATTGATGGGTGGCGATCAGCGAATGCCGAGGGTGGTGACCAACTGGTTGCGCGGTGGGTTGATCGAGGTGTTGCTGTACTGGAACGTGCCGCCGGCTTCGACATTATCCAGCTGGAACGTATAGATGTAGCCCATCAACGTTCCCGCGCCGCTGCATGGCTGGCTGATGGAACCCACCTGGCAGATGGCGGTGGTGCTGATACGGGGCACCGACGCGCCGTCGAAAAATGCCTGGGAGCTGTTGCCCAGGCCGACTTCCATCACGTACACCAGTGTCTGCCCGCGGTGCGTGCACATCTGGGTGCTGTCGGCCCGCTCGGGAATGGTTTCAGTGCACTTGGCCGACTGAACCTTGAATACCCGCACCTCGCTCAACGCCGGTGCAGGCGCGCCCCACGCCGGTGCCGCACCGAGCCACAGGCCGATGCAACCGAACAGAGCTAGACTCCAGGCGCTGGCTTTTTTCATGCTGTCGATGACCCTGTAATAAACGTCGGCGCAGTATGCCTCAAGGCCATGATCAAGCCTATGCGCCACAGGCCCTCGGCTGCTGGTATGATGCGCCGCTTTTTCCGATCCTCTCTGGAACCACAGGCGCTTGGCGCAGTTTGTGCTTTGACTTAGAGGTCAACAAATAACGACGCAAAATAGCGTCACAGGGAGCAGGCATGCTGGAAAAGCTGTTTCAACTCAAGGCACACAACACGAATGTGCGCACCGAGATTCTCGCGGGCGTCACCACCTTCCTGGCCATGGCCTACATCCTGTTCGTCAACCCGAGCATCCTCGGTGAGACCGGCATGGACAAGGGCGCGGTCTTTGTCGCGACCTGCCTCGCGGCGGCCATCGGTTCCACCGTGATGGGCCTGATCGCCAACTACCCGATTGCCCTGGCACCGGGCATGGGCCTCAACGCATTCTTCACCTACACCGTGGTCCTGCACATGGGCCACACCTGGCAAGTAGCGCTGGGCGCGGTGTTCATCTCGGCAGTGCTGTTCTTCCTGCTGTCGATCTTCCGCATCCGCGAATGGATCATCAACAGCATCCCGCTGCCCCTGCGCTCGGCGATTGCGGCGGGTATCGGCCTGTTCCTGGCGTTGATCGCCCTGCACAACGCCGGCATCGTGGTCAGCAACCCGGCCACCATGGTGGGCCTGGGCGACCTGAAACAACCCGCGCCGATCCTCGCCACCCTCGGCTTCGCGCTGATCGTTGCGCTGGAAGCCCTGAAAGTGCGCGGCGCGGTATTGATCGGCATCCTGGTGGTGACCATCGCCTCCATCGTGCTGGGCTTCACCCCGTTCGGCGGCGTGATGTCGATGCCACCTTCGCTGGCCCCGACCTTCCTGCAACTGGACATCAAAGGCGCCCTGGACATCGGCCTGGTGAGCGTGATTTTCGCGTTCCTGTTCGTCGACCTGTTCGACAACTCCGGCACCCTGATCGGCGTCGCCAAGCGCGCGGGTCTCATGGGCAAGGACGGCCACATGCCGAAAATGGGCCGTGCGCTGATCGCTGACAGTACGGCGGCCATGGCCGGCTCGCTGCTGGGCACCTCGACCACCACCAGCTACATCGAATCGGCGGCGGGCGTGAGCGCCGGTGGCCGTACCGGTTTGACCGCCGTCGTGGTCGCGATCCTGTTCCTGCTGGCGCTGTTCTTTTCGCCACTGGCGGCCAGCGTCCCGGCCTTCGCCACCGCACCGGCGCTGCTGTTCGTCGCCGTACTGATGACCTCGGGCCTGGCCGAAATCGACTGGGACGACATCACCGTCGCCGCACCGGTGGTGATCACCGCCCTGGCGATGCCATTCACTTATTCCATCGCCAACGGCATTGCCTTCGGTTTCATCGCCTGGACCGCCATCAAGCTGCTTTCGGGCCGCTACCGTGAGCTGAACCCGGCGCTGGTGATCCTGTCGATTCTGTTTGTGATCAAGCTGGGCTGGTTCAACGCATGACTTTTGACGCCGCAAGCTACACCGTTCAACTGGAAGAAAAGGTCACGCGCCTGCGTGACCTGCTGGCGCCGTTCGACGCGCCAGAGCCTCAGGTTTTCGACTCGCCGTTGCAGAACTTCCGCCTGCGGGCGGAGTTCCGCCTGTGGCGCGAAGAGGGTCAGCGCCACTACGCAATGTTCTCCCAGGACGACAAGCGCACACCGATCCTCATTGAAGAGTTTCCGATTGCCAGCCTGCGCATCAACCAATTGATGCCGCAACTCAAGGCCGCCTGGCAAGCCAGCGCCGCCCTGAGCCACAAGCTGTTCCAGGTGGAGTTCCTCACCACTTTGGCCGGCGACGCGATGATTACCCTGTGCTATCACCGCCCGCTGGACGAGCATTGGCATACGGCGGCGAACAAGCTGGCGGCGGACCTGAACGTCAGCATCATCGGCCGCTCCAAGGGCAAGCGCGATGTGATCGGCCGCGATTACGTGGTCGAGAAACTCGACGTCGGCGGTCGCACCTTCAGCTATCGCCAGCCTGAAGGCGCGTTCACCCAGCCCAACGGCACGGTGAACCAGAAGATGCTCAACTGGGCGTACGAAGCGCTCGGCGACCGCAGTGACGATTTGCTGGAGCTGTATTGCGGCAACGGCAACTTCACCCTGCCCCTGGCCACTCGCGTGCGCAAAGTGCTGGCCACCGAGATCAGCAAGACTTCGGTGAACGCGGCGCTGAACAACCTCGATGAAAACGCGGTGGATAACGTCACCCTGGTGCGTTTGTCTGCCGAAGAGCTGACCGAGGCCTTGAATGAAGTGCGGCCGTTCCGTCGCCTGCACGGCATCGACCTCAAGAGCTACGAGTTTGGCAGCGTGTTTGTCGACCCGCCGCGTGCCGGCATGGACCCGGACACCTGCGAGCTGACCCGGCGCTTCGAGAACATCCTGTACATCTCCTGCAACCCGGAGACGTTGGCGGCGAACATTGCGCAACTGCATGACACGCACCGGATTACCCAGTGCGCGATGTTTGACCAGTTCCCGTGGACGCACCACATGGAATCGGGTGTGTTGCTGACCCGGCGTTAAATCCCCAGCATTGCAAAGATCAAAATGTGGGAGCCGTCGAGCTTTAGCGAGGCCGCGATGGCGGTGGGTCAGACAGAAAAAATGTCATCAGTCCCGCCGCCATCGCAGCCTCGCCAAGGCTCGACAGCTCCCACAGTGGATCGGTGTGTTAGCCGATATAGCCATCATGCCGATGGCTGGAAATACCCCGCCAACGCCCGCAGATCCTGCTCGTTCAGCAACCCTGCAAAATACTTCAGTTGTATCCGCGCCAGCAGATACGCATGCCGCGCATCCGCCAGGTCGCGGCGTGCCGTGAACAGTTGCTGCTCGGCATCCAGCACATCGAGGTTGACGCGCTCGCCACCGGTCACGCTTTTCTTCGTCGCCGTCACCAGGGCGGTAGCCGAGCTGACCGCCATTTCATACGCCCGCACTTTGGCCGCGCCGCTGGTGTTGAGGTTGAATTGCTTGCGCAGTTCGATCAGCGTCCTGGCGGTCTGCGCGTCCAGTTCATATTGCGCCTGGGACAGTTGATTGGCGGCCTGGCGCGTCGACGCCGACACCGAGCCACCGGCGAACAGCGGCAGGCTGACCTGGATGCCGACGCTGTTGGTGTCGTACTTCTGGTTGTAGCTGCTTTCCGAATCCGAGCTGGTCTGGCGGCTGCTCGCATACAGGCTGACCTTGGGCATGTGCCCGGCGCGCTTGCGCTCCACTTCGTATTCGGCGACGTCCAGCGCGTGGTGCTGGGATTTGAGCTCCGGGTTGTTGGCCATTGCCATTTCCCGCCAGGTCTCGAAACGGTTGGGCTCCAGCGGCGGGATCTCGAACTGGCGAGTCAGCGGCGCCAACTCGTCTATCTGCAACGGCTGGCCCACAATCGCTTCCAGCTCGCGCAAGGCTGCGTCCTGGGTGTCCAGGGATTCGATCTCTTCGGCCTGGGCCAGGCTCAGGCGTGCCTGGGTTTCCAGCACATCGGTGCGGGTGCCCTCGCCGCCCTTGAGCAGCCGTTCATTGAGTTGCAGGCGCTCGGCATACGCGCGTTTCTGGGCGCGGCTCAGCTCGATCCGCTCCTGGGCCAGCAATGCCTGGCTGTAGGCGCTCAACACCCGCACGGCCAGTTCCTGGCTCTTGCTGCGAAAGCGTTCATCGGCAAACAGCGCCTGCGCTGCACCCTGGCGATAGCGCGCATAGGCTTCGTAATCGAGCAGCGGTTGTTGCAGGGTCAGGGTCGAGGCATAGCTGCGGTAATCGCGGTCGCTGGTGACGTTGCCCACCGCCGTCGACTGGGTGACTTCGGATTCATTGCGCGAGTTGTTGTAGCTCCAGGACAGGTTCGGCAACAGCCCGGCGCGGCCGATGATGCGGTTTTCCTCGCCGGCCTCGCGCTCCTGGATTGCCGCCTGAAACGTCGGATCGTTGCGCAGGGCCAAGTCATAGGCGTCGAGCAATCCCAGCGCCTGAACCGATCCACTGCAGGCACAACACAGACCGAATAACAGCGCCTTCATTCTTCCACCAACGCCATGTGAGTCCGATCCATCAAGGGTTTGAACAGGTAGTTGAGCATCGAGCGCTCACCGGTTTTGACGAACGCTTCCACCGGCATGCCCGGGCGAATCTGCAAGCCGTCGAGCTGGCGCATGCCAGCTGCACTGACCTGGGCGCGCAAGGTGTAATACGGCTCATCGGTGCGCTCGTCGACCTGGCGGTCGGCCGACACCAGCGTCACTTCACCGGCAATGCGTGGGGTGGTGCTCTGGTTGAACGCCGAGAACAGCAACTCCACCGGCAAGCCCGGGTGCACCTTGTCGACCATCTGCACCGGCACCCGCGCTTCCACCAGCAGTGGTTCGCCCTGGGGCACGATGTCCATCAGCGCCTGGCCGGGCTTGATCACGCCGCCTTCGGTGTACACCTCCAGCCCCACCACCACGCCAGTCGCCGGCGCGCGCACCAGGCTGTTGGCCAGTTCGAATTCGGCCGAGGCCAACCGGTTGCGCAAGTCGTCGCTGCGGGTGCGGGTTTCGGCCAGTTGGCCGCGCAGGTCTTTCTGGAAGTCTTCGCCGAGCTGGCGGATGCGCAGGCGCAGTTCAAGGACTTGCCGTTGCAACTGGCCGATGCGGCCGAAATCCTCGGCAATCGCACCGTCGAGCTGGGCATACAGCCGTTCATTTTCCAGCAGCCGATTGCGCGGAATGTAGCCGTCCCGCGCCAGCTCGCGCAGGCCTTGCAGTTGTTCATTCATCGCGGTGCGTTGCAGCACTTTGCTGGCCTGGGATTCCCGGGTGCCGCGCAATTGTGCCTCGGCCCCGGCGATGGTTTCCCGCAGGCCTTGCTGCTCCGTGGCCAGGGCCTGGGCGCGACTGCTGAACAGTTGCCGTTGCAGGCTCAAGGTGGCGGCGGCCTCAGGCTCGTTCAGCAGTTCGGGACCGAAGACGATGGCCGACAAGCCTTCGCTCTCGGCACTCAAGCGCGCTTCGCTGGCCCGGGACGCAATGAACTGGCTGCGCAAAGACTGCATCTGCCCGCGCAACGGGGTTTCCTTCAGGCGGATCAATACCTGGCCGGCGCTCACCACCTCGCCATCGCGCACCTCGATCCGCTCGACGATCCCGCCCGCGGGGTGCTGCACCGTCTTGCGGTGCCCCGACACCATGACCTTGCCGGACACCGCCACGCCCTTGTCCAACGGTGCCAGCGCGGCCCAGCCCAGGAACCCGGCAAACCCGCCGAGCACCAGCAACCAGCCCAGGCGCGCGTATTTTTTATCGTCCAGCGCCAGCACGTTGTTCACCGGCGGCACGCTGTTGTCCGTCACAAGCACAGGTCGGCTCATGCTTTTTTTCCTTCACCGAGGCGGTAGCTCATGCTCATCGCCGACACCGGTTTGGGCGGCGCGGTCGCCGGTTTCTGCGTGGCCTCCAGCACCCGCGCCGTGGGCCCGAACGCCTGCAACTGGCCGTCCCGCAGAATCAGTAATTGGTCCGTCAACGCCAGCACAGGGGTCTTGTGGGTGATCAGCACCAGCGTGCGACGCTGCGCCTTGAGCAAGGTGATGGCATGGAGCAAGGCCTGCTCGCCGGCCTCATCGAGATTGGAATTGGGCTCATCCAGTACGATCAGCGCAGGCACGCCGTACAGCGCTCGCGCCAGCGCGACACGTTGCTTCTGCCCGCCGGACAACCCGGCACCGCCCTCCCCCAGTTGGGTGTCGTAGCCTTGGGGCAACTGCAGGATCAGTTGATGCACGCCGGCCATTTGCGCGGCAGCGAGCACCTTGTCCGAATCCACGGTGTCGAAACGCGCGATGTTGTCGGCAATGCTGCCGGCGAACAGCTGGATGTCCTGGGGCAGATACCCAATGTGCGGGCCGAGTTGCTGCTTGTCCCATTGCGCCAGGTCCGCGCCGTCGAGCCGCACCTTGCCGGCCAAGGGCGCCCAGGCCCCCACCAGCAACCGCGCCAGGGTCGACTTGCCGCAACCGGAAGGCCCGATCACGCCCAGCACGTCACCGGCAGGCAGGCTGAACCCGAGGTTGGCCAATGCAGGCCGACGACTGCCAGGCGCACACGCGCTTACCTGCTCGACCGTCAACTGGCCGCTGGGCGCCGGCAAGCTCATGCGCTCGGTGCGCGCCGGGTTGGCCGCCAGCATCAGGGTCAAACGGTCATAGGCCAGGCGCGCCGAACTCCACTGTTTCCACACGCCGATCAGTTGGTCGATAGGGCTCAGTACCCGCCCCATCAGGATCGAGCCGGCGATCATCATGCCCGGCGTAATCGCCCCCTGCACCGCCAGCAATGCACCCAGACCGAGGACCAATGACTGCAACGCCAGGCGTACGCCCTTGGACCAGGCACTGATGGCAGCGGTCTTTTCACTGGCCAGGTTCTGCGCCGCCAGAAACGCCTGGTGCTGGGCAAACCAGCGCGCACGCAGGGTTGCCAGCATGCCCATGGCTTCGATGGCTTCGGCATTGCGCAGGTTGGCCGTGGCCTGCTGGCTGGCGCTGATCGACAGCTGATTGGCCTGAGTCAACGGTGCCTGGCAGATGTGCTGGTTGGCCCACGCCAGCGCCATCAGCATCAGCGCACCGGCCAGCGCCAGGACGCCGAGCCAGGGGTGGAACAGGAAGATCACCAGCAAGTACACCGGAAACCACGGCGCATCAAAAAATGCGAACAGCGCCTGGCCGGTGGCGAACTGGCGCAAGGTCGTCAGGTCGCTCAACGCCTGCCCAGCCGCCTGGGTACCGCCCTTGAGTTGCGCCTCGAACGCGGCGTCGTACACCCGCTGGTTCAGGCGCATGTCCATCTGTGTGCCAAGACGGATCACCACCTGGCTGCGCACCCACTCCAGCGCGCCCATCAAGCCGAACAAGCCAAGGATCATCAGCGTCAGCATCAACAGGGTCATCGAGTTGCCGGAGGCCAGCACCCGGTCGTAGACCTGCAACATGTACAGCGCCGGAGCCAGCATCAACAGGTTGATCACTGCCGAAAACAAGCCAATGTTGAGGAAGCCACTTTTATAGGCCGTGAGAGCGGCCAGGGTTTCGTTGCCGGCATGGCGCATCGAGGGAGTCTCATGGGGGAAATCGGGAAGCGCCGCCCGCGTTTGACACGCCACGCGCCGCTGCGCAGAATTTGTCACCGCCGTCGCCCTGGCCTTCGAAACTCACGGCGACGACGGGGTTTACGCAGCGAATGGGAGAGCGATCTTCCATTCGCTTTTTTCATTGCGCAGCCACATCAGGCAGCGAGTGCCCAGTCCTGTGCAACGTCCTGCACGCCTACCAGGGCGACGTCGGTGGTGGTTGCCGTAGCGTGTGCTGCCAGGCCGGCCGAGATCTCGTCGAAGGTGTTGGCGGTGGACAGGCCGAAGTCGTCCAGCAGGTTGTTGAGCACGGTTTCCAGTGCCGAGGTGTTGCCTTGCATCAGGCTGTAGATCACGTTCTGAACGTCATTGCCGACGCGGCCTGCACCTTGTGCCGCGCTCAAGTCGAGGCCGTTGAAAGCCACTTTGAACGCATCGAGGGTGAAGTCGCTGCCATTGCCGCCGCCCAGGCCGGTGCCCAGTTGAACGTTATCCAGGTTGCCCCACAGGTAGTGGTTTTCGTTGTGGCTGGCTGGCAGCGCCGGGTTGAATACGTAGTGCAGGCCGTTGCTGGTGTTGCTGTCGGCAATGAAGGCGTAGTCGGAATTGTTGGCGCCGTGGGTCGAATACTGGTCGCCGCTCAGGGAGCCGTTGCTGAAGCCGCCGGTGTTGCTGCTGCCGTGACCCGCAGTGTTGAACCCCAGTGCCCAGTCGGTCAGGTAGTCCGAGACGGAGTAAGCACCGAGCGCAGCTTCGTAACTAACAGAAATAGTCATCACTTAACCTCGTTATAAACAACACGATTGATCAGCACGCTCATACAGCGCACTTTTTGCCCACCCTTGGGCAAAACCGTTGGTTGATAAAGTGCCGTGGCACCTTGATCAGAACTTGTATTCGAGCATCCCGCTCAACGTTCGCCCGCGCGCCAGGCTCAGGTTATTGGCGTCCCCCATGGCAACGAAGTAGGCCTCATCGGTGGCGTTTTCCAGCGCCAGGGCGATGTTCAATTGGTCGGTCATCCAGTAGCTGGCGTACAGGTCATAGAGGGTGTACTGGGGCCATAGCGCCTGGTCGATGAAGTCATAACCTTGTGAGTCGAGGTTCTCGCCATTGCCTGAGCTGTAGCGCACGCGGACGCCCATATCGAGTCGCTTTTCCAGGAAGCGCGCGCCGAGGGTCAGCGAGCCGCGATCAGCCGGCATATAGGTGGCGTTGCCCATGATCCGGCCACAGCTTTCCTTGTTGTTGGCGACATCGTCGTCCAGCACCTCATACGTGGTCACCGGGCGCAGGCCGATCGTGCCGTTTGGCCGGGTGTAGCGTTCATAGCGTGTGGTGGACGGCCCGTTCTTCTTCGCCCCGCCCATGTAATAGTTCTTCGAGCAGAACTCATTACTGCCGATCATGTGGGTGTAACTAAGGTTGGCGTACGCCCGCCCCATGTCGTAGTTGAGCTGGTACTCCACCCCCCGAAAGCGCGTGGGGTTGGTGTTATTGACGTACGCCATCGTGCCGAGAAAACCGCCGACGGAGGTCTCCGGCAAACTGACGCTGTGATTGAGGAAAGAGAAGTTCTCGATCCGGGTATCGAAGTAAGCCACCTTCATGCCCAGGCGGTCGTCACCGAACAGCAGTCCCTCTTTGAATACGTTCACGCCCATTTCCCAGTCCCGCGACTCTTCGGGTTTCAGGAACGGGTTGGGAAACACCCGCTCTGATGAGCTGCCACCGTGAGGACGCCCGGTCATGAAGGTTTCCGTCACCGCCGGCGGGCGCCAGCCCTTGCCCCAGCGGGCGTAGAGTTGCATCCAGTCCAGCCCCGGCTTTATGCCGATACCGAACGTGGGAGAGAACTGGCCCTCTTCTCTATCAATGTCGAACACTTCCTCGACACGCTTGGCACCTACCGTGCTGCTGTAGAACCGATCGCGCCGGTACAGCGTCATCCCGGTGACCCCTTCCAGCCGATAGCGGTCGTACCGCAAGCCCGCATCCAGCGTCAGCCAGTCGCCATATTCGTACTGCAGGTTGTTGAACAGGCTGGCGATGGTGCGTTTGCCACCGGGCGTCCCGCCTTCAACGTAAGGCAACAGGCCGGAAAGGTTGGTGGCCTCGACCTTGTTGGTACTGGGCTTGAACTTGTCTTGATACACCTCCACGCCGTAGTTCCAACTCACATGACCCAACGCATCGAAGTCGAACCGCGATGTGTTGTCGCCCTGTACACCCCAGGTATCGGTCTGAAAATGATCCGTGTAGCCCGCCACATAGTTGCCGGAGGTCAGCGACGCGGTGTTGGGCGCATTGTCCCGGTCCATCTGTGTGGTGACGTAGTAGACCTTGGCCTTGAAATCGATCAGCGGGTTATCCGGCGTGTAGCGATAATCCAGTCCGACGTTCCTGGCATTGAGGTTGTTCTTGCTGACGCGCTGGTAGTACACGCTCTGGTTATCCGGGGCGGTGTAGGCCCACGCGTCATTGCTGTCGCTGTCACTTTCCAGGTAGCTCAGTTGCACCCGTTGGTCATTGGGCAGGTTCAGGCCGAACTTGACGATTTGCGAGCGGGTCACGCTGCCGGTGTCACCGACCTCACTGTTCAGCCAATCGTCGAAGGCCGCAGGCTGGGAGTCACGAGCGCGCAAATGAGTGCCCAGTTTCTGGTCGTTGTGGGTACCGGCGCGGTAGTCGCCAAAATGCCGTTCGCTGTACCCCAGCAGCACGTCGCCGCGCTCGTCGCCAAAGGCAAACACACCGCTGCCGTTGAAATAGGTGCCGTTACCCAGTTCACCAATCCCGCTACCGGCACGCAGACGCCCGCCATAGTCCTTGCCATCGGCCAGGAACTCACTGGCCTCCAGGGTCTTGAAGGATGCAATCCCGCCCAACACGGCAGCACCGCCCTGCCCGGACTGGCTGCCCTTGTCGATTTCGATGCTGGAGATGAATTCCGGGTCGATCAACATCGTGCCGTTGCGCTGCTGGTGGCCGTTGACGTTGAAGTTCTGGCGCATGCCGTCGATGTTCATGTTGACCCGGCCGTAGTCCTGCACGCCGCGGATGTTCACCGACAGGCCCGGGTCACGCTGGTTGACGGCGGTGTACACGCCGGCGGTTTCTTCGAGCATGTCGGCGGCGTGGCGTGGTGGGCGTTTGTCGATCTGCTCGCGACTGATCACGGCCACCGAGCGCGGTGTGTCGTACACCCAGTCGCTTGGCTTGCCGTTGGTGTTGCCGGTGATGGTGGTGGTGCCCACGGTCAGCGCACCGTCATGGTCGGCGCCGACGCGAGTCAGCGTCACCTGCCGGTCCCCGGTAAAGCGGTATTCCACCGGTGCACTGCCCACCAATCGGCCGAGGCCTTCCTGGGCGCTGTAACGGCCCTTGAGCGCGGTGCTGGTGAGGCCTTGCAGGCGCGCGCTGTCGAACAACACTTGCAACCCGGCCTGGTCGGCGAACGTCAGTACGGCAAGGCCCAAGGGTTGCGCCGCAATATCAAACGTCAACGTGACAGGCTGTGATTCACCGACTGGCGCCTCGGCGGCCTGCACCTGGCAGGCGGAGGCTAACAGCCCCAGGTGGATGGCAAGGGCCAACCGGCTACCGGTGTTGCGCCCCTTGGTGATTGCAGACATCGACGTTATCCCTTCGCTGACCATTCTTGTTTATGCGAATACTTCTCACTTAACAGGACGTGTCAGGCGTCGGAACTCAGTAAGGTTTTTTTGAAAGTTTTTTCAAAGGGCGTAAACGGGGCCCGGCGACCCCATCAATAGATCAGGCTCAGCCCCGCCAGATCAAAGCGCTGCACCTGTAATTCTTCGGTCAGGGTGCCGAGGGCCGTGTCGAGCATATCGAGGCGGAACACGCCGCTGACTTCACGGGTGCCGAGGTCGGCATTGGTCAGCACCACCTTGCCCGGCCGGTAGCGGTTGAGCTGTTCGATGACCTTGGCCAGCGGCAAGCGGTCGAAGATCAGCACACCGCGACGCCAACTGGTGGCGCGCTCCAGGTCGAAGTCGTCGAGGGCGACCACGCCGTTCTCCGGGCTGTAGCGCGCAGCCTGGCCTTCCTTGAGCACAGTTGCTTTCTGCGGCAGCGCCTGCAGCGTGACGGCCACACTGTGCTGCAACACTCCGACCCAGGCCTGCCGGTCGTCCTCACGCTCGACCACAAACCGCGTGCCCAGGGCACGGGTTTGCCCGCTGGCGCTGCGCACCACGAACGGTCTTTTTTCCTCACCGGCCATGGGCGCCACATCAAAGATGGCCGAGCCTTTGATCAGGCTGATGCGCCGCTGCACACCGTCAAAATCCAGCTTGATCGCACTCGCAGAATCCAGTTGCACGCTGCTGCCGTCCGCCAGGTGCACGGTGCGCACTTCGCCTTTTTGGGTGAAGTAATCGGCCTGCACCTGCAGCAGCGCCTCAGGCCCGCGCACCCAGCCGACGCCCGCCACCACCAGCAACAGCGCAACACTCGCCGCCATGCGCCACGGCCTGCGCCGACGAGGGCCGCGCACCGGCGCAGCGGTAGCGGGCGGCCGCTGGCGATGCACCGTCTCCTCGCGATGCACCTCGCCCAGCGCCGCCCACGTCTGCTCGGCAAAACGCAGCGCCGCTTCATGGCGGCTGTCTCTGGCGATCCATTGGCGCAGCTCGGCCTGCTCCTGATCGGTCAGGGCGCCGGCGTGCAGGCGCACCGCCCAATCGGCAGCCGCCTCGGTAATGCTGTGCTGTTGCGGACCCGGGCTATTCACGTGTGAATCTCGAATTTTTCGTTATATAACGCTGTGACGTCTGACCCCAGGTTTGTCGGTAATTCATTCGTCGGACGGCCCCGCCTCACCTTCCTGCAAACGCTGCATGACATACGCCAGCGCCTTGGCCAGGTGCTTTTGCACTGAGCTGTCGGAAATGCCCAGGTGGCGCGCGACCTGGGCATGGGTCATGCCCTCGATCCGGTTGAGGCGGAAAATCTGCCGGGTACGCTCCGGCAATTCCGCCAGTGCCTGCTTCAATGCCTGCCGCTGTTGCTGCGCCATCGCCTGAGCCTCCAACCCGGCCATTTCATCTTCAATCTCGGCCAGCGCCTCATGGGGCACGGAGTCGGTCTTGCGCCGCGCCTCCTGGCGGATATGGTCGATCAGCAGATTGCCGGCCGTGCGATAGAGATAGCCCTGGGAGTTGTCGATGCGCTCGCCGGCCGGCTTTTGCGCCAGGCGCAGGAAGCTCTCCTGCACCAGGTCTGCGGCCAACTGCGGGTCCCGTACCTTGCGTGCGAGATACCCGCGCAGGGTATCGGCGTGCTTGAGAAAGAGGCCTTTGAGATCCACGTCCGACAAACCGACTCCCTGGAATGTTAAGGAAACAGGCGGGCATCTTAAGCGTTGTCGAGAATGATTTTCAATTGATATCAACTCTGATCCACACAACGGTGGTTTTCATTCTGCGTTCGGTAATCGAACGGTTCCCACCCACGCGATTGACCAAATTAACCATTCAGTACATTTTATCGACCTACATAAAAACAACAGTGGAGAACCCTCTATGCCGCCCATCGTGCTGGTGCTCAACGGCCCCAACCTCAACCTGCTCGGCACTCGCGAGCCTGCCACTTATGGCCATGAAACCCTGGCCGACCTTGCTGCCCTGTGTGGCCGCAGCGCCGAGCAACTGGGCCTGAAAGTCGAATTCCGCCAGACCAACCACGAAGGCGAATTGCTGGACTGGATCCACGGCGCCCGCGCCCGTTGCGCCGGCATCGTGATCAACCCGGCAGCCTGGACCCACACTTCGGTGGCGATCCGCGACGCGCTGGTGGCCAGTGAAGTACCGGTGATCGAGGTGCACTTGTCCAACGTGCATGCCCGGGAAGCGTTCCGTCATCACTCGTTCGTGTCGCCGATTGCCAAGGCGGTGCTGGCCGGGTTTGGCAGCCACGGTTATCACCTCGCCCTCGAACATTTCAGCAAGACCTTGAAGGGATGAGCGCGGTGTCCAAACGTCGAATTCTGGCCGGCCTGATAGGCGCCGGCATCCAGGCTTCCCGCACCCCGGCCTTGCACGAGCGCGAAGGCGATGCACAGGGCTTGCGTTACCTGTATCGCCTGATCGACCTCGACCAGTTGCAGACGGATACCCGCGCCCTGCCCGACCTGTTGATGGCGGCCGAACAGATGAACTTCACCGGCTTGAACATCACCTACCCGTGCAAGCAGGCGATCCTGCCGCTGCTGGATGACCTGTCACCCGAAGCACGGGGCATCGGCGCGGTGAACACCGTGGTGCTTTGCGACGGTAAACGCATCGGCCACAACACCGACTGCCTGGGCTTTGCCGAAGGCTTTCGCCGGGGCTTGAGTGATGTGGCTCGCAAGTTCGTGGTGCAGATGGGCGCGGGCGGCGCCGGGGCGGCAGTCGCCCATGCGCTGCTGGGTGAAGGTGTGGAACGCTTGAGTATTTTCGACATGGACGCCGAACGTGCCCGCAGCCTGGCGAACAACCTCAACCAGCATTTTGGTACCGGCCGGGCGCAGGCCGGCAATGACCTGGAAAGCGCCATGGCCGAGGCCGATGGCCTGGTGAATACCACGCCGATGGGCATGGCCAAGCTGCCGGGCATGCCCGTGCCGTTGGGCACCTTGCGCGCCGACTTGTGGGTAGCGGAGATCGTGTACTTCCCACTGGAAACCGAACTGCTGCGCAACGCCCGCGCCCTGGGTTGCCGCACCCTGGATGGCGGCAACATGGCGGTGTTTCAGGCGGTGAAGGCGTTTGAGTTGTTCACTGGCGAAGTGGCGGATGCAGAGCGCATGCTCGCGCACTTCCAGAGCATGACCACCCAACTGTAGAAACCGGATTAGAAATGTGGGAGCGGGCTTGCTCGCGAATGCGGAGTGTCAGCCACCGGATGTTTTACTGACCCACCGCATTCGCGAGCAAGCCCGCTCCCACATTTTGCTCGGTGTTGAACTCAAGCCTGCAGGTAGCGCAACACCGACTCGCAGATCATCGCCCGATGCCGCTGCTTGACCGCCTCATCCGACAACTCGATCTGAAAGATCTCGCTGAAGGTGTGGCGGTTCGACACCCGGTAGAAGCTGAACGAGTTGATCAGCAAGTGCACGTCCAGCGGCTCCAGCCCTTCCCGGAACAACCCCAACTCGGCGCCCCGGCGCAACGTGGTGCCAAGGGCTTCGAGGATGTTGCTGTTCATCGCCTTGATCGACGTCGACTGCTTTACATACTCGGCGTTGTGGATGTTCTCGATGCTCACGATGCGCACAAAATCCACGTTCTGATCGTGGTGATCAAAGGTGAATTCCACCAGCCGGCGGATCGCTTCCCGGGGCTCCAGGGCCGTCAGGTTCATCCGTGTCTCGGTGTTGCGAATGTCGCCGTAAAGCTTCTCCAGCACCTCGACGTAGAGCTGTTCCTTGCTGCCGAAGTAGTAATAGATCATGCGCTTGGAGGTCTGGATACGCTCCGCGATCGCGTCCACCCGGGCGCCGGAAAGGCCCTGGGTGACAAACTCGACGATGGCTTCCTGGAGAATGTTCTCGCGGGTCTTTTCCGGGTTGTTCTTGCGGCTCTTGCGCGGTGCGGTGGCCGCGGCGGGAAGCTCGGAGGTCAGGGTCATGGTGCGCTCACGGCCTTAGGTGCAGGCGCTGATTATGGGCCGCGCCGCACGCCGAAGGAAGCGCCGGCACCTTACAACCTGGCCTGGCGCACCGCACCGCTGCGGGACTTGGCCATGGCCGCCAGGCGCACCGCCACGTTGGCCGCACCGTAGCCGGCGTAACCGTTCTTGCGCTGGATGATCTCGAAGAAAAACCGGCCCTCGAACGGTTCGGTATAAACGTGAAACAGTTCACCGCCCTGGGCATCGCGGTCGTACAGCACGTTGTAATACGCGAGCTGGCTGAGGAACTCGTCGTCGAAATCAAACCGCGCCGCCAGGTCATCGTAGTAGTTCAGCGGGATATCCAGCAGCGGCACACCGGCGTCCTTGGCCCGGCTGACCTCGGCGAAAATGTCCGCGCAGTCGAAGGCAATGTGGTGCACGCCCGAGCCGCGATAGCTCGACAGCGCGTGGGAAATCGCGGTGTTGCGGTTCTCGGAAATATTCAGCGGCAGGCGAATCGAGCTGCAACGGCTGCGCAGTGCCCGGCTTTTCACCAGGCCATAGGGGTCCGGCAGCACCACTTCGTCGTCGGCTTCGAAATCCAGCAAGCTTTTGTAGAACAACACCCAACTGTCGAGGCTGTCGGCGGGCAAGGCCATGGCCATGTGGTCGATGCGCAGCAGGCCGCCGCTGGCGGCGTTCGCCGGTTGCAGGTTGAAGTCGGTGTCGTAGAGGCCGCCTTCGTGCTGGTCCACCAGGTAGATCAGGCTGCCATCCGGTGCGCGCACCGCTGCCAGCTCCAGCTCGTTGGGGCCGACCAGCCCACGATACGGCTGGCCCTTGTAGGCCACCGCCCGCTCCAGGGCCTTGGCGCTGTCCTTTACCCGGATCGCCGTGGCGCACAACGACGGGCCGTGGGCCTCGAAGAAGTTATGGGCGAAGGAATAGGGTTCGCAATTGAGGATCAGGTTGATATCGCCCTGGCGCAACAGGCTGACGCTCTTGGATCGATGCTGCCCGGCCTTGACGAAGCCCAGGCGCTCCAGCCATGAAGTGAGCTTGGCGCCGAGGTTTTCATCCACGGCAAATTCCAGGAATTCAATGCCGTCGTATTCGCTGGCGGCCGGGGTTTCAAACAGGATCTCGGGAACCGGCGTCGCTTCTTGCTCCAATCGCTGGCGGGTTTTCTCTTCGAGGTACAGCAGCGAGCGCAGGCCGTCGGCGGCATTCGCCCGGGTCGGCGCGGCGCGGAAGCCGTCGTTGAAGATTTCCAGGGACAACGGCCCGGTGTAGCCGCTCTTGATGATCGGGGCGAGAAAGCCCGCCAGGTCGAACTCGCCCTGGCCTGGGAAGCAGCGGAAATGCCGGCTCCATTCCAGTACATCCATCGCGAGGATCGGTGCATCGGCCATCTGCACAAAGAAAATCTTGTCGCCGGGAATCTCGGCAATCGCACTCGGGTCGCCGTTGAGAGACAGGGTGTGGAAACTGTCGAGCAACACGCCCAGGCTCGGATGATCGATCTTGCGCACCAGGTTCCACACCTGCTGCCAGGTGTTGACGTGCCGGCCCCAGGCCAGCGCTTCATAGCCGATGCGCAAGCCCCGGCGGCCAGCGTGTTCGGCCAGCAGGCTCAGGTCATCCAGCAGAATGCTTTCATCGCCCACGGCATCGGCTGACGCGTTACTGCACACCAACACCAGGTCGGTGCCCAGCTCCTGCATCAAGTCGAACTTGCGCTCGGCCCGCTCCAGGTTGCGTGCCAGGCGGTCGCGGCGGCAGCCCTCAAAGTCCCGGAACGGCTGGAACAAGGTGATGGCAATGCCGAGGTCGGCGCACATTTGCCTGACTTCACGCGGGCTGCCGTCGTAATACAGCAGATCGTTTTCGAAGATTTCCACGCCATCAAACCCGGCAGCCGCGATGGCTTCGAGTTTTTCCGGCAAGGTTCCGCTCAAGGAAACGGTGGCGATGGAGCGTTGCATGGGGCGACTCCCGGCATTGAGGCATGTCTTGTTTACGGCAAATTATTGGCCGCCAGGTTCATCACAGCAATTGAAATGTACGAACCGGTTAGTTTTATGGGCGATTATCGAACAGAATGGCAATCGGCGAATTGACGATTTTTTAGCCGCTGCGCACCATCGATAGCACATTGAGCCCCGCTTCCATTGAGCGGCCTCGGTTAACCAAGACCCTGAACACACCATAAAAATTTCAAAAAAACGGGTACTTCCTCATGCCTTCGCAAAATCCCGCCGTGGCCGTGGGCCACAGCAATCCCCATAGCGGCATCGGTGACAAAATCCGTGGCGCCATGGCTGTCGGTAAAACCCGCTGGGGCATGCTGGCCCTGGTGTTTTTTGCCACCACCCTGAACTACATCGACCGCGCCGCCCTCGGCGTGATGCAACCGATCCTGGCCAAGGAAATGAGCTGGACGGCGATGGACTACGCCAACATCAACTTCTGGTTCCAGGTGGGTTACGCCATCGGCTTTGTGCTGCAAGGCCGGTTGATCGACCGGGTCGGCGTCAAGCGCGTGTTCTTCTGCGCGGTGCTGCTGTGGAGCCTGGCCACCGGCGCCCATGGCCTGGCCACCTCGGCGGTGGGCTTTATGGTCTGCCGGTTCATTCTCGGGCTGACCGAAGCCGCCAACTACCCGGCCTGCGTCAAGACCACCCGCCTGTGGTTCCCCGCTGGCGAGCGTGCCGTGGCCACCGGGATCTTCAACGCCGGCACCAACGTCGGCGCGATGATGACGCCGATGCTGCTGCCGCTGATCCTCCACGTGTGGGGTTGGCAGGCGGCGTTCCTGTGCATGTCGGCACTGGGCGGGATCTGGCTGGTGCTCTGGGGCTTGAAGTACTACAACCCGGAAGACCATCCAAGCGTGAAGCAATCGGAACTGGACTACGTACAACAGGAAGTCGAACCGGAACAACCCCGCGTACCGTTCAGCCGGATCCTGCGGATGCGCGGCACCTGGGCCTTCGCCCTCGCCTACTCGATGACCGCGCCGGTGTTCTGGTTCTACCTGTACTGGCTGCCGCCGTTCCTGAATCAGCAATACAACCTGGGCATCAACGTGACCCAGATGGGCATCCCGCTGATCATCATTTACCTGACGGCGGACTTCGGCAGCATCGGCGGCGGGATCCTGTCTTCGTTCCTGATCGGACGCGGGATGAACCCGATCAAGGCGCGGCTGCTGTCGATGTTGCTGTTTGCCTGCTGCATCGTCGGAGTGATCATGGCCGCCGGCTCCAGCCACCTGTGGGTCGCGGTGTTTGCGATTTCCCTGGCCATTGGCGCGCACCAGGCCTGGACCGCCAACATTTGGAGCCTGGTGATGGACTACACGCCCAAGCACATGATGAGTACGGTGTTTGGTTTTGGCGGCATGTGCGCGGCCATCGGCGGGATGTTCATGACCCAAATCGTCGGCCATATCCTGACCGTGACCAACAACAACTACACCGTGCTGTTCACCCTGATTCCGGCGATGTACTTCATCGCGCTGATCTGGATGTACTTCATGGCGCCGCGCAAGATTCCGACCGTCGAGGTCTGAGTTTCCTACCTGCGCCGCTGCTGCCAGGCAGCGGCCAACCCGCTCAGGCAAATCACCCCGATCCCGACCACGGTGGTCAGGTCCGGGGTGTGGTTGAACACCAGCCAGCCCAACAACCCCGCAAACACGATCTGGCAATAGCCGAACGGCGCCAGCAGGGCCGGCGCTGCGAAGCGGAAGGCCTGGGTCAGCATCAAGTGTGCGGTCATCCCGCAAGTGCCCAGCGCCAGCATCAGCACCCCGTGCCACAGGCTCGGCACCTGCCAGAAGAACGGCACCAGCGCGCTCATCACCAAGGTATTGCACAACCCGGCGAAGAAGTTGCTGGTGGTGGGCGTGTCGTACTTGCTGAGGATGCGGGTGAGCAGTTGGTAGAAGCAGAAGAACAACGCCGACGTCAGCGGCAACAACACCGCGGGGGTGAACAGCTCACCGCCCGGGTGCACAATGATCAGCACCCCGATAAACCCGCAAATCACCGCCAGCCATTGGCCGCGGGTCACGTGTTCGCCTAACAGCGGCACCGACAACGCGGTGACCAGGATCGGCGCAAGAAAGTTGACCGCCGTGGCCTCGGCCAACGGGATAAAGTGCAGCGCCGCCGTAAAGAACAGGCTGGTGCCCAGCAGGCACAACGCCCGCGCCACTTGCAGTAAAGGGCGTTTGCTGCGCAGTACCCGCAGGCCCGATTGCGGCAGGAAGATCCCGGCCATCAACAGCGTGTGCACCAGGTAGCGGGCCCACACCACCATCACGATCGGGTAGAACCCGGCCAGGTATTTGGACAGCGCGTCGTGGCTGGAAAACAGAAAGGTCGCCACCACAATCAGCAAAATGCCTTTGAGCGGGTGGTTGACGCCGGAAAGTGGGGTACTGAGGGTCATTGCATTCTCTTGAGTGGCAGGCTGAAATGACCGCCGCATACCGCGGCATAATCTAGAACGGGTAAAGCGCCTCGCTCAAGAGCATAACCAAACACTGTTCGAACAGCGCACTAAATTGCGGTTTTCCAGTCCAACGCTTCACGCCGCCCCGCCCACTGCGCGTTTTTTAACCAAGGCCTTCTCACCATGAAAAAAACCCTGTTGATTCTTTCGACCCTGACGCTGCTCAGCGCCTGCGACAAGCAAGCCGAGACCGCCAAGGCGCCCGCCCCGCCGTCTGTCCAGGCAACGTTGGTACCGCAGGTGCTGCCCACCGACAAATGGGTCGGCAAGTGGATTGGCGTCGAAGGCCTGAACCTGACCATCGCCAAGGACGACAGCATCGGCCGCGGCCACTATGTACTGACCATGAAATACGGCCTGGATGACGACGATTCCGGCACCTTCAAGGGCCAGGCATCCGAAGACGGCATCACCTTTGAACGCCCGGACGGCCCGCAGATCCTGAGCGCTGGCGACGGCGAAGCCACTGGCCTGAAATGGCTGGCCGACAAGAAGGACTGCCTGATCGTCGACACCGGCGAAGGGTATTGCCGCGACTGACACAAGCTTCATACAGATCGGACGACGCAGCGTTTAGCATCGTCAGACAGCCGGACTGGCGCCAACCCTACACACCAACAACACTGAGCTGCAGGTTCACAAAGAGGATTGCCACATGCTATGGAAAAAAGGCCGACGCAGCGACAACGTGGTAGACGCCCGCGATGACAGCGGCGGCGGTGGCGGTGGCATGCGTTTTGGGGGCGGCAAGGGCCTGAGCCTGACGGCCATCGTGCTGATCGTCGGCATCGGCTGGCTGACCGGCCAGGACCCGATGCAGATCCTCGGGCAACTCAGCGGCCAGCTCACCGAGCAAGCGCCCTCCGTCAGCCCGCAAACCCGCCAGGCGCCGCCGGCCAATGATGAACAAGCCGACTTCGTGCGCGCCGTCCTCGGCGACACCGAAGACACCTGGGCCCAGGTGTTCCAGGAAAACGGCCTGACCTACAAGAACCCCAAACTGATCCTGTTCCGTGGCCGGGTGAACTCCGCCTGCGGTGGCGCCACGTCCGCCAGCGGGCCGTTCTATTGCCCGGCAGACCAACAGGTATACCTGGACCTGGATTTCTTCCGGGAAATGTCCCAGCGCTTCAAGGCCGCCGGCGACTTCGCCCAGGCCTACGTGATCGCTCATGAAGTCGGACATCACGTGCAGACGCTGCTGGGCATCTCGGCGAAGATTCAGGCAGCCCGCCAGCAAGGCCGGCAGATGCAAGGCGACGGCGGCCTGCTGGTGCGCCAGGAGCTGCAAGCCGACTGCTTCGCCGGGGTGTGGGCCAACCGCGCGCAAAAGCGCCTGAACTGGCTGGAGCCCGGCGACATTGAAGAAGCACTGAATGCGGCCAACGCGATTGGCGATGACCGCTTGCAGCAACAGGGCCAGGGCCGCGTGGTGCCTGACTCGTTTACCCACGGCACCTCGGCACAGCGGGTTCGCTGGTTCAAGACCGGCTTCGCCCAGGGCCAGATCACTCAATGCGACACCTTTACCGCCAAGAGCCTTTAAATGAATAAACGACTGGGTCTGCTGTTAGGTTTGTTGATCACCTGTTCCTCCTCCACCTGGGCTGCCGAACATGGCGTCAAGGTGGTCAGTCCCGATCGTTTTCACCTGGATGCCGGCGACCTGAGCGTCGGCTTGAGCCAGGACTGGCGCCAGCCGCTGCCTCAAGTTACCCGCGCGCTGATCATCGTGCATGGCCGTTTGCGCAACGCGATGACCTACCTGGACAGCGGCGAAAAAGCGGCCGAAGCCGCAGGACAAAACGCCAATACCCTGGTGATTGCGCCACAGTTCCTCAACCAGACCGACCTCAAGCGCAACCAGATCGACAGCCAGACCCTGCGCTGGAACAGTAACGACTGGATGGCCGGCGAGCCGTCCACAGGCCCGGGCCAGATCAGCTCCTACGGCGCGCTGGACCAGATCATCAAGCACCTGGGCAACCGCAAGCTGTTCCCGAACCTGAAGGAAATCGTGGTGGCCGGCCATTCCGGTGGCGGCCAGGTGGTGCAGCGTTTTGCGCTGACCGGGCATGATCACCCGCTGCTGCAAACCGAGGGCATCAGCCTGCGTTATGTGGTGGCCAACCCGTCGTCCTACGCGTACTTCAGCCCACAGCGTCCGGTGAAATTCGATGTTGCCAGTTGCCCGGGCTTCAACGACTGGAAGTACGGCATGCAAAACCTGCCGGCCTACGCCAAGGGGCAAAGTGCCGAGCAGCTGGAGCAGGCTTACGTCTCGCGTAATGTCACTTACTTGCTGGGCCAGCAGGATACCGACCCGAATCACCCGGCGCTGGACAAGAGCTGCGGCGCTGAAACCCAGGGCGCGTATCGCTTGATTCGCGGGCACAATTATTTTGACTACCTCAAGCAGCGGCACCCGCAGTTGGGCCACAAGCTGGTGGAAGTGCCGGGGGTTGGGCATAACGGGGACAAGATGTTTACGTCGCCTGAAGGGCAGAAAGTACTGTTCCAATAACCACTGAAGAAACCGGATCGAAAATGTGGGAGCGGGCTTGCCTGCGATGGCATCACCTGGGTGTTACTGATACACCGCAGTGTCTGCATCGCAGGCAAGCCAGCTCCCACATTTGATCTTCATTGCCTGGGGTTAGAGCATCCGGCGCAATACCGCGCAATCTTCGGCATGCCAATCCGCCAGCTCCGGCCACGGGTTATCCGGCAAGTTAACCAACACCGTCCTGGTCCCCGCCGCCCGCCCGCAATCCAGATCAAACCGGTAATCACCGACCATCACCATCTCTTGCGGCGCCACTTCCCACGCTCGCGCCAGCTTCAACAAACCACCCGGGTCAGGCTTGGGCGGCGCATCATCACGCCCCAACACATCCTCGGCCGCAAAGCAGTCCGCCAGGCCGATCGCCTGCAATGTCACATGGGCCAGCTCCCGTGCATTGCGCGTCAGGATACCCAGGCGATAACCCCGCCCGGCCAATTCCCGCACCAACTCCACCGCCCCCTCCGCCGCCACCGAACCCAGCGCCAACTCACGCTCATGCGCAAGCAACCACGCATGCTTGGTCGCTGCTTCATCGGCGGGCAACGCCGCCAGGTGCGTAAGAATGTCGTCAGTCGCCGGAATATCCAGGGCCACGCGGATCGCCGCAAAATCATGCACGGCCACCGTCAGGGTGCCATCCATGTCGAACACCCAGTGCTTCACATCACTGAGGCTCATGCCCAATCCTTGCGATGACGAATCAAGCCTTCCTGGGTAACGGATGCCACCAGTTGCCCGGCGCGGTTGTACACGCTGCCCCGGGAGAACCCACGGGAATTGCCGGCCCATGGGCTGTCCATGGCGTAGAGCAACCAGTCATCGGCACGCAGGTCGGCGTGGAACCACAGCGCGTGGTCGAGGCTGGCGACTTGCATGTCTTTCTGCCACACGGTCTTGCCGTGGGGCAGCAGCGAGGTGGTCAGCAGGCCGAAGTCCGAAGCGTAGGCCAGCAGGTATTTGTGCAGCGCCGGCGAGTCGGCCAGGGCGCCGTCCGCACGAAACCACACGTATTTGACCGGGTCGGACGGCTGCGGGTTGTACGGGTCTTTCTCGGTCACCGGCCTTACTTCGATCGGCTTGGGGCACAGCAGCTTTTCGCGCATGTGCTCGGGAATCAGGTGCGCGCGCTGCTGAGTCAGCTCCAGCTCCGACGGCAGGTTCTCCGGGCCGACCACCACGGGCATGGTGGTCTGGTGCTCGAAGCCTTCTTCGTCGTACTGGAACGAAGCGCTGCAGGTGAAGATCGGGTTGCCCTTCTGGATCGCCGTCACCCGGCGCGTGCTGAAACTGCCGCCATCGCGCACCCGGTCAACCGAATACACCACCGGCAACGCCGCATCGCCGGGGCGCAGGAAGTAACCGTGCAACGAATGCACATGCCGCGCCTCTTCAACGGTCTGGCTGGCCGCCGACAGCGACTGGCCGAGCACCTGGCCGCCGAACAGCTGGCGAAAGCCCAGGTCCTGGCTGCGGCCGCGAAAGAGGTTTTCCTCGATCGGTTCCAGGGTCAGCAGGTCCACCAGATCTTCCAACACTTGGCTCATAGAGCATCTCCTACAACAATCTATTGGGCATTCCGGGCTGCTTATCCGTGCAGCGTGTCCAACCATTGGGCGCGGGTGATGCGATACAACACATGATGCCGCAAGGGGTCATCGGCTGCGACCTTGGGGTGTTCAAAATCTGCCAGGGGATCGTAATGCATACCGATGGCCTGCATGACTTTTTGTGATGGCAGATTGGCTTCAGTGGTAAACGAAACGATTTCGTCCAGCTTCAGCCGGTCGAAACCACAGCGCAGGGCAGTCCAGGCGGCTTCGCTGGCGTAACCCAGGCCCCAGTGTTCCCTGGCCAGGCGCCAGCCGATCTCCACCGCCGGAGTGAACGGGGCCTCGAAGCTCACATTCAGCAAGCCGGTGAGGCCGATGAACTCGCCGCTGTCCTTGCGCTGCAACGCCCACAGGCCAAAACCGTACTCGGCAAAATGGCCGCGAATACGCCCGATCAGCGCGGCACTTTCCAGGCGGCTCAAGGTGGCCGGGAAATACCGCATCACCTGCGGGTCGGCGCACATGCGCGCAAACTCCGGCAAGTCGGCATCCCTCCATTGGCGCAGCACCAGGCGTGCGCTTTCCAATTGCAGTATCGGCTCCATTGGTCCCCCTCCCTTGCCATGTGCGTGAGTGTAACGCGCTGTTAAGATCCGTCGCTGGTTCCCGTCAGAAATCCCCATGCCCTTGCCATTGATCTACCACGACGACTACAGCCCCGAGTTCCCGGCAGACCACCGCTTCCCCATGGATAAATTCCGCCTGTTGCGTGACCATCTGGTGGAGAGCGGCCTGACACGGGACAGCCAACTGCTGCGCCCGGAACTCTGCCCCGCCGAGATTCTGGCCCTGGCCCATGAACCTGGGTATATCGAACGCTACATGAGCGGCGAGTTGTCGCGCGAAGACCAACGGCGCCTTGGCCTGCCTTGGAGCGAAGCCCTGGCCCGGCGCACCGTGCGCGCGGTGGGCGGCTCGTTGCTGGCCGCCGAGCAGGCCCTGGAGCACGGCCTGGCCTGCCACCTGGCCGGCGGCACCCACCACGCCCACTACGATTACCCGGCGGGTTTCTGCATCTTCAATGACCTGGCCGTGATCAGCCATTACCTGCTGGCCAGCGGGCGGGTCAACCGGGTGCTGATCTTCGACTGCGACGTGCACCAGGGCGACGGCACCGCACGCATCCTCCACGACACCCCGGATGCAATCACCGTGTCCCTGCACTGCGAAAAGAACTTCCCCGCGCGCAAGGCGCAAAGCGACTGGGACATCCCGCTGCCGATGGGCATGGGCGACGCGGACTACCTCAAGGTGGTCGACGATGCCCTCAACTACCTGCTGCCGCTGTATCAGCCCGACCTGGTGCTGTATGACGCCGGCGTGGATGTACACAAGGACGACGCCCTCGGCTACCTCAAGCTGACAGACCAAAGCGTCGCCGCCCGCGATGAAAGCGTGATGCGCCACTGCCTGGGCCGCGATATTCCGGTGGTCGGGGTGATCGGCGGCGGCTACAGCAAAGACCGCCCTGCCCTGGCCCGTCGCCACGGGATCCTGCACCACAGCGCGCAGCGCGTCTGGACGTCATCAGGCTGTCATTGAGTTATGCGCGTTACCCACAATCGCTGTGGAACTGCCTGTGGATAACCTGAGTGAAAGCCCCTGCAGGCCATAAGCCGCCTGGCCTGCAGAAGGCTGTATGTTTTTTGATCAGGCAGCATGAGCATCCTCGGGTAGAATGCTCGGCCTACTTTGCCGAACCGCAGTTATCCCCATGCCCCAGACTCAAACCCCATCTCAACACGTCATCATCATCGGCGGCGGCCCGGCGGGGCTGATGGCCGCCGAAGTGTTGAGCCAGGCCGGGATCCGGGTCGACCTGTACGACGGCATGCCCTCGGTAGGCCGCAAGTTCCTGCTGGCGGGCGTGGGCGGCATGAACATCACCCATTCCGAACCTTACCCGGCGTTTCTGGCGCGCTATGCCGAACGGGCGCCGTGCATGGCGCCGTTGCTGCGTCAGTTCGGTGCCGAAACGTTGTGCGAATGGATACACGGGTTGGGGATTGAAACCTTTATCGGCAGCTCCGGCCGGGTGTTTCCTACTGACATGAAAGCCGCCCCGCTGCTGCGGGCCTGGCTCAAGCGCCTGCGCGACCAGGGCGTAGTTATCCACACCCGCCATCGCTGGCTGGGCTGGAATGCCGACGGCAGCCTGCTTATCCACAGCCCCGAGGGCGACAAAAGCGTACGCGGTGATGCAGTGTTGCTGGCCTTGGGCGGCGGCAGTTGGTCGCGCTTGGGCTCGGATGGGGCGTGGCTGAAGCTGCTGGAAGACAAGGGCGTGCCTTACGCGGCGTTGCAACCGAGCAACTGTGGCTTCGAGGTGTCGGCCTGGAGCGAGTTGATGGTCAGCAAATTCGCCGGGGCACCGCTGAAAAACGTCGCCATTGGCCTGGCAGACGACAAGCCACGGCTGGGGGAATGTGTGGTCACCGCCACGGGCATCGAAGGCAGCCTGATCTATGCGTTGTCGGCACCGATTCGTGAGGCGATCAACCGGGATGGATCGGCCACGGTGCACATTGACCTGTTGCCGAGTAAGCCACTGGACAAGGTGATCGCAGCGCTGAGCAAGCCGCGCGGCTCACGCTCGATGAGCAAGCATTTGCACAGTCAGTTGGGATTGGATGGGGTGAAGGCGGCACTTTTGCGCGAGCTGTCACCGGCGGAGCACTTCAATGATCCGGCGCAGCTGGCGGTGGATATCAAGGCGCTGCCGCTGACGCTGGTGAAAACCCGGCCAATGGATGAAGCCATCAGTACCGCAGGCGGCGTGCCGTTTGAGGCGCTGGATGAACGCTTGATGATCAAGCAATTGCCGGGCGTTTTTTGCGCAGGCGAGATGCTGGACTGGGAAGCGCCGACGGGCGGGTATTTGCTGACGGGGTGTTTTGCCAGCGGGCAGGCGGCAGGGCGCGGTGTTCTTGAGTGGTTGAGGCCGGCCACCCCGGCATGACCCACTCACCCCATCACCGCCCGGCAGCAAAGTTACCTCTGACTCAACTGGCTGTTAAATCGGGATAGGCACGTTTAAAAGCTGTTACTTGCTTCTGCAGGAAAGCATCCTCTTCAGGCAGTAAAATTTTCAGATTTTCTATATAACCTGAATACGCACTGAAGAGTCTGGAAGGATCGCCGTGTTTCAAATCGTTCCATTCCTGCTTGAAGGCGTAGCTGAGTTTCTGGCCCTCTTCCTGACTGGTATAAAGCATATCCTGTAGATACTTATCCAATGGCGCCCTTATCTCAGGACTGATCGAATAATTAGCCTCATACAACGACATCAACTCTCTGAACGAATGGATTGCCTGCCCATACTCGCCGCGCGCCGCATGGTCTTCAACCCGGGACCTTAATTCGGCCACACGCAACTCTACCTGCTTGAAAGCTTTCTCGTCAGCGGCCTTGCCTTTCTTGATTTCGCCGTCTACAACAACGCCGCCGATAATGCCCGCCGCCGCCAGGACCGGCAAAACAAAAGGTACTAAAAACACAGCCATATCTACATCTCCATCTAAGTTCGTCATTCAGAAATCAGTTTCTGACTCAACCTCAGTGGAAATGAAGCATTTTAAGTTCCAGCACTTAAACACGGCGACAATTACAAAAAATATCCAAATCACAAGCAATAACTCATCAAGGATGACGAGGCACAACTTGACGCGAGCGGAATTGCTCCGCTCACGGTAGTCACTATGCGTTTACTTGATAACCAACAAGCCCTACTTCTTTTTCCGCGGCCCGGTGTTAAACACGGGCACCTTACGCACTGGCTTGATCGAAGGCTCGACCGGCGTCGCCTCCCCGCTGTCCACCCACTTGCCCAGGTTACGCTTGCCACCACCGCCGCCCGAAGCCTTGGGTTTCTTCGGCTTTTTCGGCTTCTTCACCACCTGACCAGTGGCATCGGTATCCGGCACACGGTGCTCCGGTTCGAAGTCCTGCTCCATCTTCCGGGTCAACGTCTGACGGGTCAGCATCTCGATGGCCGACAGCATGTTCACTTCATCGGCGCACACCAGGGAAATCGCCTCACCGGTGTTGCCCGCACGACCGGTACGGCCGATGCGGTGGATGTAGTCCTCGGCCACGATCGGCAGGTCAAAGTTGACCACCAGCGGCAAGTCTTCGATATCCAGGCCACGGGCCGCCACGTCGGTGGCCACCAGGATCTGCACGTCGCTGCTCTTGAAGCGATCCAGCGCACGCTGGCGCGTGGCTTGTGGCTTGTCGCCGTGAATCCCGTCGGCATTGATGCCCAGGCCCTGGAGTTTTTCCACCAGCGCGTCCACACCGTTACGGGTCTTGGCGAACACCAGCACCTGCTTCCAGCGGCCCTTGCGCATCAGGTGCACAAACAGCTCGGCCTTGCGCTTCTTGTCCACCGGCACCACCCATTGCTTGACGGTGTTGGCGGCGACGTTGCGCGGGCTGACTTCGACGGTCAGCGGGTCGTTGAGCATCTGCCCGGCCAACTGGCGGATCTCGTCGGAGAAGGTTGCGGAGAACAGCAAGGTCTGGCGTTTTTTCGGCAGCATGCGGTAGATGTTCGCCAGTTCTTCGGAGAAGCCCAGGTCGAGCATGCGGTCAGCTTCATCCAGCACCAGGGTTTGCAGCTGGTTGAGCTTCAGCGCGTTCTGGCGGAACAGGTCGATCAGGCGGCCAGGGGTGGCGACCAGCACATCAACGCCTTTGCGCAGCTTCATCATCTGCGGGTTGATGCTCACGCCGCCGTAAACGGCGTAAGTGGTCAGCGGCACGTTTTGGGCGTACTCGGCGACGCTCGCATGAACCTGCTCGGCCAGTTCGCGGGTCGGGCACAGGATCAGCGCGCGCACCGAGTTGGCGCTGACTTTCGGCCCTTCCATGGTAAGCAGTTGCAGCAGCGGCACGGCGAAACCGGCGGTCTTGCCGGTGCCGGTCTGGGCCGCAGCCATCAGGTCACGGCCTGCCAGCACCGCCGGAATGGCTTGCGCCTGCACCGGCGTCGGGGTCTGGTAGCCAAGCGTCTCAAGGGCGCGCAGCAAGGGTTCGATCAGGCCAAGTGTGGCGAAAGTCATGGAAATACCGTAGGAAAAAGTCAGCGCAAGGTCGCAATGCGCGGCAGTTTACCTTATTTCCGGTTTTGGCTTTCGCCACTGTGGCAGGCTGATCAGCAGCACCGCGCTGATAATCACCAACATTGCCAGGGCTTCTTCCATACCGATGGTCTCACCGACAAACACAATCCCGAGCAACACCGCCACCGCCGGGTTGACGTAGGCATAGCTGGTGGCCGCCGCCGGGCGTACGTGCTTGAGCAGGTACATATAGGCATTGAAGGCGATGATCGAGCCGAACACGGTCAAGTACGCCAGGGCCAGCCAGCCTTCCAGCGGCGGCATGGCTTGGAGGTGTTCGCCGCTGACGGCACTGAGCAACAGCAGCACGAAACCTGCGATCAGCATCTCCGCCGCACTGGCCATCGCGCCTTGAGGCAGCGGCAAATGCTTGCTCCACACCGAACCAAAGGCCCAGGCCGCCGCCGCAAAAATCAGCAAGGCCGCACCGGTGGGGCTCGATTGCAGGTTGGAGCCCATATTGAGCATGGCGATACCGATAATCCCCAGCACCACCCCGGCCCATTCCAGACGGGTATTACGCGCGCCCCAGAAATAACCACAGAGCAAGGTGAACAACGGCACCGTCGCCACCGCCAACGCGGCAACCCCGGACGCCACGCCCGTATGTTCGGCCACACTGACCGCACCGTTGCCGAAGGTCAGCAGCAAAATGCCGATCTTCGCGGCAGCCTTCCACTGCACCCACGTCGGCGCCGGCGCCCCGCGCCAGCGCAGGAAGGCATACATCAGCGCACCCGCTGTCATAAAGCGAATCCCCGCCAGCAACAGCGGCGGCCAGTACTCCACACCAATGCGAATCACCAGGTAGGTAGACCCCCAGATCACATACAACGCAAAAAAGGCGGCGATCAACGGTAAGGGAAAGCGACGTGGGCCAGGCATTGGGCAGCTCTGTGGCAGGACAAGGGAGCGTTATTTTAGAAATCCCCGGCCTTAAACATAAGTTACAAAACCTGTTTAAAGCGCCAGTACACTTTTCAAAACATGGTTATCAAGGCTATAAACCGTGCTTTCGAAAGCTATGCATTCCCGGAGCCTTATCATGGACAAATACGACCGTATGCTTCTCAGCGCCCTGCTGGAAGACGGCCGCGCGTCCTACGCGCAACTGGCGCGCACCGTGAACCTGTCCGCGCCCGCCGTGGCTGAGCGAGTGGCGAAACTGGAAGCCAGTGGTGTGATTACCGGGTATCAGGCCAAGGTCGACCTGTCGAAGGTGGGGTTGCCGATCCAGTGCGTGATTGAGTTGCGGTTGACCAATCATGGGAGCCAGAAGGTTTACGACGCACTGTCGGAAATTCCCGAGTTGACTGAATGCCATCGGGTGACGGGCGATCCGTGCGTGATCATGCAGGCGGCGGTGGGCTCGATGCCGGAGCTGGAGAACCTGATCAATCGGGTGGCGAAATTCGGGTTCAGCAAGACCTCGATCATCTTGTCGAGCGCGATAGAGCGGCGGGTGCCGTTGGGGCAGCTGGAAGGGAATGGGAAGAGTGGCAACTGAACACGCCGCTCGGCAGCTCGTTCCCACGCTCTGCGTGGGAACGCATCCGGTGACGCTCTGCGTCACGACTTGAAGAGCGGACGCAGAGCGTCCAGGGCGGCATTCCCACGCGGAGCGTGGGAACGATCGCCATAGTTGACCGAGTTGCTTGAAACACCCGCGCTCAACTGTGTGTGGCTTGCCTGCGATGACGTCAGTAGCTTCACTGATTCGAAGGTGGTGGTGGATCGGTCGCTGGACTGCTTACAGCCTCGATAACACCGCAAAACTAATGGGGGAGCGGGCTTGCTCGCGAATGCGGTGTGTCAGTCAGCGCATGTGTTTGCTGATACTCCGTATTCGCGAGCAAGCCCGCTCCCACATTTGGATCTTCGTCATGTTGAAGATGGAGTTCTGCTCAAGCGACTTAGAACCCGCGATGCTTCTTCAGATGATCATTGATCTTCGCCGCCGGAACCTTCTGCAAGCTGCACAGCAATTCGTGTGACAACTCCCGCAACCCGTGGGTGCGACGCAGTTCCTCGGCCAGATGCGCGGTAAGGTTCGCCGCCATCTCCGCGTCCGCCATCGCCCGGTGAGCCTTGCCGGTGTGGGGCAGTTGGGCAAACGAGGTCAGGGTACCCAGCTTGTGATTCGGCGCCGCCGGCATCAAGCGTCGCGCCAGCAATAGCGAACAGGCAAACTTCTGCAAACGCGTACGCCGGATCAACCCCAGCTCGAAATCCCAGAACTTCTGGTCAAACGCGGCGTTGTGGGCCAGCAGCGGCGTGGTGCCGACAAACTCGTTCACCTCGTTCATCACCCGCTCCGCCGACGGTGCGGTGCGCAGCATGGCGTTGCTGATGCCGGTCAGTTGCTCGATAAACCCCGGCACACGCACACCAGCGTTCATCAGGCTCTGGTAGCGGTCCACGATCTGGCCCTGCTCCAGGATGACCACGGCGATTTCCGTGGCCCGGCAGCTGCTGCTCGGCTGGATGCCGGTGGTTTCAAAGTCGATGACCGCTATACGTTCCAAACCTGTTCCAACTCCGTCAAAAATCTATTTAAGCAGCAACGCGCCTTCAATCGGCACGTAGCGGCTGGCGGCGCGTATCAATGAGTTGGCCGTCAGCCCCGGCACGCCGTAGGCCACGGCTTCGACGCCGTGCTTGCTGATGATGCGGTCCAGCAGCATGTCGAAATCACCGTCGCCGGAGGCCAGCACCACTTCGTCGACATGGGCGGCGGCGTCCATGATGTCGATGGTGATGCCCACGTCCCAGTCGCCCTTGGCCGAGCCGTCGCTGCGCTGGATGTAAGGCTTGAGCTTCACGGTAAAACCCAGGTTGCGCAGGATCTGCTGGAACTGCTGTTGCTTGCTGTCGCCACGGTCGATGGCATAGGCATACGCCTCGACAATCTGCCCGCGCTGGCTGATATCAGCCCACAGGGCGGCGTAGTTGAAGTGACAGCCGTACGCCTGGCGCACGGTGTAGTAGAGGTTTTGTACATCGGCGAACACGGCTATCTTTTTCACCGCAAATCCTCATGACACGCGCATGGACCCCGGACTCAAGGGCCCGGAAAGGTTGCCAGTATGCCAGCCACAAGGGAGTTTCCGAGAAAAATCAGCCCGGGGCGACGAAGCGCCCCGGTTGAGTGTGGGTCAGACGAAGGAATCGTCGTCGCCAAAGGAGGAGGAGTCGTCGGAATAGTCGTTGTCGGCGAAGCTGTCGGAGGCGTTGTCGCTGCCCCAGCTGTCGTTGCCGGCATATTTCTGGTCGTCGTTGCCCCAGTTGCCGTTGTCGCTGGCCGGGGCCGGCTCTTCGCGGATGATCTCTTCAACCACTTGCGGTTGTTGCGAGTTGTGGCTGAACAGGCTGCTGATGCCTTCTGCCAGCATCACACCACCGGCCACGCCAGCTGCGGTTTTCAGGGCGCCGCCGAGGAAACCGCTGCCAATCGGCGCTGCGGGTGCCTGTTGGGGCTGCTGATAGTTCTGCTGGGGAGCACCGTAGTTCTGCTGCGGCGCAGGTTGCCCGCCAAACGACGGACGCGCTGGTTCACGCCAGCCACCGCCCGACGACGCAGGTGCGCTCTGGGTCGGCTGCGGGTCACGGGAACCGCCGCCGAAAATGCTCGACAGGAAACCGCCACTGCTCGGTGCAGGCTGCGCCGCCTGGGACCTGGCCTGTTGCAGTTGGTCCTGCAACTCCTGGATCTGCTGGGCCTGCTGCTTGTTCTGCGCATCGAGGCTCTTGATCGCGTGCTCTTGCACCAGAATCGACTGGGTCATGTAGTACGCAGCGGCCGGTTGGCGAGTGACGTGTTCCTTGATCCGCGCTTCAGCCTGGGCGTCGCGGGGGGCTGAGTCCGTTTCGGCTTGCTGCAACCGTGAAAACAGTCCGTCGATCAGGGTTTGTTCTTCGCTGTTCATGGCGACCTCGTTAGATTGCCGGTAGAAATCTTCGCCTTGCGCACGATGTGCAAGGTACAACCCAGTTATGGGGCTGTTGCTGATTGTTTCAATGGTCTTTACGCAAGGTTTACGTTTGCTTGCATCTGCTCATGATCGGTTAAAGTAACGCCCTTGCTTTTCGGCCTGTGAAGACCCTGATGAATCCGTTAGACGTATTGCGCGACTCCTTCTTCTTTTTCAAGCGCAACCTGGGCGCCATCGTGCAGTTGTGCCTGCCACTGGTGATCCTCGAAGCCCTGCTGCAACAGGTGCTCGACCACACGCTCGGCCCAGATGCGTTTCCCGGTTACAGCGTGGTGATCGGGCTGCTGGTGTACCCGCTGTACACCGGCGCACTGATCCTGTTCCTCGACGCCCGCACCCGGGGTGAATCGCCGCGCACCCTGGATGTGCTGGCCATGGCCCTGACCCTGTGGCCGCGCTTTGCCCTGCTGACGGCAATCAGCACGCTGCTGATCCTGCTGGGCCTGTCGCTGTATTTCCTGCCCGGCCTGTGGCTGATGGTGGTGCTGGCCTTCGCTGAATACCTGCTGGTGCTGCGGGGCATGTCGGCGCTGTCGGCCATGAAGGAAAGCCTGCGCCTGACCCGTGGGCATTTCTGGCGGATCCTGGTGTGCCTGCTGTGCGTGATGACCCCGCTGTGGTTGCTCAAGGGCGCCAGCGTGGCCGTCTATCCGGACCCGAACCCGCTGCTGGGCCTGCTGATCGACAGCGCACAGAGCTTCCTGCAACTGTTCACCAGCGTGGTGTTGTTCCGCCTGTTCATGTTGATTGGTGGCGACGCCGACGCGCGGTGATATGCTCCGGGCCTGTCCTGCAACGCCATAAGCCGAGCCGATGACCCGACTACTGCGCATTACCTTGCTGGGCCTGCTGATCCTCGCGGCCCTGCTGACCGGCTTGATCTACAGCCTGACCTGGCGCCCTGCCGACAAGGAGACCCTGCCCATCCGCTGCGTCGCGCCCCGTGCGCCGACCCTGCTGCCTGGGCAGGCGCTAAAGGTCATGACCTGGAACGTGCAGTACCTGGCGGGCAAGAACTACGTGTTCTGGTACGACACCCCGGACGGCAGCGGCCCGGACGACCGCCCGACCGTTGAAGACATGGCTTCAAGCCTCGACGAAGTGGCGCGGGTGATCCGCGACGAGCAGCCCGACATCCTGCTGTTGCAGGAAGTCGACGAAGGCGCCAAGCCTTCCAGCTACCAGGACCAACTGGCCTTGCTCCAGGAACGCCTGGCCGACCTCTACCCGTGCAGCGCCCAGGCCTTCGACTGGAAAGCCGACTTCGTGCCCGACCTGCATATCTTCGGCAGCGTCGGCCGCAAGCTGGTGACCATGAGCCGCTACCAGATCGAACACGCCGAGCGCCTGCAATTGCCGGTAGCACGCGCCAACCTGATCAGCCGTCAGTTCCAGCCCAAGCCCGCGTTATTGCTGACCTACCTGCCATTGAGCGATGGCGGCCAGTTGGCCGTGCTCAATACTCGCCTGGACGGCGCGGCCCCCGGGCACAACGCCGTGCTGGAACAGGTGCAGGCGACCGTCAAGCTGGTGGATAAATTCGAGAGCCGTGGCACGCCATGGCTGATGGGTGGGGATTTCAACCTGCTGCCGCTGGGACAGTTCCTGCGCCTGGACCCCGGCAAGCGCGGGCAATACTCGCCGGACAGTGAGCTGCACCTGCTGTGGGAAAAGTACCCGATGATCCCGAGCAACAGCCAATCCAGCGGGATTGACCGGGACCAGTGGCTGACGTATTTCCCGAATGACCCAACCGTAGAGGGGCCGGATCGTACGCTGGATTACCTGTTCCACAGCTCGCGCATCAAGAAGGTTGAGAGCAAGGTGCGCCAGAGCGATACGGTGCGCATCTCCAATCATTTGCCGGTGATTGCGCGGTTCCTGTTGCCCGCCGCGCAGTAACTAACACTGCAAAACAGTGTGGGAGCTGGCTTGTGTGGGAGCCGGGCTTGCCCGCGATGCAGGCACCTCGGTCTATCCGACAGACCGAGGTGATGCCATCGCAGGCAAGCCAGCTCCCACATTAGATCTGCGATGTACTTACTTTCTCGGCTTGATCCGGGCAGTCGGTTCAGCAATCAACGGATCATCCGGCCAGTAATGCTTGGGATATCGCCCCTTCAAATCCTTCTTCACCTCGGCGTAAGTACTGCGCCAGAAGTTCGCCAGGTCCTGCGTCACCTGCACGGGCCGTCTGGCCGGCGACAACAGGTGCAGCTTGACCACCTGCCGCCCGCCGGCAATCCGTGGGGTGTCCGCCAGCCCGAACAATTCCTGCAAGCGCACCGCCAGAATCGGCGGCTGCTCGCTGTAGTCCAGCCGCACCGACGAGCCCGACGGCACCTTCAGATGGTGCGGCGCCAGCTCGTCCAACCGCGCCGGCAACGGCCACGGCAGCAGGTTATGCAGGAAGCTGGAAATATCCAGATTGGCGAAATGGCTCAGGCGCGACACCTTGCCCAGGTACGGCATCAACCAGTGTTCCAGGCTGGCAAGCAAGGCGCTGTCGCTGACATCCGGCCATTCACTGGCCTTGCCGCTATCCAGACCACGCAGCAGCATCACCCGCGCCTGCCATTGGCGCAGCTCCGGGGTCCAGGGCAGCAGTTCCAGGCCTTTGCGCCGCACCAGGTTGACCAGCGCCTGGCTGCGGGCGGACTCGTCGAGGCCGGTCAGCGGTTCGCGGCTGAGCACCAGTTCGCCGACCTTGCGCTGGCGTTCGGCCCGCAGCACGCCTTCGCGCTCATCCCAGTCAAGCTGGTCGACATTACGCACCTGCTCGGCCAACACCGAGTCGAACAGCGCCGGATCAAAATCCGCCGCGAGGTAAATCCGTTCTTCACGCTGGCCCTGGCGGCTGCCCAGATCGGCAATCACCAGCCAGGGTTGTTTCATCAGGCTGTCGGCTTCGGCGAACAACGCGGCACGGCCGTTGGCGAGGCGGTATTCGGCACCGCCCGCCCGCCGTTGCTGGGCGACGCGGTCCGGGTAGGCCAGCGCCAGCAAGGCACCGAGCCAGCGCGGATGATCGGGATCAGCCACCGGCTGCTCTGCCTTGCCTCTTAAATAGCCACGGTATTGCCGCGCCAGTTGGCGGGCACGCTGCACACCGCCCTGGGTGCCACGGGCCTTTTCTTCACCGGATAACAGGGCCAGGCGGCTGTGCAAATCCGCACCGGCACCACGCAGGATATCGCGCTCACCCAACAGTGCCGCCACGTCACAGGCCATGCTCGCCAGGCCCAGATCCTGACCACGCAGCAGCAAATGAGCGATTCGCGGGTGCGCCGGCAACCCGGCCATTTTCTGGCCGTGGGCGGTCAGCTTGGTATCGCTCAACGCTCCGAGGCGCTCGAGCAAATCCTGGGCCTGTGCATAAGCCGCGGTGGGCGGAACGTCGAGCCATACCAACTGCGTCGGCGCCACGCCCCAGCGGCCCAATTGCAGGGCCAAACCGGAAAGATCCGCCGAGAGAATTTCCGCACTGGAATACGCCGCCAGCCCTTCATGCTGGTCCTCGGACCACAACCGATAACACACCCCCGGCTCCAGTCGCCCTGCCCGGCCGGCACGCTGGGTGGCGCTGGCGCGAGAGATGCGCTGGGTGTCGAGACGGGTCATGCCGCTGCCCGGGTCGAAACGCGGGACCCGCGCCAACCCGGCGTCGATCACCACGCGCACGCCGTTGATGGTCAGGCTGGTCTCGGCAATGTTGGTGGCCAGCACCACTTTGCGCTGGCCGGCGGGCGCCGGGTCGATGGCGGCGCGCTGGGCGGCCAGGTCCAGTTCGCCGTGCAGCGGGCATAGCAGCACATCGGGGTTATCGCCCAGCGCGTCAGCCAATTGCTGATTAACCCGACGAATCTCGGCCTGCCCCGGCAGGAACACCAGCACGCTGCCGGTTTCATCATGCAAGGCTTCAAGGATGGTCTGCACCAACCGCGGTTCGATAAATTCACCGGGCTGGAATGGCCGGCCCCAGCGCATCTGCACCGGGTACATGCGCCCTTCGCTGCGCAGGATCGGCGCGTCGTCCAGCAACCCGGCCAGGCGCTCGCCTTCCAGGGTGGCGGACATCAGCAAAATCTTCAGTGGCTGCTCGTCGCGAAACAGGTCTCGACCATTGAGACTAAGGGCCAGCGCCAGATCGGCGTCCAGGCTGCGTTCGTGGAACTCGTCGAAGATCAACAAACCCACGCCGTCGAGTGCCGGGTCATCCTGCAGACGCCGAGTGAGGATGCCTTCGGTGACCACTTCGATGCGGGTGTTGGGGCCGACCTTACTGTCCAGGCGAATGCGGTAGCCAACGGTTTCGCCGACCTTTTCCCCCAACTCGCTGGCCAGCCTTTCTGCCGCTGCACGGGCGGCCAGGCGGCGGGGCTCGAGCATCAGGATGGTTTGCCCGGCCAGCCAGGGTTCATTCAACAGCGCCAATGGCACTCGTGTGGTTTTACCGGCGCCGGGCGGTGCTTCGAGCACGGCTTCATGGCGCGTCGCCAGGGCGTCACGCAGGGCGGGTAAAACATCATCGATTGGCAACGAATTCATACTGGCTCCAAAGCAGAGCGGCGAGTATAACGGCGAACTGCCGGGTGTCGGTGGTGGTCTCAACGACACGGCCCCGTACTGACTGGAATGCGGTCAAAGGTGGGAGCTGGCCTGCCTGCGATAGCGGTGTGTCAGCCAACACCCCTGATACTGAACCACCGCCATCGCAGGCAAGCCAGCTCCCACACTTGATCATCGTCGCCTTGTAGACTGGCTTATAGTCACTTTCATTATGTTCAAGGAGAGTCCCATGCGTGTTGCTTCCCGTGTCATCGGCGGTGTTCTGGCCGTCACCCTGCTGAGCCAGTTGACGGCCTGCGGCTCGATTTTCTACCCCGACCGCCGGGGCCAGATCGACGGCAAGATCGACCCGGCAATTGCCGTGCTCGATGCGGTCGGCCTGCTGTTCTACGTGATCCCGGGCCTGATCGCCTTTGGTGTCGACTTCGCCACCGGCGCGATCTACTTCGAGCCGGGCAAAACCGCCCAGGTAGCTCCGGAAAAACTCCAGCAAGCCATCGGCGCCGACGGCAAGGTCGACAACGCCAAGCTGCAAACCATCATCCAGAAAGAAACCGGGCATAACCTGCCGCTGGACGACCCGCGCATGATCCAGTTCAAGGGCAGCGTGCAACAACTCGCCACCCTGGGCCTGCAACCCGCCGCTTAAGGACTGACCCGCCCCATGACCACCAGTCCCGAACACGCCCGGCTGTTGCGCCTGGCCACCCGCGCTTCCGTCGGCGTGGCCTGTGTGCTGATTGTGACCAAGGCCATCGCCTGGTGGCTCAGCGGCTCGGTGAGCATGCTCGCCGGGCTGACCGACTCGCTGCTCGACGGCGTCACCTCGCTGCTGAATTTGCTGGCCGTGCACTATGCGTTGCGCCCGGCGGATGACGATCATCGTTATGGCCATGGCAAGGCGGAATCCCTGTCGGGCATGGCCCAGGCGTTGTTCATCGCCGGCAGTGCGGTGTTGATCGCCTTCCAGGCGTTCCAGCGTTTGCAGCATCCGGAACCTGTGGGCGCGCCATGGCTGAGTATTGGCGTGATCGTTCTGTCCCTGGCGTTGACGGCGGCGCTGCTGATCCTGCAATACCGGGTGATCCGCGAAACCGGCTCCAACGCCATCCGCGCCGACTCGCTGCACTATCGCTCAGACATGATGCTCAACGGCAGCATCCTGGTGGCGCTGGTGCTGGCGGCGTTTGGTTTTCATCAGGTGGACGCCTGGTTCGGGCTGGGCATCGCGGCCTACATTTTGTGGAGCGCCATCCAGATCGCCCGGGAAAGTTTTTCGGTACTGATGGACGAGGAACTGCCGCCGGATGTCAGCCAGCACATGCTGGAACTGGCGTGCAGCGTGCCCGGTGTATTGGGTGCCCATGACCTGCGCACGCGGATTTCCGGCAGCCACTGGTTCGTGCAGTTGCACCTGGAGTTACCGGGGGAATTGAGTTTGTCCGTGGCCCACGGCATCAGCGATCAAGCCGCCGATGCCATCCACAACGCCTACCCGCGAGCCGAAGTGCTGGTGCACGCCGACCCGCAGGAAGTGGTCAAGGGCGCGAAGGCCTAGTACTGCACCTGATACCCGCGACTGCTCAGGCAGTTGCCCTGGGCCTGGCGGTAGGTTTGCACCACGGCCGGGTCGGGGGCGTAGGTGACGGTCCTTGGGTCAAAGCCACTTTGTTGCACGGCCCAGCGATAGCAGTCGTAACCGTCCTGCTGGACCTGCGCCGGTGACTGGCCGTTGGCCGGGTAAGCCACCACGTCATAACCATTGCCCTGGGGCACGGGTTGCGGCGCTGGCGCGGCGGGCGGCGGCTGCACCACAACGTACTGCTGGCTGCTTTCTTCGTAGGTGTAATAGGCACCGGCGGCGAGGAAGAACAGCGCACTGCCCACCCACACTTCCCGCGCGTAGTCGGGCAGGTATTGCACGCGAATCCCGTAAGGCGGCGTCACGACGACATAGCGCGGGCCTTGCGGGCGATACCAGTAGCCACCCGAGAAGAAGTAGTCCTGGCCGCGATACGGCACGCGGTAATTGCGGTCGGGGAAGCGATCGACGATATAACCCGGACGGTATTGCGGGCCGGGCCCCCAGCCATTGCCGTGCCCGTCGGGGCGACCTGGCCAGCGGTGATCGTTGGGGTGGTTATTGCCACCGCCGTTACCCCCGTTGAAGCCGGGCCGGCCCGGGCCACCCTGGCCGCCATTGCCGGCCTGCCAATGCTGGTTGCCGTCGTTGCGACGCGGGATGTCCTGGTAATTGCCGGGACGCGGTTCCTGGGTCTGGCGCACGGTGTCCGGGCGACCCTGGATCGGCAGGTTATTGGCCGGCTGCGGCGCCGGGTGCGGAGGTTGCTGTTGATTGCCTTGCGGGCGACCTTGCCACTGGCCACCTCCGTTCGGGCGCTCAATGTTCTGGTTCTGCGGTCGTGGCTGATTGTTTTCGAAATGCTGATTCTGCGGACGCGGCTGATTGTTCTCGGGCCGAGGGGCTACAGGGCGCGGTTGACTATTTTGTGGTCGCGGTTGGTTGTTCTGCGGCCGAGGCTGATTATTGCCTGGATGCCCTTCCGGGCCTCTTTCATGCTGACCACCGCCTTCCTGGCGTGGCGGGTCGTCGGCCATCACTTGCGCACCAACGCTCATCATCAGCAAACCAACACCTGCCAAACGCCAGATGCGCTTCATGCTATTCCTCACTGCGGATTAGGGCCTACACGTAAGACTGGAAAACCGGGGCCCGGTTCTGCGAGAGGTTATCAGTCACGAGAAGTATTTTCGCAGGCAATAAAAAGGGGCGACCCGTCGGTCGCCCCTTGAGAACTTCGTCCTGGCTCAACGCTTTTGACGTTGGCTCACCTCACGCCGTCTTGTGGACAGTGTGCAGCCCGGGGGCCGGGGCAACCCTGTGGGGTTGGCGGCCGCAGCCGGCCTTATTGGCGGGCTGCAGTGGACTGTATGTCCGGGCAGTGATTCTGTTGATAACTCTACGCCTCGGCCTCGGGCAGATGATTGCGAAGATTGCGTCAATAAACAGTGCTTGCGCAATTTTTAACCCTGGATAGATAATTCACCGCAATAGTTACGACAAAGGCCAGCCCCATGAGCAAACTTGACCGATACGACCTGAGTATTTTGGCGGAATTGCAGCGCGACGCGAGGATCTCCAACCAGGAGTTGGCCGAGCGCATCGGCCTGTCGCCTTCGCCGTGCTCACGCCGGGTCAAGCAACTCGAAGACGACGGCTACATCGCCCGCCAGGTCGCCTTGCTCGACCGCAAGATGCTCGGCCTGAGTCTCACGGCCTACGTGCTGATCGGCATGGACCGACACACCCCCGAACGTTTCGAGAACTTCGAAGCGGCCATCCGCACCTTGCCGCAAGTGCTGGAATGCAGCCTGGTGACCGGGATGGACGCCGACTATCAGCTGAAAGTGGTGGTGCCAGACATGGATCACTACCAGAAGTTGCTGCTGGGCCACCTGACCCGCATCGAAGGCGTCACCAGCGTGCGTTCAAGCTTTGTGCTGAACCAGGTGCTCAACAGCACCGAGCTGCCGCTGACCCACCTGCGCACTTAAGACCAGCGCGGAACAAATGTGGGAGCGGGCTTGCTCGCGAATGCGGTGTGCCAGGCACCGAATGTGCTGACTGATCCACCGCATTCGCGAGCAAGCCCGCTCCCACATTTTGACTGTGTTCCCGCAGGGTGGTAAGTCTGCGGCAGACCGACGCAGGTCAATGTCGCGCCGATTGCCCTGGCGTATAATCGGCGCCCTGCCCCAGCCGGAAACAACCCGATGAACTCGATTGATCCCGCCGTGTTTGAAGAATGGATGATGACCGGCCTGGTCAGCATCCTGATCATTTTCATGGGCTTTATTGTCTGGGACCTGGCGAAGAAATCCAAGGCCGGGCGCTTTGGCTCGATGATCCTGTTCTTCGTGCTGGGCCTGGGCGTTGCCGCGTTCATCATCAAGAGCGTGGTGATCGGCCTGATCGAGTCCGGCGCCTTATAAGCGCGCCGGCACTTCTTTCCATTGGCCTTGGTCCAGGCCGTCGATCGACCAGTCACCAATCCGCACCCGCACCAGACGCAGCGTCGGCAAGCCTACGGCGGCCGTCATGCGCCGCACCTGGCGGTTACGCCCTTCACGAATCACCAGCTCCAGCCAATGGGTCGGCACGCTCTTGCGAAACCGCACCGGCGGGTTGCGTGGCCATAGTTGTGGCTCGTCCAGTTGCCGGGCTTCGGCGGGCAGGGTCATGCCGTCATTGAGCTCCACACCGTCGCGCAGGCGTTGCAGCTGTTCCTCGGTCGGTTCGCCTTCCACTTGCACCCAATAGGTTTTCGCCAGCTTGTGCTTGGGGTCCGCGATACGCGCCTGCAATTGGCCGTCGTTGGTCAGCAGCAACAGGCCTTCACTGTCACGGTCCAGGCGCCCGGCCGGGTAAATGCCGGGGATGTCGATGAAATCCTTGAGGGTCGCCCGCCCGCCTTCATCGCTGAATTGGGTCAGCACATCGAAGGGTTTATTGAACAGGATCAACTTGGGATCGGCCGGTGGCGCCTTGGCGACACGACGCGGGGCTGACGAGGTTTGCGGACTTTTCACACCGGGGCGGCGGGAAACAGGACGGGCAGGACGGGACATGGCAAAGGAACATCTAACGGTCAGGACCGACAATGCTAGTGGCCTGACCGTTAAATAACCATCCCAACCGTTTAGCGAAACGGCGGCTCGTCGAAGCTGCGCAGTTTGCGCGAGTGCAGCGAGTTGAGTTCGGTGCGCAACAGATCCACCGCCTCGATACCGATCTTCAAGTGCTGGCTGACCGCACGCTCATAGAACGCGTTGGCCGATCCCGGCAGCTTGATCTCGCTGTGCAGCGGTTTATCCGAGACACACAGCAACGTGCCGTACGGCACCCGCAGGCGGTAGCCCTGGGCGGCGATGGTACCGCTTTCCATATCCACGGCCACGGCGCGGGACAGGTTGATCAGCGGACGCTCCTGGGCCCAGCGCAGCTCCCAGTTGCGGTCGTCGTAGGTCAGCACGGTGCCGGTGCGCAGGCGCTTTTTCAGCTCTTCGCCTTTCTCGCCGGTGACGTTGGCCGCGGCTTGCTGCAAGGCCATCTGCACTTCGGCCAGGGCCGGGATCGGAATGTTCGGCGGCACTACCCGGTCGAGAATCCCGTCGCGACGCATGTAGGCGTGAGCCAGCACGTAGTCACCGATGGTCTGGGATTGGCGCAGCCCGCCGCAGTGACCAATCATCAGCCAGCAATGCGGACGCAATACGGCGAGGTGGTCGGTGATGTTCTTGGCATTGGACGGGCCGACGCCGATGTTCACCAGGGTCACACCATGGCCGTCGCTGGCCTGCAAGTGGTAGGCCGGCATCTGATAACGGTGCCAGACCACGCCGGCAGCAATGGCAGACGCTTCGCCGTGGTCCATGCTCTTGTCGATGATCACATTGCCCGGCAGCACCATGCGGATAAAGCGCGGGTCGCTGCGCAACTGTTCCAGGCCATGCACGATGAACTGGTCAACGTAGCGGTGGTAGTTGGTCAGCAAAATCCACGGCTGCACATGGCGCCAGTCGCTGCCGGTGTAGTGCACCAGGCGGCGCAGGGAGAAGTCGACGCGGGCGGCATCGAACAATGCCAATGGCAGCGGGTCGGTGTTTTCCCAGTCGTACAGCCCGTCGGCGATGCCATCGGTGGCGGCAGACAGGTCGGTACTCGGGAACACCCGCGCCAGCGTGGCGGCAGTTACACCGGAGCCGGCCAGTTCGTCACCCTGCTCCACCACGTACGGGTAGGGAATGTTCTGCTGGCTGACGCCCACTTCCACCGTCACGGTGAAGTCGTGCATCAACGGCACCAGTTGCTCCAGCAGGTATTTGCGGAAGGCCGACGGATGGGTGACGGTGACGCTGTAGGTCCCCGGCAACTGAACCTTGGCATACGCCCGGGTGGTCTGTGGGACTTCGCCCTGCACCAGGTAGGTCAGGCGCAGTTCCGGGTAGCGAAACATCGCACGTTGTTCAGCGTCGGGTTCGACGCGGTCTTTGAGGTAGCGCTTGAGGGCTTGATTGAGCGCGCCAGTGGCACGCTCATGGAGAGCCGCCAGCCGATCCACGGCTTCTTCGGCGGTTTGAACGACAACAAAAGCTTCGGTCACGGTAAGCATCCTGTGTTCTGACTTGCAGGCCTTCATCTTGCCTGTATCCCTGGCGCACTGGAACACCGGAATTGGAATGCGATCAATAATGTGGGAGCGGCGGTGCGACGATTCGACTTGCTCGCGAAAGCGGTAGGTCAGTCAGCACATGTATTGGCTGATCCACCGCCTTCGCGAGCAAGCCCGCTCCCACATTTTGACCGTGTTTGTTCAGGAAAAAGGAGGTGTCGAGCGCGCGACAATCGCTTCCACATTCACACCCCGCGGCAAGGTGCCATAGACCCGGCCCGACGACTCACCCAGTCGGCTGGCGATAAAGCCATCACTCACACTGGCATTGCCCGCCTCCAGCAGCAGCTTGGCCTGCAACGCCACCGCGATGTCCTCGGTGAGTTGGCGGGCACGGTACTGGATGTCCTGAGTGTCCATGAACGCCGACTTCAACTGCTCGATATGCCGCGCCAGGTGCTTGTGGCCATGACCATCCCCCAGCTCGACAAACAGCGCCTCCAATACGCCCGGTTCTTTGGACAGGGCCCGCAGCACATCCAGGCACTGCACATTGCCGGAACCTTCCCACGTCGAGTTGACCGGCGCCTCACGGTACAAGCGCGGCAGGATACTGTCCTCGACATACCCCGCACCGCCCATGCACTCGGCGGCTTCGTTGATCATCGCGGGCGCGCGCTTGCAGATCCAGTACTTGCCCACCGCCGTCACCAGCCGGGCGAATTTGGCTTCCTGTTCGTTATCCAGATGGTCCAGCGCGCGCCCCATGCGCATGCTCAAGGCCAGGGACGCCTCGCTTTCCAGGGCCAGGTCGGCCAGTACGTTCTGCATCAACGGTTGCTCGCTGAGCACCCGGCCACCTACCAGGCGGTGAGCGCAATGATGGCTGGCCTGGGTCAGCGCCTGGCGCATCAGGGCGCTGGAGCCGACCATGCAATCGAAGCGGGTCATCGCCACCATCTCGATGATGGTCGGTACGCCGCGCCCTTCTTCACCGATCATCCAGGCCAGCGCGCCACGAAACTCCACTTCGCTGGAAGCGTTGGAGCAGTTGCCGAGCTTGTTTTTCAGGCGCTGGATGTAGAACTCGTTGCGGGTGTCATCCGGGCGGTGCCGGGGCAGCAGGAAACAGGTCAGGCCCTTGTCGGTCTGGGCCAGGGTGAGGAAGCCATCGCACATCGGCGCGGAGCAGAACCACTTGTGCCCCACCAGCTCATACGCCTGGCCCGGGCCGCCGGCGCCCACCGGGTAAGCGCGGGTGGTGTTGGCGCGCACGTCGGTGCCACCCTGTTTCTCGGTCATGGCCATGCCGATGGTGGCGCCGGCCTTGTGGGCGATGCCGACGTTGCGCGGGTCGTATTCGGTGGCGAGGATTTTCGGCAGCCAGGTTTCAGCCAGGTCTGGCTGCAGGCGCAGGGCCGGGACGCAGGCGAACGTCATGGTCAGCGGGCAGCCGGTGCCGGCTTCGGCCTGGCTGTGCAGGTAGGTCATCGCCGCGCGGGCCACATGGGCGCCGGATTGCGGATGGGCCCACGGCAACGACGGCAGGCCGTGTTCGACGGCGGTGCGCATCAGCTCGTGGTAGGCCGGATGAAACTCCACCAGGTCGATGCGATGGCCAAACCGGTCATGGCTGTTGAACACCGGTTTGTTCTGGTTGGCCAGGAACCCGGCTTCCATCAGCGGCCCGCCCGCCAGCGCACCATAGGTGTCGATGCGCTGCTCGGCCCAGCCGGCGCCGAAGCGTCGGGACCAGTCTTGCAGCGGCAAGTCGATACGGTACAGATTGGTGCCGTCCAGGGACGGTGGCTGGTTGGTGACGTCGTGGGTTTCGGCGAACTGGTGCAGGTGCATGACGGGCCTCCTGAAAAAAGGCCACGTTCATTGAGGCCTGAATTTCAGTTAAGCACCGTCACCCGGGTTAAAAAAGTGGCATAAACGCCTAATTGGCGGCGCTTTCACCCTCAACCATATGCAACAACCGCAGTTGCAGCACCCGTTGCAGGGCCTCGAAACGTACCGGTTTGGCCACTCGGTCGGTGATACCCACGCCGTGGCAGCGCTCGCGTTCCGGGGCTTGTAACGAGGTGCTCAAGGCGATCACCGGCAGCTCACCACAGCCGGGCAACGCACGGATCTGGCAGCACAGCGAAAAGCCGCCCTCGGGCACATCCAGCAACACTGCGTCGAAGGTTTGGCTCTGCAGCAACGCCAGGGCGGCCGGCCCATTGTCGACGGTTTTCACCCGATAACCGAGCTTGAGCAACATGCCGCGCACCACCAGTTGCGCCACGCTGTTGTCGTCCACCAGCAGCACCGTGCACTCCTGCGGCGTGCGTTGCGCCTGCGGTACTCGCCGCACGGCAGCCGGTTCTGGCTGGACGGGGCTGACTGCAAGTTCCAGCTGGAAGCGACTGCCGCGCCGCGGCTCGGAATTGTGGGTGAGGCGCCCACCGAGCAACTCGATCAATTGCCGGCAGATCGCCAGGCCAATGCCCATGCCGCCGTATTGGCGAGTGGTCGAGCCATCGAGCTGGAAGAAGCGCTGATACAGGGTCGCCTCATCGAGGTAGGCGAAGCCGATGCCGGTGTCAGTGACAATGAAGGTCAGGCGCAGCGTTCCGTCCGCCTGGGGCACACCGACCACCCGCACACGCACCGAGCCCTCGTGGGTGAACTTGAAGGCATTGTCCAACAGGCAATCCAGGCACTGCGCCAGCTTGCCGGGATCACCGTTGATGCGGTCCGGCAGGTCTTCTGCCAGATCAATGGAGAAGGCCAACCCTTTGTTCTGGGCGCTGGCCGCGAACTGCTGGCGCAAGGTGTCGAGCAGCCCACGCAGGCTGAACACTTGGGGTTGCGGGCTGAGGCGCCCGGCCTGCAATTCGGTGAGGGTGAGGATGCCGTTGACCATGCGCATCATCTCGCGGGCCGCACCGGAGGCGGTTTGATGGTACTGCGCGAGGTCGCCTGGCAGCGGCTCGGTCTGCATCAATTCCAGGGAGCCGATCACACCGTTCATCGGCGTGCGCAGCTCGTGGGTCAAGGTGGCGAGGAATTCATCCTTGAGCTGGTTGCTGTGGGCCAGTTGCGTGTTGAGCACTTCGAGTTTCTGGCTGGCGTCGAACAGGATTTGCGCCTGTTGCTCGCGCATCGAATTGATCCGGTCGGCCAGCGCCAGGGACAGCAAGGCCACTTCCAGTGCCGAGCCGATCTGGCTGGCGTACATCGTGAGGAACACATTGGGCAGGTAGCCCAGCACCATCATCGTATTGACTACACCGCCCAGCAGGAACGCGGTCCAGGCGATGATGAAGTAGCGCGCCATGCGCTGGCCGCAATACCAGGCCTTGATGGCCGCGACGAAGATGGTCACGGTAAAGACCAGCGCCAGGGCGGTGGCCAGGCGCAGCGCCAGCGCATAACTGGTGAACAATGCCAGCACCATCACCACCCCGCCGCTGACCGCCAGGGCCAGCAACAGCCGGTTGATCCAGCGACTGTAAAGCGCGGTGTGCAGGAAACTGCGGGCAAAGAGGCTGCCGAACAGCGCCGCCGAACCGATCAGGAAGGGCACCGCCGCGTTCGCCCACCACGGGTTATTCGGCCAGAAATACTGCACGGCCACGCCGTTCACCGACAGCTGATACAGGCCGAACGAGGCGATATAGAGGATGTAATAGAGGTAGCTGGTGTCGCGCACGCTCAGGTAGATGAACAGGTTGTAGATCAGCATGCCGAGCAACACGCCGTAGATCACACCCAGCACGTACAGGCGCAATGGCTGTTCTTCGAGGTACGCGGTGGTGGACCAGAGGGTCAGCGGTGCCTGGATCGAGCCCTGGCTTTGCAGGCGCAGGTACAGGGTTTCCTGCTGGCCAGGGACGAAGTCGAGCTTGAACAGGTAGTTGCTCTGGCGGATTTCGCGGCTGGAAAACGGCAGGATGCTGCCGGTGCGCGACACCAGTCGATAGTTGCCGACACTGTCAGGCTCGTACAGCTCCAGTTGGTTCAGCGGCGGGTAAGCCAGTTCCAGCAGCCAGCGGCGCGGGGCATCCGGGCGCTGTGCGCGGTAATGCAAATCGACCTTGAGCCAGAACACCGAGCGCGAATAGCCGGCATTCAATGTGGCTTTGTCGTGGGTCTTGAAACGACTGGCGAGGACCGGCGAGCTGATATCGCCAATGGTCAGGGCGCCACTGGGGTCCTCAAGGACTTGCATCACTTGGCCCAGGGGCAACCGCGTGGTGGTCTCGTTGAACTCGACTGCGCCGGCCAGCATCGGCAGCCCGGTCAACAGTAACATCAGCAAATAGCGCATAGAGCCCCAGCGTGACCTGTCCGGTTATGTCAAAAGCCTCCATTCCTTTTGAGCAGACGTAAACCGGCGATACAGTTATTGGTTTGAATCCACTCTAGCATAGCCATTACAGGCCAAAAGACACCATTGAAATAATTTTTTGAAAGGCTCTAGAGCGGGCATTACAGGGCATTTGACCTGTATTTCACGATGATAGCAAACAGCCATTTCCACCTTCGCCTCCGCTAAAAATTCAACCATCGCCCGACAGCCACCCAAAAAGCGTTTGGTGGTAAGCTCGCGCACCATGAATATCTACAGCTCTCGCCCCGTTGTCCTCTGTCTCTCCGGCCATGATCCCAGTGGTGGCGCCGGCTTGCAGGCAGATATCGAAGCCCTGCTCGCCCAGGGCTGTCATGCGGCCCCGGCCGTCACCGCGCTGACTGTGCAGAACACCGTCAACGTCAGCGATTTCCGCGTGCTGGATCGCGAGTGGGTGCTGGCCCAGGCCAACGCCGTGCTCGGTGACTCCGAAGTGGCCGCGGTGAAACTGGGCATGCTCGGTTCCCTGGAGATGGTCGACACCGTGGTCGAACTGCTCAAGGCGCACCCGCATTTGCCGGTGGTCTGCGACCCGGTGCTGCGCGCCGGCGGCGGCGGCAGCCTGGGCAAGGACGAGGTCGGCTACGCCATGCGCGAGCGGCTGTTGCCGCTGTCGTTGATCGCCACCCCCAACCTGCCTGAAGCACGCATCCTCGCCGAATTGCCCGAGGGCACGGCGGACGAGTGCGCCGCAAAGCTGCTGCCGTTCATCAAGCACCTGCTGATCACCGGCGGCCACGGCGACGAGCACGAAGTGCACAACCGCCTCTACAGCCGCGACGGCACGCACCAGACCTTTACCTGCCAGCGCCTGCCCGGCAGTTATCACGGTTCGGGCTGCACCCTGGCCAGCGCGCTGGCCGGTCGGTTGGCACAAGGCGAAGGGTTGGTCAGCGCGGTGCAATCGGCCCTCAACTACACTTGGCGCACCCTGCGTGACGCTGAACAACTCGGCCAGGGGCAATTCGTGCCTCGTCGTCTGCCGTTGGATTTCTGCTCGTAACACCAAGAGGCCTGCCCGATGAAACTACGTGGCCTTTATGCCATTACCGACAGCCAACTGTTGGCCGGCAAGTTCCTGGCCTACGTCGAAGCGGCGTTGGACGGTGGCGTGACCCTGCTGCAATACCGCGATAAAAGCAGCGACGAAGCGCGCCGCCTGCGGGAAGCCGAAAAACTGCGGGAGCTGTGCTCGCGCTACAAGACCCAACTGATCATCAACGATGACGCCGAACTGGCCGCACGCCTCGGCGTCGGCGTGCATCTGGGCCAGACCGACGGCCCGCTGACCCCGGCCCGTGCGCTGCTCGGTTCCAAGGCGATCATCGGCTCCACCTGCCACAGCCAGATCGAACTGGCCGAGCAGGCTGCCCGCGAAGGTGCCAGTTATGTCGCCTTCGGCCGCTTCTTCAATTCCAACACCAAGCCCGGCGCGCCGGCAGCCACCGTTGAACTGCTGGCCCAGGCCCGCGCGCGGTTGCACCTGCCGATCTGCGTGATCGGCGGCATCACCCTGGAAAACGCCGAGCCGCTGGTGGCCCACGGTGCCGACTTGCTGGCAGTGGTCCACGGCCTGTTTGGTGCCGACAGTACCCAGGAAGTCACGCGCCGCGCCCGCGCTTTCAACGATCTTCTAAAATCTTGAATTCAGAGAACACGATCATGTCCCGTTCCGAAACCCTGTTTGCCAATGCCCAGAAACACATCCCCGGCGGTGTGAACTCTCCCGTGCGAGCGTTCAAGAGCGTTGGCGGCACCCCACTGTTCTTCAAGCATGCCGAAGGGGCCTACGTCACCGACGAAGATGACAAGCGCTACGTCGACTACGTGGGTTCGTGGGGCCCGATGATCCTCGGCCACAGCCATCCGGAAGTACTGGACGCGGTGCGCCAGCAGCTGCAACACGGCCTTTCCTATGGCGCACCGACCGCCATGGAAACCGAGATGGCTGACCTTGTGTGCTCCATCGTGCCCTCCATGGAGATGGTGCGGATGGTCAGCTCCGGCACCGAAGCCACCATGAGCGCGATACGCCTGGCCCGTGGGTTTACCGGCCGCGACAGCATCATCAAGTTCGAAGGCTGCTACCACGGCCACTCCGACAGCCTGCTGGTCAAGGCCGGTTCCGGTGCGCTGACCCAGGGCGTACCGAGCTCCGCCGGGGTGCCGGCCGCGTTTGCCAAACATACCCTGACCCTGCCGTTCAACGACATCGCTGCCGTCGAGCAGATGCTCAGCGAAGTCGGCCAGGAAGTGGCGTGCATCATCGTCGAGCCGGTGGCCGGCAACATGAACTGCGTGCCGCCGGCGCCGGGCTTCCTGGAAGGCCTGCGGGAACAGTGCGACAAGCACGGCGTAGTGCTGATTTTTGATGAAGTGATGACCGGCTTCCGCGTTGCCCTCGGCGGCGCCCAGGCTTACTACGGCGTCACGCCGGACCTGAGCACCTTCGGCAAGATCATCGGCGGCGGCATGCCGGTGGGCTGCTTCGGCGGCAAGCGCGAAATCATGCAGCACATCGCGCCGCTGGGCCCGGTGTACCAGGCAGGCACCCTGTCGGGTAACCCGCTGGCCATGGCCGCCGGCCTGACCACCCTGCGCCTGATCAGCCGCCCGGGCTTCCACGCCGAGCTGACCGACTACACCACTCGCCTGCTGGACGGCCTGCAACAGCGCGCCGATGCCGCCGGCATTCCGTTCGTGACCACCCAGGCGGGCGGCATGTTCGGCCTGTACTTCAGCGGCGCCGACGACATCGTCACCTTCGACGATGTGATGGGCAGCGATGCCGACCTGTTCAAGCGCTTCTTCCACCTGATGCTGGAAGGTGGCGTGTACCTCGCCCCGAGCGCTTTTGAAGCCGGCTTCACCTCGATCGCCCATGGTGATGCCGAGCTGAAACTGACCCTCGATGCCGCCGAGCGCGCCTTCGCCGCCTTGAAATAAGCGGCGCAAAAATCCGACGTCGCCCCTGGCGGCGTCAGATTTGCTACTTTGCTTACAGACATTTCCGTCTTTTTTCGAGAATTCACCTGCAATCCGGCAGATAACTTGCCCACGCAGCAGAAAAACGAGTAAAGACTTTGTAAGCAGGTGCCTGCTTATTTCATAATGCGCGCTTATTGGATCCCCCCGTGGGTCCCGCGCCCCGTCAGAGGTAAGTCGATTCCCATGAAACGCACCGGCCGCACCCTGGTTCTGGGCTGCCTGTTGCTCCTTCAGCCGCTGCTGGCGTATGCCCAGGCAGGCGGCAACTCGTTGTTAATCCCAGCGATGGGTCGTTGCACCCTCAATACCCAGCCGGAAAGCCAGGCCGAAGCCCTGAGCGCGTGCCAGAAACAGGCCGATGGCGGGGATGCGCAGGCGCAATACGAGTTGGGCGAGTACTTCTACGACAGTAAAAACCCCGCACGCGACCTCAACAAAGCCTTGAGCTACTTCGAGAAAGCCTCGTTGCAGGGCCACGCGCAGGCGCAATTCCAGCTGGGCACCATGTTTTTCCACGGCGAAGGCGTACCAGCCAATAACGTCCAGGCGTACATCGTGCTGAAAATGGCGGCGGTGAACGGCGCCGAAGATGCACTGGACACGGCCGACGAAGTGGCCGAACACATGCAGCGCGACGAACTGGAAGTGGCTACCCAAGTGCTGGGACAGATTTTCCGCAACTACCTGCAGGAACTGCAGAGCGCAGATGGCAGCTCGCCGTTTTCGCCGCTGCCGGATCCTTCAAGGTGATAACAGATAACCCTGTCGATGCGCCTTCGGGCCAGCTACATGGGCAATCGTCATACCGGCACTCGCCATTCGCCGCACTGATCGAACATACAAAAGCCCTTCTCGGGTGCAAGCAACCGGTGTCACCCGATCAGTGATCGGATCGATAACTTCGGCGAGGATTTGCCCGGCCGCCAGGTAATCCCCCACCTTCGCGCAAAACACAATCAAGCCTCCCACTGGGCTCACCACCGGTTCTACTCCCGCCAACGGCGTTGGCGCATTCAGTAATGGCGGTAGCGGTGGTGCCTGGCCGTCAATGGCTCCCCGTTGAATCAAGTAGTCGATCAACGCCTGGCAATCCTGACGCGCCAGTCCGTGATCCACATCGGCAACACCCCGCAGCTCTACAGTCACAGCAAACCCCGGTGCCGAAAAGCGCCCGGGAAAACGCGCCTGCATGTGCGCCCAGAACAACGTAAAACACTCATCGAACGATTGCCCGCCGGCCTCTTTGGCCAAAAAACACGCCCTGGCTCCCAGGTAACGGGCCAAAGGCTCCACGTGCAACCAGAAATCCGGCGACAAATACAAATGCTGCACGGCCTCGAAATCGCAATGAAGGTCCAGCACGATATCGGCATCGCAGGCCAGCGTTTGCAGGGTCAAGCGCATGGATTGCAACTGTGTCGCCGGCTCCTGGCTGGCCAGTGTTTGCAGCAAGGCGCCACGGATCAGTTGCAGATTGGCGCCCGGTTCATCCGCCAACAGGGCTTCGACGCGATCACCGACCTGCTGGCTGACGTCGAGGAAGAAACGATTGAAGTTTTCCCGACTGTCGTTATCGAAGCGCCCCTGGGGCACATCCATCAACACTTGCTCCAACCCCAGCGGATTGGCCACCGGCACCACCACAACCGACCAACGCATCAACCCTGCTGCCTCCAGGTGCGCCAGCCGCTGCTTCAGATGCCATAAGACCAGCATGCCCGGCAGTTCATCGGCGTGCAGGGACGCCTGGATATAAACCTTGCCGGCTGCATTGGCCGGGCCGTAATGAAAACTGCGAATCTGTCGCGTCGTCCCCGGTACGACCTCCAACAACTCATGCACGTGGGTCTGCATTTCGATCTCCTATCGGGCCGCATCCAGAAAACGCAGCCAGCGCCGTTCAGCCAGGCGAAACAAACCTACCAAGGCAAAGGTAATGCACAGGTAAAGGGCTGCTGCGAAGCCGAATGATTCAAAGGTCAGGAAGGTTGCGGCGTTGGCATCCCGTGCCACTTTCAGGATATCCGGCACCGTGGCGGTGAACGCCAACGTGGTGGAATGCAACATGAAAATCACCTCATTGCTGTAGTAGGGCAATGAGCGGCGCAATGCGGACGGCATGATCAGGTGGACATACAGCTTCCAGCCGTCGAACCCCAGGGATCGGGCGGCTTCGACTTCACCACGAGGCATCGCCCGAATGGCGCCCGCGAGAATTTCCGTGGTGTAGGCGCCGGTATTCAGGGCAAATGCCAACAGCGTACAGTTCAGCGCCTCACGGAAAAACGCATCCAGCACGGGCTGTTCACGCACGGCGGCAATGCTGTAGATCCCGGTATAAAAGATCAGCAACTGGATATACAGCGGCGTGCCGCGAAACAGGTAGGTGAAGCATTGCACCGGCCAACGCAGCCAGCATCTGGATGACACCCTGGCGATGGACAAGGGCAGTGCCAGCAGTAGGCCAAGACACAGCGAGGCACTGGTCAGCCATAGGGTCATGGCCAGGCCGGTAAGTTGTTGACCGTCGGAATAGATGAACGGCCGCCAGTATTCCTGGATCAACTCGATCATGGTGACGACTCTTGCGCACCGACGCCGTAACGACGCGCCAGCCAGCGCAAGGCAAGGTTTGAAACGCTGCTGAGCAACAGGTAGATCGATGCGGCCATCAGCAAAAAGGCCAATAACTGCTGGCTACTTTTGCCCGCTACCTGGGCGACCTTGACCAAATCCGCCAAGCCAATGATCGACACCAGCGCAGTCGCCTTGAGTAAAACCATCCAGTTATTACCCAGCCCCGGAAGGGCGAACCGCATCATTTGCGGGAATATCACGTGCACGAAGCCCTGACTGAAGGTCATGCCCAAGGCCTTGGCGGCCTGGAACTGGCCGCGAGGTACAGCCAGCAGGGCACCACGAAAGGTTTCGGTGAAATAGGCGCCGTAGATAAACCCCAAGGTGAGTACGCCTGCGCTGAATGGGTCGATTTCGATGTAGGCCATGCCCAGTTCCTGCGTCAGACGACTCAAACCGGTTTGCACCCCATAGAAAATCAACAGCATCAACAGCAGGTCGGGCACCCCGCGAATCAGAGTGGTGTAGAGCTGTGCGCAGAGGCGCCAGGCCCTGACCCTGGACAGCTTGGCGCCAGCACCGAGCAGGCCGAACGCCAGCCCCAGCAGCAGTGACAGTAGCGCCAGTTGCAGTGTGACCCAGACACCGCCCAACAAGAGTGGCGCAAAACTGTCCAGGGTCGAGGTGAATTGAGTGAAGGTGGGCAACATGTTTGCGCTCTCGCTCGCCATTGAAGGACGGTCATTGACCGCTGAACATGTTCACACCCGGAAAATACTGGTCTTGCAGCCGAGCGTAGGTACCCTCGGCGTGCAGTGCCGCGAGGCCCTTATCCAGCAGGGCTTTCAGGGCATGATTGCCCTTGGCGATGCCGATGGCGCTTTTGGAGGGCATCAATGCACTTTCGATCGGCGGCCCGAGGACGAACCCCGCACCCTGGGCTGTGCGCATAAATCCGCTTTGCGCTTGCTGTGCATCCTGCAATGAGGCTTGCAGCCGCCCTGCCACGAGATCGGCATACACCTGTTCCTGATCGGCATAAGCCACGATCTTTATGCCCTGCCCGGCGAGCACTTGGCGGGCATAGACTTCCTGGGTACTGCCTTGCAGATAGCCAACAGCCGTACCCTTGGCCAGCTCAGCGCCGGGGCGGAGCACCATGGCGGTGGGGCTGGAAAATACCTCCGAGGAGAAATCAATCACCTTTTCTCGTGCGGCGGTGACCGTCACTGAGGCGAGGATGGCGTCGATCTTGCCGGCATTCAGACTGGGAATCAGCCCGTCAAAATCACTTTCAACCCATTGGCAGCGAACACGCAACTGAGTGCAGAGGGCGTTACCGATATCAACTTCGAACCCCGTCAACGTGCCTTTGTTATCTTTATAGGCAAAAGGCGCGTAATTGGGATCAACACCAAAACGGATGACGGCATAGTCATTGGCAAACAGTGGGGTGTTTAATAAAAGAACAGCGAATAACATCAGGATTGTTTTTTTCATTATTGTATTCCTCGTTATTAAATAAACAGCGAGACTGACTACACTTCGATAAGCGGAATCTCTCGCCGGACCAATAAAGAATCAACGGGTGCATCAAACTCCCGTGCCATTCGATGCCCCGAATACACCGCAGCAGCAATCGTGCCGGGCGCCACGCAATCGCCGATCAACGTCAGCGTGCCGATCCCGGCCGCGCGCACCTGTTCGGGTGCGCTGTTCAACGCCTGATACAACGCCTGCTCGGGTTCGCGTGAGGTGACCAACAGCAAGGAAGCGGCGGGAATGAAGCGTGTCCGCTCGGTGTAGACGCACCCTGCGACAAGGCCTTCAGGCATACACCTGACCAACGTATGGGACGGGACGATCGTAACGTTCAGCTCCAGCAGGCGGCGCTGGATGCGGTGTTGCTCAAGGGTGTTGTGGGTCCAGGCCGCCACATCCGCCGCCGGGGTGACGAATATCACTTGCACGCCCCGCGCCACCAGGTGCTCAGCCAATACGCTGCCCATGTAATAGTGATCGTCATCGAACAGCAGCACCGGTGAAGCCGGCAGGACACCGGCCATCAGATCATCCGGCGTGATGACGGGCAGGCTTTCCAGGCCCGGTAACGGTTGACGCAGGGCTCGTCCCAACCCGTCCCGCCGCCAGCGGGAGCCGGTGGCGATAAATACATGCTCTGCGGCGAAGTCCAGGATGTCCTGGGCCTGCAATCGACTCTCCCGATAAATCTCAACCGTCGCCAGGCGACTCAAGGCGTCCAACCGATAGTCGATTACCCGCCCCCAGTTCGCCAACCCTGGAAGCCGGGACTCCAGCGCCACCCGTCCGCCAAGGGTGCGCAAGCTGTCCACCAGCGCCACCTCCATGCCCCGAACGCCCAGTATTCGCGCGCACTCCAGCCCTGCGGGCCCTGCGCCGACCACCAGCGCCCGCCCAGGGTGATACGCACGATTGACCGACTCGGGGTGCCAGCCGCGCCGCCACTCCTCGCCCATGGTCGGATTTTGCGTGCAGCGCAACGGCGTGCTCGTGTGGTCGCCACTGACACAGACATTGCAGCCAATGCATTCGCGAATCTCGTCCGCTCGACCGTCTTCAATCTTCTTCGGCAAGAACGGGTCAGCAATCGAAGGGCGGGCCGCGCCAATCAAGTCCAGGACGCCACGGCGGACCAGCGAGACCATGGTGTCTGGCGAGGTGAACCGCCCGACGCCCACCACCGGCTTGCGGGTCAGAGTCTTCAGCCCCGACAGGAGGGTCTCTTGATAACCTTCCGAGGCAAAGCGCGCCGTTACACTGTCGTTGGACCAATCGGCGACGTTGACGTCCCACAAATCCGGCAAGTCCGCCAGCATCGAGAATATTTCAGCGCCCTCTCCATCGCGAGACAGGCCGTCGACCCTCTGCTCGTCTACCGCCAGGCGTACCGCCACGGCACACCGATCACCCACCGCATCGCGGGTGTCTTCAATCAACTCGCGCAACAGCCGCACGCGGTTTTCCAGCACACCGCCATACTCATCAGTACGGCGGTTGTTGCGTGGCGTGAGGAAATGGAACGGCACGCCGAGGTCATGCCCGGCATAGACATAGATGATGTCAAACCCCGCGTCGCGCGCCCGCAGTGCGGCGGCACGGTGCATGGCGCGCAGTTGCTGGATATCGGCACGACTCATGGCCCGGGCCTGTACCGGGTCATAACCACGCACCGGCGTATTGGAGGGCGCCCAGGGAATCTCACGACTGTAGCGGTTGGGGGCCGAGTAACCATTGAATGCCAACTCTACGCCGGCCAGTGACCCGTGCTGGTGGACGGCCTCACACATTCGCGCGAGCGCCGGGATGTCGCGCTCATCCCACAAGCGCGCCTCTATGTAGGGAGAGAACTCGCTCAGCGGGCTGATCTCACATTCTTCAGTGCAGACTACGCCCCACCCACCTTCGGCTTTTATCCCGCGCATGCGTGCCATGGCGGAAGGATGCACATGGCCCATGCCATTGCAGTGGGGAACTTGATAAAAGCGGTTACGGGTGCGAACCGGGCCTATTTGTACCGGCTCAAACAAAATGTCATAACGAGGATCGCGCACAGGGCTACTCCCGAACAGATAAGTCCGTTGATGACTGCGTCACAAGAAATTCGGTGTTAACTAATGCCAGGCGATAAAACGCTAATACCCTTGTATTCCAGGGCAGAGCCTTTTTGATGGAGAGTTAATTAAAAAAGTGGAACTCACGTCCCATTGAAACAGGCTTTTTATTATTGATGTATTCATGGCGCCCTCTCTGCATAAACAAAATCTGCTGTTTTTTAAACAGAATGTCCATGCACGAGAGGCAAGAATCAGAAATGCCCTACAAAATAGTTGAACGTCACTTCTCAGGCATCGGCATCGGAAACGGCATGACATTGCTCATGCCCCGGGCCTCGCTGATTTTCGGCGTGCCCAGGCGCTCGACTTCATCGATGCGCACGATCGAATGCATCGGCACAAAACTGCGCACTACGCCTTCGAACTGAGCCTTGAGTTTTTCCTCGCCCGGGTCGACGACCAGCTGCGTGCGCTCGCCAAAGACGAACTCTTCCACTTCCAGGAAGCCCCACAGATCACTTTGATAGATCTGCTTGGCGTACATTTCGAACACCTGGCCCTGGTTAAGGAAAATCACCTTGTAGATTGGAGCTTCACGTTTGGTCATGGTGGGCGGGTAACACATCGGGGGATTTAAAAGAGGGCGCGAACTATAGCATGGCGTCCGATGCACAGTGCTAGGAACCTATCGGCATGCCCCCTATAATGCGCGGTTCTTTACCACCAGTTGACGATCCCCATGGCCAAGAAGCTTTACATCGAAACCCACGGTTGCCAGATGAACGAGTACGACAGCTCGCGCATGGTCGATCTGCTGGGTGAACATCAGGCCCTGGAAGTCACCGCCCGCGCTGAAGATGCCGACGTGATCCTGCTCAATACCTGCTCGATCCGCGAGCGGGCCCAGGACCGGGTCTACTCGCAGCTGGGCCGCTGGCGTGAACTGAAACTGGCCAACCCGGACATGGTGATCGCCGTCGGCGGTTGCGTGGCCAGCCAGGAAGGCGCAGCCATTCGCGACCGCGCACCGTACGTCGACGTGGTCTTCGGCCCGCAGACCCTGCACCGCCTGCCGGAAATGATCGACGCCGCGCGCATCACCAAGCTGCCGCAAGTCGACGTCTCGTTCCCGGAAATCGAAAAATTCGACCATTTGCCCGAGCCGCGCATCGACGGCCCAAGCGCTTATGTGTCGGTAATGGAAGGCTGCAGCAAGTACTGCACCTTCTGCGTGGTGCCATACACCCGCGGCGAAGAAGTCAGCCGCCCGTTCGACGACGTGCTGGCAGAGATCATTCACCTGGCCGAGAACGGCGTGCGTGAAGTGACCCTGCTGGGACAAAACGTCAACGGCTACCGTGGCCAGACCCACGACGGGCGCCTGGCGGACCTCGCGGAGTTGATCCGCGTAGTGGCCGCCGTCGACGGGATCGAGCGGATTCGCTATACCACTTCGCACCCGCTGGAGTTCTCCGACAGCCTGATCCAGGCCCACGCCGAAGTGCCGGAGCTAGTCAAGCACCTGCACTTGCCGGTGCAATCGGGCTCGGACCGCATTCTCTCGGCGATGAAGCGCAACCACACCGCCCTGGAATACAAATCCAAATTGCGCAAATTGCGTGCGGCGGTGCCGGGGATCTGCATCAGCTCGGACTTTATCGTCGGCTTCCCGGGCGAGACCGAGAAAGACTTCCAGCAGACCATGAAGTTGATTGAAGACGTAGGCTTCGACTTCTCCTACTCCTTCGTCTACAGCCAGCGCCCGGGCACCCCGGCGGCAGACCTGCTCGACGAAACCCCGGAAGCGTTGAAGAAGGAGCGTTTGAACGCCCTGCAACACCGCCTCAACCAGCAGGGTTTCGAGATCAGCCGACAGATGGTGGGCTCGACCCAGCGCATCCTGGTGACCGACTACTCGAAAAAAGACCCTGGCGAATTGCAGGGCCGGACCGAGAACAACCGGATCGTCAACTTCCGCTGTGATAATCCGACGCTGATCGGGCAGTTCGCCGACGTGCACATCGACGCGGCACAACCGCACTCGCTGCGCGGTTCGCTGATTAACTGAGACTCCGGTTTTCAAGGCAAATGAAGATCAAATGTGGGAGCTGGCTTGCCTGCGATTGCGATATAACAGGCAGCATATATTTCGGCCGTGCCGGCCCCATCGCAGGCAAGCCAGCTCCCACAGTGGATCCCCGTTGTTCTTGAGAGCGGGCCCGGGCTATATAAGTGCTTTCGCACGCAGCCTGCTGGCGTTATCCTTGATTTCATCTTAATTGCCCCAGGGCGGCTAAAAACGACCTTGAACGCACCCATAGAACCACATCGTTTTCTCCTCGAGCCCTTTGAGGCTCGCCGTTTCGCCAATCTGTGCGGACAGTTCGACGAGCACCTGCGCCTGATCGAACAACGCCTGAGCATCGAGATCCGCAACCGCGGCAATCAATTCGAGCTGATTGGTGAACCCCAGCACACCACCTCGGCAGAAAACCTTCTGCGCCGCCTCTACCGGGAAACCAAAGGTAGCGAGCTGTCGCCGGAAACGGTGCACCTGTACCTGCAGGAATCCGCCGTGGAGGACCTGGCCAATAACCCGGTAGCCGAAGCCAGCGTCGCGTTGCGCACCAAGAAAGGCATGATTCGCCCTCGCGGCTTGAACCAACAGCGCTACGTCAAAGAGATCCTGGGCAACGACATCAACTTCGGCATCGGCCCTGCCGGTACCGGCAAGACCTACCTGGCCGTGGCCTGCGCGGTCGATGCCCTGGAGCGCGAGCAGGTGCGACGCATCCTGCTGGTGCGTCCGGCGGTGGAAGCCGGCGAGAAGCTGGGCTTTTTGCCCGGCGACCTGGCCCAGAAGATCGACCCGTACCTGCGCCCGCTCTACGACGCGCTCTACGAGATGCTCGGCTTCGAATACGTGGCCAAGCTGATCGAGCGCCAGGTGATCGAGATCGCCCCGCTGGCCTACATGCGTGGCCGTACGCTGAACAACAGCTTCATCATTCTCGACGAAAGCCAGAACACCACCGTTGAGCAGATGAAGATGTTCCTGACCCGGATCGGTTTCGGCTCTACGGCCGTGATCACCGGCGACGTCACCCAGGTCGACCTGCCCAAAGGCACCAAGTCGGGCCTGGCCCAGGTGATCGACGTACTCAAGGACGTGCCGGGGATCAGCTTCACGCACTTCATGCCCAAAGACGTGGTACGTCACCCGTTGGTGCAGCGCATTGTCGAAGCCTACGAGCGCTTCGAACACCGCGACGACCAACCGGCCAAGGACACTCGCCGCGATGCTTGAGCTTGACCTGCAGCTGGCCACCGAAGCGCCCGCCCCCAGCGAAGAACAGTTCCGCCAGTGGTGCACCCTGGCCCTGCGCCAGCGCACCGCCGACTCGGAGCTGACCATTCGCCTGGTGGACGAGCCCGAAGGCCGTGAACTGAATCACACCTGGCGACAAAAAGACTACGCGACCAACGTGCTGTCGTTTCCCGCCGACGTACCCGATGAGCTGCTGGATATCCCGTTGCTGGGCGACCTGGTGATCTGCGTCGAAGTGGTCGAGCGTGAAGCAAAGGAACAGGGCAAGGAACTTGAGGCCCATTGGGCCCATCTAGTCATCCACGGCTGCTTGCATCTCTTGGGTTACGACCATATAGACGATGACGAAGCCGAAGAAATGGAAGCACTGGAACGAACGTTGCTTGCAGAACTGGGTCATCGTGACCCGTATGCAGACGACGAAATTGCAACTACACCTAACTGAAACAATAAAGGATTTAGAGTAATCGCTATGAGCGAAGACCGATCGAGCAACGGGCAAAAGTCATGGCTGGGGAAACTCACCCAGGCCTTTGCCCACGAGCCGAAAAACCGCCAGGAGCTGCTGGAGCTGCTGCGCGAGGCGCATCAGAACAAGTTGCTGGACAGCGAAGCGCTGGCCATCGTCGAAGGCGCCATCCAGGTCGCTGACCTGCAAGTACGGGACATCATGGTTCCGCGCTCGCAGATGGTCAGCATCAAGGCGACCCAGACCCCACGGGAATTCCTCCCGGCCGTGATCGACTCGGCGCACTCGCGCTACCCGGTGATCGGCGAAAGCCATGACGACGTCATGGGCGTCCTGCTGGCCAAGGACCTGCTGCCGCTGATCCTCAAGGAGAACGGCGACAGCTTCAACATCAAGGACCTGCTGCGTCCTGCCACCTTCGTCCCTGAATCCAAGCGCCTGAATGTGCTGTTGCGCGAATTTCGTGCGAACCACAATCACATGGCCATCGTGATTGACGAGTACGGAGGTGTAGCGGGTTTGGTGACCATCGAAGACGTGCTGGAACAGATCGTCGGCGACATCGAAGACGAGCACGACGTCGAAGAAGACAGCTACATCAAGCCGCTGCCCAGCGGTGATTTCCTGGTCAAGGCCCTGACGCCGATCGAGAACTTCAACGAGTTCTTCGACAGCGAATTCTCCGACGATGAGTTCGACACGGTTGGCGGCCTGGTGATGAGTGCGTTCGGGCACCTGCCCAAACGTAACGAGACCACGGAAATCGGTGCCTATCGCTTCCGCATCCTGAATGCCGACAGCCGCCGTATTCACTTGATCCGTTTGACACCTATTGCCCGCTAAGGACTGACATGCGCCGTATGATTGCACCCGGCTGGCCCGGTAACCTGCTGGCCGTGGTGGCCGGCGCCATCACCACCCTGGCGCTGGCGCCGTTCGACCTCTGGCCGTTTGCGCTGGTGGCGGCCGGGTTCTTTTATGCGGGATTGCGTGAACTGACACCGCGCCAGGCCCTGTGGCGTGGCTGGTGTTTCGGTTTCGGCCTGTTTGGTGCCGGTACCAGCTGGATCTACTACAGCATTCACCACTTCGGCGGCGCTTCGGTGTTGCTGGCGGGCATGCTGATGCTGGCGTTTACGGCGGCCATTGCCTGGTTCTTTGCCCTGCCCGCCTGGCTGTGGGCGCGCTGGCTGCGCCGCAACGAAGCGCCACTGGCCGATGCCCTGGCCTTCGCGGCCTTGTGGGTTGGCCAGGAAGCGTTTCGCGGCTGGTTCCTCACCGGTTTTCCCTGGCTCTATTCCGGTTACAGCCAGCTCGACGGCCCTCTCACCGGCCTCGCGCCGCTGGGCGGGATGTGGCTGATATCCTTTGCCCTGGCGCTGACCGCCGCACTGATCTGCAACCTGCCGCGTCTGCTGGCGGCTAAGCGCAACCTGTTCATCGGTGCCGGCTTGCTGTTGTTGGTGGCGCCATGGGCCATCGGCCTGGCACTCAAGCATCATGCATGGACCACCCCCGCCGGCGCGCCGCTGACCGTGGCCGCCGTCCAGGGCAACGTCGAACAAAGCATGAAGTGGGACCCCGAGCAGTTGAATGCGCAGCTCGCGCTGTACCGCGACATGAGCTTCAGCTCCAAGCCTGTCGACCTGCTGGTATGGCCGGAAACCGCCGTGCCGGTGCTCAAGGAATCCGTGGAGGGTTACCTGGGCATGATGGGCAAGTTCGCCGCTGACCGGCACACTGCGCTGATCACCGGTGTACCGATCCGCCAGGAAGTGCATCACCACAAGCGCTTCTTCAACGGCATCACGGTGGTGGGCGAAGGCGACGGCACCTACCTGAAGCAGAAGCTGGTGCCGTTTGGCGAGTACGTGCCGCTGCAGGACATGCTGCGCGGCTTGATCGCGTTCTTTGACCTGCCGATGTCGGACTTCGCCCGCGGGCCGTCCGACCAGGCTTTGCTGCAAGCCAAGGGCTATCAGATTGCGCCGTTCATTTGCTATGAAGTGGTGTACCCGGAGTTCGCCGCCGGCCTGTCGGCCCGCAGCGATTTGTTGCTGACCATCAGCAACGACACCTGGTTCGGCCGCTCCATCGGCCCGCTGCAACATTTGCAGATGGCCCAGATGCGCGCCCTGGAAGCCGGGCGCTGGATGATCCGCGCCACCAACAACGGCGTCACTGGCCTGATCAACCCGTACGGGCAGATCACCGTGCAGATCCCGCAGTTTGAACGCGGGATTCTCTACGGCGAGGTCGTGCCGATGCACAACCTCACCCCATACCTGGAATGGCGTTCCTGGCCGTTGATCATCCTGTGCCTTGGCCTGTTTGGCTGGGCGCTGTTGGCGGGGCGGATGTCCAAAACGGTTTAAAAGAAATACTCGGACGACAATGTGGGAGCGGGCTTGCTCGCGAATGCGATCTGTCAGTTAAAGCACCAGTGACTGACACACTGTATTCGCGAGCAAGCCCGCTCCCACATTTGACCTGCGGTATTACCTGTAAAACATCCGGTAACCCACCTGCCCCACCGCTTCATTCAGCAACTGCCCGCTCTGCCATACCGACTTGAACTCCGGCATCCAGCCCCCCAATGGCCGGGCATTGTCCAAACCAAGAAACCCCACTGGCGCCGGAACAACCGTGAACCCGGCCTTTTCGAAGCTCCAGCGCGAGCGCGGCATATGCCAGGCCTGAGTCACGACCACCACACGCTTGATTCCCTGCGGCAGCAGAATCTCGGCACTCATCTGCGCGTTTTCCCACGTGGTACGGCTGCGCTCTTCCTTCCAGCGCACGCTCACGCCAAAGTCATCCTGCATCGATACCGCCATCAACTCCGCCTCGCTGGGCGGTGTGCCGTAGTGCAAGCCGCCGGTGGTCAGCACCGGCAAGCCCGAAGCCTTGGCCAGGCGGGCTGCATAGCGCTGGCGCTCAAGACCGATACCCGTCGGCTGATCGGAGCCCCACGCCGGATCCCCGCGCTCACGCCCCGAGCCCAACACCACGATGGCATCAGCCCGCTGCGCCAGGGTCGCCCATTCATCACGGGCCAGAGGCGGCTCGGTCTCCAGGGCCTTTGCGCCCCATTGAACCGCCACCGGCAGGCTCATCAGCAACATCCCGCCAAACCCCAGGGCAAAGCACACGGCCGCCAGCCGCGGTCGGCTGCGACGAAACCACCAGGCAAGGGCCAGCAACAGCAACAGGATGCCGGGCGGCAACAACAATTGTTTAATGAAATAGCGAATAGGCATCGGGCATCTCCAAAGATGCCCGAAGCCTAAGGTGTAACGGGGTTAAGCGACAATCTTTACAGGAACAGACGCTGAGAAGGCTACAGATCACTAACGCGGTACTTCACTTGAAAAGCACGGACCGGAGTTTTTCCGGGCTGCGACCGGCCGAAAAATCCTTGAGCCATACCACCTTGGCCGATCGCGAAAACTCCTGGGCTGGCGGGGAGGCCATGCCATGGGACGCGCGATGCTCATTCAACTCCAGATACACCCTGATCACGTCCAGCTCTGCCTGGCTCAAGCCACGCAGTTCCAACTCCAGAGGCCGTTCATCACACAATCGGCCTGCGGTTTTTGCTGCATCCAGTGCTCGACCCAAACGGTCGATCAGTCCTTCGTACACCTGCGGTTTCGTTAAAGTTCGCTGCGAATCAACCATCCCTCACCTCATTGAAGATAAGACTCACTCCCCACTAAACAGCGTAGTCCTGCTTGCCCTGCCTGCCTGGCGCCGCGACCAACGGCCTCGGCGGCGCAATCAGGGTTTCCCTCGATAGAGTGGGGTCATGTATGCTACGGCGCTTCCTGTAACTCCACTTCCCGCAGGGTTTGGGCACGGACGCGCCGCTTTTTGGTGTCGATCAACCTGAACGTTGCACCGAAGAGGATTAGGCCACCCCTATTCAGTTCAAAAGTAGCCATGCACGAACAATATCAGCCCCGTGAAATAGAAAATGCCGCCCAGTCGTTCTGGGATGAGCAAAAGTCCTTTGAAGTCAGTGAACAGCCAGGCAAGGAGACTTTCTATTGCCTATCGATGTTCCCTTACCCCAGCGGCAAGCTACACATGGGGCATGTGCGCAACTACACCATCGGCGACGTCATCTCCCGCTACCAGCGCATGCTGGGCAAGAACGTCCTGCAACCCATGGGTTGGGACGCCTTCGGCATGCCGGCGGAAAACGCCGCGATGAAGAACAACGTAGCGCCCGCCAAGTGGACCTACGAAAACATCGCCTACATGAAGACCCAGCTGCGCAGCCTGGGCCTGGCGGTGGACTGGTCCCGCGAGGTGACCACCTGCAAGCCTGATTACTACCGCTGGGAACAATGGCTGTTCACTCGCCTGTTCGAAAAAGGCGTGATCTACAAGAAGAGCGGCACCGTGAACTGGGACCCGGTGGACCAGACCGTACTGGCCAACGAACAAGTGATCGACGGCCGCGGCTGGCGTTCCGGCGCGCTGATCGAAAAGCGCGAAATCCCGATGTACTACTTCAAGATCACCGCCTACGCGGATGAACTCTTGTCGAGCCTCGATGATTTGCCGGGCTGGCCCGAGCAGGTCAAGACCATGCAACGCAACTGGATCGGCAAGTCCCGTGGCATGGAAGTGCAGTTCCCCTACAACGTCGACTCCATCGGCGCAGAAGGTGTACTGAAAGTCTTCACCACCCGTCCGGACACCCTGATGGGCGCGACCTACGTCGCCGTGGCCGCCGAACACCCGCTGGCCACCCAGGCCGCACAGAACAACCCTGAGCTGCAGGCGTTCATCGCCGAATGCAAGGGCGGCAGCGTCGCCGAAGCCGACGTCGCCACCCAGGAGAAAAAAGGCCTGCCGACCTCGTTGTTCGTCGAGCACCCATTGACCGGCGAGAAGCTGCCGGTGTGGGTCGCCAACTACGTGCTGATGCACTACGGTGATGGCGCAGTAATGGCTGTGCCGGCCCACGACGAGCGCGATTTCGAATTCGCCGTCAAGTACAACCTGCCGATCAAGTCCGTGGTGCGCACCAGTTCGGGCGACACCAACCCGGCTCCGTGGCAGGACGCGTACAACGAACACGGCACACTGATCAATTCCGGCGAGTTCGACGGCCTGGATTTCGAAGGCGCCTTCGACGCCATCGAAGTCGCGCTGATCAAGAAAAACCTCGGTGCCTCGCGCACCCAGTTCCGCCTGCGTGACTGGGGCATCAGCCGCCAGCGCTACTGGGGCTGCCCGATCCCGATCATCCACTGCGAAACCTGCGGTGACGTGCCGGTACCGGAAGACCAACTGCCGGTCGTATTGCCCGAAGACGTGGTGCCGGACGGTGCTGGCTCGCCATTGGCGCGCATGCCCGAATTCTACGAGTGCACCTGCCCGAACTGCGGTGCCCCGGCCAAACGCGAAACCGACACCATGGACACCTTCGTGGAGTCTTCGTGGTACTACGCCCGCTACGCCTCGCCGCACTATGAAGGCGGCCTGGTGGAAAAATCCGCGGCCGACCACTGGCTGCCGGTAGACCAGTACATCGGCGGTATCGAACACGCCATCCTTCACCTGCTGTACGCGCGCTTCTTCCACAAGCTGATGCGTGATGAAGGCCTGGTGAGTTCCGACGAGCCGTTCAAGAACCTGCTGACCCAGGGCATGGTGATTGCCGAGACTTATTACCGCCGCGAAGCCAATGGCGCCTACACCTGGTTCAACCCGGCAGATGTCGAGCTGGAGCGTGACAGCAAGGCCAAGGTGATCAGCGCCAAGCTGAAATCCGACGGCCTGCCGGTGGAAATCGGCGGCACCGAGAAGATGGCCAAGTCGAAGAACAACGGCGTCGACCCACAGTCGATGATCGACCAGTTCGGCGCGGACACCTGCCGCCTGTTCATGATGTTCGCCTCGCCGCCTGACATGAGCGCGGAATGGTCGGACTCCGGCGTCGAAGGTTCGCATCGCTTCCTCAAGCGCGTCTGGCGCCTGGCGCACGCCCATGTCAGCCAAGGCTTGCCGGGCAAGCTGGACGTGGCGACCCTGAGCGATGAGCAAAAAGTCATTCGCCGCAGCACCCACCTGGCCATCAAGCACGCCAGCCAGGACGTGGGCCAGCACCACAAATTCAACACCGCCATCGCCCAGGTGATGACGCTGATGAACGTGCTGGAGAAAGCGCCGCAGGCTACCGAACAGGACCGCGCACTGGTACAGGAAGGCCTGGAAACGGTCACCCTGCTGCTGGCGCCGATCACGCCACACATCAGCCACGAACTGTGGAACCAGTTGGGCCACAGCGGTGCCGTCATCGATGCCGGCTGGCCGGTACAGGATGACAGCGCCCTGGTACAGGACACGCTGCAACTGGTGATTCAGGTCAACGGCAAGCTGCGTGGCCAGATCGACATGCCGGCCAGCGCCAGCCGTGAAGACGTCGAAGCCGCCGCCCGTATCAATGAGAACGTGCTGCGCTTCACCGAAGGCCTGACGATCCGCAAAGTGATCGTGGTGCCCGGCAAACTGGTCAATATCGTCGCTAGCTAATCGGATCGGGCGCCGAGGGAATAACCCTGGCGCCGAACAAAACCTCCAGGGCCTCGATAAGGCCCACATGGTTTCAAGGGGAGCATCAAAATGATCAAACGCAATCTGCTGGTTATGGGCCTTGCCGTGCTGCTGAGCGCTTGCGGCTTCCAGCTGCGCGGCACCGGCACCACCGAACTGGCGATCAAGGAACTGGACGTCACCGCCCGCAACTCCTACGGCGAGACCGTGCAACAGCTGCGCCAGGTCCTGGAAAACAGTGGCGTCAAAGTCTATTCAGGCGCGGCTTACAAACTGAACCTGGTGGATGAAAAAGAAGAGCAGCGCAGCCTCAGCTACGCCAGCGCCGGGCGTGCTTCGGACATTGAGCTGAGCACCACGCTCTTCTTCGAAATCCAGGGCCATGACCACCTGCCGCTGATGGGCGACAAGATCCAGATACAGAAAGTCGTGAGCCACGACGGCAACAACCTGGTGGGTTCGGACTCCGAAACCATCCAGGTGCGCAAGGAAATGCGTCGTGAACTGGTGCAGCGCATGGTCCTGCGCCTGCAACTGATCACGCCGGAGCAACTGGATAAGCTGCAGCAAACCGCGGATGCCAAGGCCAAGGCAGATGCCGATGCGCTGAAAGCGGCGCAAGAGTATGAAGACAGCCAACCTAAACAGTCGCCTGTCGAAGTTCCTGTCGAGTAAGCCAGACGGGGCGCCCCAGGCGCCCCGTTCGCCCTGCCTATGAAACTCGCCCCCGCCCAACTCGCCAAGCACCTGCAAGGCAGCCTTGCGCCCGTCTACATCGTCAGCGGTGATGACCCGCTGCTGTGCCAGGAGGCTGCGGACGCAATTCGCACCGCCGCCCGCCAACAGGGCTTCGATGAACGCCAGGTATTCAGCGCCGACGCCAGTTTCGACTGGGGTACGCTGCTGCAAGCCGGGGCGAGCATGTCGCTGTTCGCCGAAAAACGCCTGCTGGAACTGCGCCTGCCTTCGGGCAAGCCCGGCGACAAAGGCGCGGCGGCTTTGATGGAATACTGCGCACGCCCTGCCGAAGACACGCTGCTGCTGATCAGCCTGCCCAAGCTCGATGGCAGTGCGCAGAAAACCAAGTGGGGCAAGGCGCTGGTGGAAGGTGGCCAGACTCAGTTCATACAGATCTGGCCGGTGGACAGCAGCCAACTGCCGCAGTGGATTCGTCAGCGCCTGTCGCAATCCGGGCTGAGTGCCAGCCAGGATGCGGTGGAGCTGATCGCGGCGCGGGTGGAAGGCAACCTGTTGGCCGCCGCCCAGGAAATCGAAAAGCTCAAGCTGATGGCCGAGGGTGGCCAGATCACCGTCGAAACCGTGCAAGGCGCCGTGGCGGACAGCGCGCGCTTTGACGTATTTGGCCTGGTGGATGCGATCCTCAACGGCGAACCCGCCCACGCCCTGCGCATGCTCGAAGGGCTGCGCGGTGAAGGCGTCGAGCCGCCGGTGATTCTCTGGGCCCTGGCGCGAGAATTACGGCTGCTGGCCAATATTGCCCTGCAGTACAGCCAGGGCATCCCACTGGACAAGGCCTTCAGCCAGGCGCGGCCACCGGTATGGGACAAGCGCAAACCACTGATCAGCAAAGCCCTGCAACGGCACTCGGCGCAACGCTGGGCGCAATTGCTGCTGGAGGCCCAGCGCATTGACGCGCAGATCAAGGGCCAGGCGGCTGGATCGCCGTGGATGAGCCTGAGTCGTTTGTCACTTTTGATGTCAGGACAGCGCTTGGCGCTGCCTGCTGAATAGTCCTACGTATCGCTGGGCTGGACAGAATCCAAACTTCGGCAGATGATTCGCACCGCATCATCAACCTGCCAGAGAGTACCCATCATGAGCAAAAAGCCATCCAAGCATGGCCCCAACAAGGCCAAATCCATCATCGCCCAGCCGTTGTTCCGCAGTCGCCAGGAACGAGCCGGCAAAGGCAAAGGCAGCTACCGCCGCGAAGCCTTCCAGTCTAATAGCTGGGAGGCTTCTTACTTTCTGGCTGCCTGAAGGCAAGCGCCCCTCCGGCATGATAAGGTCTGTACCTGATTCGTATTCCCTGGACCTGTGCATGCCCTCTAGTCTTTCCCGTCGTTGGCACCTTCGCCAACTGATCGCTGCCTCCAGCCTCATTCTGTTAGTCGCCTGCGCGGAAAAACCCACCGCTGCCGATGCCCAACCCCTGCCCCTGCTCCAGACTGCACCGGTAGCTGCGCCTGCCGTCGTTGCGCCACTGGTGGCAGACAATCTTGATATCCAGCCGACCCAGACCTTTGCCGAATGGCAGGCGGGGTTTCGCGTGGAAGCCTTGAAGGCCGGTATCACGCCGCAGGTTTTCGACACGGCCTTTGCCAATGTCGTACCCGACATGGCGGTGATCCGCGCCGACCGCAGCCAGCCGGAGTTCTCCCGGCCGGTATGGGAATACCTCGATGGCGCGCTGTCGCCACTGCGGGTGCGCAATGGCCAGTCGCTGCTGGTGAAGTACGCCGACATTCTGCAACGCATTGAGGACCGTTACGGCGTCGACCGCCAGGCGCTGGTCTCGGTGTGGGGCATGGAGAGTAACTTCGGCCAGTTCCAGGGCAACAACTCGGTGATCCGCTCACTGGCGACCCTGGCCTATGAAGGCCGTCGCCCGGCCTTCGCCCAGGCGCAGCTGCTGGCGGCGCTGCAAATCATCCAGCATGGCGATATCGCCGCCGACCAGATGAAAGGCTCCTGGGCCGGGGCCATGGGCCAGACCCAGTTCATCCCGACCACCTATAACACCCACGCCGTGGACTTCGACGGTGACGGCCGCCGCGATATCTGGAACAGCCCGGCCGACGCCCTCGCCTCCACCGCGCACTACCTGCAAAGCTCCGGCTGGCAGAAAGGCCAGCCCTGGGGCTTCGAGGTGCAGCAACTGCCGTTGAATTTTGATTACGCCCTGGCCGATGGCAGCGTACGCAAGACCGTTGGCGAGTGGCTGAAACTGGGAATCCAGGTGCCGCCGGGCGCCAGTGTCCCGGCCAACGTCGACCAGCTTTCCGCCGCCCTGTTGCTGCCGGCCGGCTATCGTGGCCCGGCGTTCCTGGTGCTGGATAACTTCCGCGCGATCCTCAAGTACAACAACTCGTCGTCCTACGCGTTGGCAGTTGGCTTGTTGTCGGAACGCTTCGGGGGCGGCGGCTTGATTCGTGGGAGCTGGCCGAAAGATGAGCTGCCGTTGACTCGCTCGCAGCGAATTGACTTGCAGACGGTGCTCAGTGCCAATGGTTACGACGCAGGCAACCCGGACGGGATCATCGGTGCGAATACCCGCAAGGCGATTCGTGCCGCGCAGCAGTCCCTGGGCTGGCCGGCGGATGGGTATCCGACGGTGAAGTTGCTGGAGTCGCTGCAAAGCCGATAGATCGGCGTATGGCTGCTACCGCATTCGCGAGCAAGCCCGCTCCCACATTTTGACCGTGCACTTCCTGAAGGAACGCGATCGAAATGTGGGAGCGGGCTTGCTCGCGAAGAGGCCTTTATCGGCGCTACAAAGTTCAGGCCTTAAACACCACATCCTGTTCCAACACCAACCGCTTCTCCCCCGCATCCAGCCGCACCCTGGCGCCCAACGGCAAGGTCAGGTTCGGGTTGCAGTGCCCGCTGCGCCAGCCGGACAGCACAGGAATGCACAACGGCTCGAAGGTCTGCTTCAGCAAGCGCTCAAGCGCAAGGCTATCAACCCCAGCCACATCCCCCACCACCACGCCCGCCACCTGGGCCAGCTTGCCCGCCAGGCGCAAATGGGTGAGCAACCGGTCAATACGGTACAACGGCTCGTTCACATCTTCGATAAACAGAATGATGCCCTCGGCATCAATCTCGTAAGCCGTGCCCATCACTGCTGCGATCATCGATAGATTGCCGCCCAGCAGCCGCCCACAGGCGATGCCTGGCTCGACGGTGGTCAGCGGGTAGGCCACAGGGTGAGCCAGCTGGCTACCGGCTTTCACTTGCCCACGCAGCATGCTGAACAGCGACGACTCGGTAGGCTGTTGCTTTTCACCTAACAGGTCAGCGTTGAACATCGGACCATGGAAGGTGACGAAACCGGCATACCGGTTGATCGCCAGGTGCAGGGCGGTGATATCGCTGTAGCCTACGAATGGCTTGGGGTTGGCCCGGAGCAGGTCAAAGTCCAGGCGGTCCAGCAGGCGTGGCGTGCCGTAGCCGCCGCGCAGGCAGAAAATCGCGTCGATGGTCGAGTCGGCGAACGCCGCGTGCAGGTCATCAAGGCGTACCTCATCACTGCCGGCCAGATAGCCATCACGCTGGCTCACGCCCGGAAAGATCCGCAGTGTGTAGCCCCGGGCGCGCATCCATTGCGTGGCCGTGTCGATATCCAGCTCGGCCGGCCCGGCAGGGGCAATCAGTCCGATCACGCCTTCGGCGCGCAGCGCAGGTACCGCACAAGTGGTCAATTGAGTCGTCATCCATGGTTCTCCTCGTGTGGATTGCCCAAGGCACTCTAAACAGCAATGGTTGCAAACAGAAGAGGAAGAGTCAGTAGCAAATGTGGGAGCGGGCCTGGGTGGGAGCGGGCTTGCTCGCGAAGGCGGTCAGTCAGTCACCGGACAGGTCAACTGATCCAACGCATTCGCGAACAAGCCCGCTCCCACTCAAGCCGGCTCCCACATGGGTCCTGCAGTGTCCGGCGTTCCGCGTATCAGGACACCAGGCTGGCCTTGACCAGTTTCGCCTGCTCGTCGGCGTGGTACGAGGAACGTACCAGCGGGCCGGAAGCGACGTTCTTGAAGCCCATCTTGTAGCCTTCTTCGGCAAACCAGGCGAACACATCCGGGTGCACGAAACGCTGTACCGGCAAGTGGCTGCGGGACGGCTGCAGGTACTGGCCGAGGGTCAGCATGTCGATGTCGTGTTCGCGCATGCGCTTCATGACTTCAATGACTTCTTCGTCGGTTTCGCCCAGGCCCAGCATCAGGCCGGATTTGGTCGGAATGTGCGGCATCATCTGCTTGAATTTCTGCAGCAGGGTCAGCGACCACTGGTAGTCCGAACCCGGACGCGCAGCCTTGTACAGGCGCGGCACGGTTTCCAGGTTGTGGTTGAACACATCCGGCGGCTCGGCGGCGGTGATTTCCAGCGCCACGTCCATACGGCCACGGTAGTCCGGCACCAGGGTCTCGAGCATCACGTTCGGCGACAGCTTGCGGATCTCGCGGATGCAGTCGGCAAAGTGCTGGGCGCCGCCGTCACGCAGGTCGTCGCGGTCTACCGAGGTAATCACGACATACTTGAGTTTCAGGTCGGCGATGGCGATGGCCAGGCTTTCCGGCTCGTTGACGTCCAGTGGCTTCGGCCGGCCGTGACCAACGTCGCAGAACGGGCAACGACGAGTGCAGATGTCACCCATGATCATGAAGGTCGCGGTGCCACCGGAGAAGCACTCGCCCAGGTTCGGGCAGGACGCTTCTTCGCACACGCTGTGCAGCTTGTGTTTGCGCAGCAGGGCCTTGATGCGGTCGACTTCCGGCGAAACCGGGATACGCACGCGAATCCAGTCAGGCTTTTTCGGCAGTTCGGTGGTCGGAATGATCTTCACCGGGATGCGTGCAACCTTCTCGGCGCCGCGCAGCTTGACGCCGGCTTCTACCTTGGCACGCGGGGCCGGACGCTCGGTAACATCCAGCGTCGGGATCATGGTTTGCACTGCATCAGTAGTCATAATCAGTCGATTCCGCCCGTTAGGGTCGTCTGCTCAGCATAGTCGAGGTGTTTGACGAGCTGCGCGCGCAGCCGGGCACTTACCTCGGCAAATTCTAGTGGTGTTGCGTGATCGCTCAACTGGGTCATCGCCAAACCGGCGTAGCCGCAGGGATTGATCCGTCGAAACGGCGCCAGGTCCATGTCCACATTCAAGGCCAGGCCATGAAAGGAACAACCGTGGCGAATCCGCAAGCCCAGGGAGGCGATTTTCGCGCCATCAACATAAACCCCCGGTGCATCCGGCTTGGCCGCGGCGGTCACACCGTAGCTGGCCAGCAGCTCGATCAGGCATGACTCCATGCGACTGACCAGCTCACGTACGCCAAAACCCAGCCTGCGCACGTCCAGCAACAGATAAGCCACCAATTGACCTGGGCCATGGTAAGTCACCTGCCCGCCGCGGTCGACCTGCACCACCGGGATTTCTCCCGGCAGCAGCAAATGCTCGGCCTTGCCGGCTTGGCCCTGAGTGAAAACCGGCGGGTGCTCCACCAGCCAGATTTCATCCGGGGCTTCGGTGCCGCGCTCGTTGGTGAACCGCTGCATGGCGTGCCACACCGGTTCGTAAGCCATTTGGCCGAGCTCGCGAAAGCCCAGGGTCTGTGACATCACAACACCATGTGCACGAAGCCGGTAGCCCGCAGTTCGCTGTTGATGTTGTACAGCTGGTCCTGGTCAGTCGCCACGATGTGCAACTGAATAGTGGTGTACTTGCCGTTGGTGCTTTGACGCTCATCCACACGGTCATGGTTGATCGTTGCGTGTTTCTTGACGATCTCGATGATCTTGTCCTTGTTGCCCACGCCCGTATCGCTGATCACCTTGACGGGATAGTCCACGTTTGGGAATTCGATCTTTGGCGCCTTTACTTCGGTATCGGTCATGGCGTAACGGCCTCGTAAGCGTAAGCCGTGGCGACGGGCATAACCCCGCGCCGGATCAGCGCGGGGTCATGCAGGTGCACACTATCAGTTGAACAAGCTGTAGAAGAATAGACGGATGCTATCCCACACGCGTCGGAAGATACCACCTTCGTCGACGGCGTCCAGAGCGATCAGATCGGCGCTGTGCACCACCTTGTCGTCCAGCTTCACTTCGACTTTACCAATCACATCGCCCTTGGCGATCGGTGCGACCAGTTGCGGGTTCATGGTCATGCTGGCCACCAGCTTCTTGAGCTGGCCTTTAGGCATGGTCAGGGTCAGGTCTTCAGCCAGGCCGGCCTTGACTTGATGGGTCGCGCCTTTCCACACAGGGGCTTGAGCCAGCTCGGTGCCTTTCTGGTAGAAGGTCTGGGTTTCGAAGAAGCGGAAGCCATAGGTCAGCAGCTTTTGCGTCTCAGCCGCACGGGCCTGCTCGCTGTTGGTACCGAATACCACGGCAATCAGGCGCTGGCCGTCACGGACAGCGGACGACACCATGCAGTAGCCGGCTTCTTCGGTGTGGCCGGTTTTCAGGCCATCGACAGTCTTGTCACGCCACAGCAACAGGTTGCGGTTAGGCTGCTTGATGTTGTTCCAGAAGAACTCTTTCTGGGAGTAGATCGCGTAGTGCACCGGGTCGACACGAATGATCGCGCGAGCCAGGATCGCCATGTCGTGAGCCGACGAGTAGTGCTCAGGGTTCGGCAGGCCGGTCGGGTTCATGAAGTGGCTGTTGGTCATGCCCAGGTCGGCCACGGTTTTGTTCATCATGTCGGCGAACGCATCTTCGCTGCCGGCGATGTGCTCGGACAGGGCTACGCTGGCGTCGTTACCCGACTGGATGATGATGCCGTGCAGCAGGTCGCTGACGGTCACTTGCGAGCCGACCTTGATGAACATCCGCGAACCGCCGGTGCGCCAGGCGTTTTCGCTGACGGTCACCGGATCGTTTTCGCCGATCTGGCCGCGACGGATTTCCAGGGTCGCGATGTAGGCGGTCATCAGCTTGGTCAGGCTGGCTGGGGGCAGGCGCTGGTCACCGTTGTTCTCCACCAGCACGTTGCCGCTGGCGGCGTCCATCAGGACCCAGGCCTTGGCAGCCAGTTGCGGGGAAGCTGGCACCATTTCAACCGCCCAGGCGGCCGGGGTGATGATCAGCGAAAGAAGCAGGCACGTGCGTTTGGCTAAGGTGGTGATGTTCATCCGTCTCTCGAAATTGCTTATGGAAACTTGCCCTCGCGGGCAAAACTATTCAGACAGCCCGTCGCCAGACTGTCGCGTGTTCGGTTGCATGCCCACCCCTTGCCCCTGGGTTTTTATTGTTCAACGAGCCAACAACCAGGGCTCAAACCCGCATGCGAGCCTGAGCCATCAATCCTTTGTACTGCTTACTCGGCGGTGACCACGCTGGGTTGCCCCAGGTTGGCCAGGCGCACGCTGTTCTGCACTTGCGCAACTTCACTCGGCGAGCCGATCGGCCCCATGCGCACACGGTGCAGGGTCTGCTGGTTACGCACAATAGAGCTGATAAAGACTGGCGCGCTGACCATCCCGCTGAGCTTGGACCTTAGCAGCTCTGCCGCGTCCGGGTTGGCGAAAGCGCCGACTTGCAGGTACTGGCCGCCCACGGTAGAGGCTCCCGGTGCTGCATGCGGAATGACCACCGTGTCCGGGGCGTGCTGCGCCGGCGGCGGGGTCCACTGTTCGATCTTGCCGGCCGAGGCCGTGACTTGCGGTTGCGGGGTTTGCGGTTCGTTGAGCATCAACGGCGCCGGCTTGCCACGCTGGGCCCAGTACTGGGCCGGGTCGATACCTTCGACCTTCACCCGGGCGGTGCCGATTTCGGCATACCCGAGTTTCTTGGCGGCGGCGTAGGACAAGTCGATGATCCGGTCCGAATAGAACGGCCCACGGTCATTGACCCGCAGGATTACCGAGCGGTTGTTGTCCAGGTTGGTCACGCGTACATAGCTGGGCAGCGGCAGGGTCTTGTGCGCCGCGCTCATGCCGTACAGGTCATAGACTTCGCCGTTGGCGGTGTTCTGGCCGTGGAACTTGGTCCCGTACCAGGACGCCGTACCTGATTGCACGTAGGTCTTGGAGTCTTGCAGCGGGAAGTAGTTTTTGCCCAGCACGGTATAGGGATTGGCCTTGTAAGGGCCGGTGTGCAGGGTCGGCGTGGCATCCGGGATCTTCGAAACATCCACATCCCACCACGGCGCGCCGTCTTTGTGGGCGCGGTTGATATCCAGCCCCGGCTGGGAGCGGATCGCCGTGCCTGCGGTTTTTTGCACCGGTGCACGACTGGTGGAACAACTGACCACCAATAACGACAATGCGGCGTACGCCAACAGCTTCAGGGGTTTGTACATCGGTGATACCGGCATTACTTGACGCCCCGTGCTTGGACCAGCATGTCTGACAGTTGATGCACGGCCATGGCGTACATCACGCTGCGGTTATAACGCGTGATTGCGTAGAAATTCTTCAGGCCCATCCAGTATTCGGGGCCATTTTCGCCTTCGAGGCGGAACGCCGTCACCGGCATATCATCGCGTGGCGCATTCTGACTCGACCAGCCCAGCGCCCGCAACTCCCCGACCGTCTTGACCGGCTCGATACCCTGGGTCAGGCCTTCATCGGCGCGCTCACCGGTCACATCGGCGCGAATCACCACCGGCTCGCCGGCTACCCAGCCGTGACGCTTGAAATAGCTGGCGACGCTGCCGATAGCGTCATCGGGGTTGCTCCAGATATTGATATGGCCGTCGCCGTCAAAATCCACGGCGTAGGCGCGAAAGCTGCTCGGCATGAACTGCGGCAAGCCCATGGCCCCGGCGTAGGAGCCCTTGAGGGTCAACGGGTCGACCTGTTCTTCACGGGCCAACAACAGGAACTCGCGCAGCTCTTTGCGGAAGAATTCGGCGCGTGGCGGGTAGTCAAAGCCCAGGGTCGACAAGGCGTCGATCACCCGGTAGCTGCCGGTGTTGCGGCCGTAGAAGGTTTCGATGCCGATGATTGCCACGATCACCTGGGCCGGTACGCCGTATTCCTGCTCGGCGCGGGCCAGCACCGCTTCGTGCTGGCGCCAGAAGTCCACGCCCCGCGCCACGCGGGCGTCGGTCAGGAACATCGGGCGATATTCCTTCCACTGCTTCACGCGCTCGGCGGGCCGGGAGATGGCGTCGAGGATCGCCTGCTTGCGCTGGGCCTCGCGGAACACGCCCATCAGCTGTTCACCGGCGAAACCATAGTCACGGGTCATCTCACCGACAAACTCGGCGACCTGGGGCGAACCGTCGTAGTCGCCGGCCTGCGCTTCCTGCACAGCGGCTCCCAGCAGGCCCAACAGGCCCATCCAGGACACGTGCCGGGCAGCCCAGCCGCGCATTACTTGCATTGACATCTTCACCTTATTCAAACCTGTGCGATCCACTTACGATGGGTATGGATCGACATCAAAACCCCAAACGCTGACAGCAATGTCACCAGCGAAGTTCCGCCGTAGCTAATGAACGGCAACGGCACCCCAACCACCGGCAACAGGCCACTGACCATACCGATGTTGACGAAAACGTAAACAAAAAACGTCATGGTGAGGCTGCCGGCGAGCAATTTACCAAACAGGGTTTGCGCCTGGGCAGTAATCACCAGGCCGCGCCCGATCAGCAGCAAGTAAATCAGCAACAGTGCGCAGATGCCCACCAGGCCGAACTCCTCGCCCATCACCGCGATAATGAAGTCGGTGTGGCTTTCCGGCAAAAAGTCCAGGTGCGACTGGGTGCCCAGCAGCCAGCCCTTGCCGAATACGCCGCCGGAACCGATGGCCGCCTTGGACTGGATGATGTTCCAGCCGGTGCCCAGCGGATCGCTCTCCGGGTCGAGGAACGTGAGGATTCGCTGCTTCTGGTAGTCGTGCATGAAGAAGAACCACATGGCCACGGCCACCGGCACGGCCGCGGCCAGCACGCTGAGGATCCAGCGCCAGCGCAGCCCCCCCATGAACAGCACGAACGCGCCGCCCGCCAGGATCAGCAGCGAGGTGCCGAGGTCGGGCTGGCGCACGATCAGGATGAACGGCACGCCGATCAATATCAGGCTGATGCCCACGTGCTTGAGCTGGGGCGGCAGTGTGCGTTTTGACAGGTACCAGGCGATGGTCGCCGGCATCAGGATCTTCATGAATTCCGACGGCTGGAAGCGAATCACCCCCGGGATGTTGATCCAGCGCGTCGCGCCCATGGCGTTGTGACCCATGACATCCACCACCACCAGCAGCAACACGCCGGCGACATACCCCAGCGGCACCCAGCGCGCCATGAAGCGCGGCTCCAGCTGGGCGATCACCACCATCGACAACAGGCCAAGGCCAAACGACGACGCCTGTTTGATCAGCAAGTCCCAGTTCTTGCCACTGGCCGAATACAACACGAACAGGCTGCCGGCGGCCAGGGTCAGCAGCAGGATCAGCAACGGGCCATCAATGTGCATGCGCTGCAGCAAAGTGGCGCGGCGGCGCATCACATCCTCGCTGGAGAGGATGCGGTCAAAATTACTCTTCAAGGGCCGTAGCCTCCACACTGGATGGGGTGCCGCCATATTCGGGCTTGAGCTTGCCGTCTTCGGTCAACAGCCAGGCATCCATGATCTGACGCACCACAGGCGCTGCTACGCCGGAACCGGATTCACCGTTCTCGACCATCACCGCCACGACGATCTTCGGGTTGTCGGCCGGGGCAAAGCCGACGAACAAGGCGTGGTCACGGTGGCGTTCCTGAACCTTGGAGCGGTCGTATTTCTCGCCCTGCTTGATCGCGACCACCTGGGCCGTACCGCTCTTGCCGGCAATCCGGTATTGCGCGCCGGCTGCCGCTTTACGCGCGGTACCCCGGGCGCCGTGCATCACTTGCTGCATGCCGTGGTTGACCTTGGTCCAGTCGGACGGGTCGCGCAGCACAATGTCGGGAATCGGGTTTTCGTCCACCGGGCGTTCGCCCTCGATGGTCTTGGCCAGGTGCGGACGGTTCCACACACCCCTGTTGGCCACCAGCGCGGTGGCCTGAGCCAGTTGCAGCGGCGTGGCCTGCATGTAGCCCTGGCCGATCCCCAGGATCAGGGTTTCGCCCGGGAACCACGCCTGGCGCCGGGTCGCACGCTTCCACTCGCGAGACGGCATCAGGCCCGGGGATTCTTCGAACATGTCCAGGGAGACTTTCTGACCAAGGCCGAACTTGCCCATGTAGGCCGACAGCCGATCAATACCGAGCTTGTGGGCTAGGTCATAGAAGTAGGTGTCGTTGGAACGCATGATCGCCGTATCCAGGTCGACATAACCGTCGCCGGTGCGGTTCCAGTTACGGTATTTGTGATCGTAGTTGGGCAGCATGTAGTAGCCGGGGTCGAACACCCGGCTCGATGCCGTGACCACGCCCGAGTCCAGGCCGGCAATCGCTACCGCCGGCTTGATGGTCGAGCCCGGCGGATACAGGCCGCGCAATACGCGGTTGAACAGCGGCCGGTCGATGGAATCACGCAGCTCGGCGTAGGCCTTGAAGCTGATCCCGGTGACAAACAGGTTGGGGTCAAAACTTGGCTGGCTAACCATCGCCAGCACTTCGCCAGTGCTCGGATCCAGTGCCACCACGGCACCCCGACGCCCGCCCAGGGCCATCTCCGCCGCTTCCTGCAACTTAATGTCCAGGCTCAGCACGATGTCCTTGCCGGGCACCGGGTCGGTACGCTTGAGCACCCGCAGCACGCGGCCACGGGCGTTGGTCTCGACTTCCTCGTAACCCACCTGGCCGTGCAGTTCCGGCTCGTAGAAACGCTCGATGCCGGTCTTGCCGATATGGTGGGTGCCGCTGTAGTTGACCGGGTCGAGGGTCTTCAGCTCTTTCTCGTTGATCCGGCCCATGTAGCCGACCGAATGCGCAAAGTGCGCCCCTTGCGGGTAGTGCCGCACCAACTGCGCCACCACTTCCACACCCGGTAGACGGAACTGGTTCACCGCGATCCGGGCGATCTGCTCTTCGGTCAGCTCGAACAGGATCGGCACCGGCTCAAACGGCCGGCGCCCCTGCTTCATGCGTTTCTCGAAGATCACCCGGTCTTCCGGCGTCAGTTGCAGCACCTCGACGATCACATCAAGGATCTGCTGCCAGTCGCCGGAACGTTCGCGAGTCATGCTCAGGCTGAAGCTGGGCCGGTTATCCGCGACCACCACGCCATTGCGGTCGAAAATCAGCCCACGGGTCGGCGGAATCGGCTGCACGTGCACCCGGTTGTTTTCCGACAATGTGGAGTGATAGTCGTACTGGATCACCTGCAGGAAATACAGGCGCGCAATCAGCACCCCCAGCAATGCCACCACCAAAATCGCGCCAAACACCACCCGCGCGCGTACAAGACGTGCGTCTTTCTCGTGGTCCTTGATGCGGATCGGCTGGGTCATCAGGCAGGGCGCAGATTATTTGTGGTAAGGGTGCCCGGACAGAACTGTCCAGGCGCGATACAGCTGTTCACCGATCAGGATTCTTACCAGCGGGTGCGGCAGTGTCAGGGGCGACAGCGACCAGCGCTGGTCCGCCCGCGCGCACACTTCCGGCGCCAGCCCCTCGGGGCCGCCGACCATGAAGTTGACCGTGCGCGAATCCAGGCGCCAGCGATCCAGTTCCACCGCCAACTGCTCGGTGCTCCAGGGCTTGCCGTGCACTTCGAGGGTCACGATCCGCTCGTTGGGCCCGACCTTGGCCAGCATGGCTTCGCCTTCCTGACGGATAAAGCGGGCCACGTCGGCGTTCTTGCCCCGGGTATTGAGCGGTATTTCCACCAGTTCCAGCGCCAATTCGGATGGCAGGCGCTTGGCATATTCATGCCAGCCTTCTTCCACCCACTTGGGCATGCGTGAACCGACAGCGATCAGACGCAGGCGCACAGCCGTTCCTTATTCCTGGTCTTTGTTGAGCTTGTCGAAGTGCGCGTGGCCGACTTCAGGGCTGTGGTGCTTGCCATCGGCGGCACGGCTCTGCTCGGCGCCTTTCCACAGACGCTCCAGGTCGTAGAACTGACGGGCGTTGCTGGTCATCATGTGAACGATCACGTCGTCCATGTCCAGCAGTACCCAGTCGCTGTCGCCCTTGCCTTCTTCACCCAATGGCTTGACGCCCTGGGCTTTGACCGCTTCGCGAACCTTGTCCAGCATCGCGCCGATCTGGCGGTTGGAGGTACCGGTGGCGATGATCATGAAGTCGGTGATGCTCTGCTTGTCGCGCACGTCCAGGACCTGGATGTCCTGGGCCTTCACGTCTTCCAGGGCAGCCACGGCAACCTTCACCAGCTCTTCGCCGGCCAGCTCAGGGCCGGTGTGGGCTTCTACTGGCAGAGGAGCGCTCTTGAACGTGCCTTTGCGCTTAACTTTGCTTACGTCTTTGTTCGTCATATAAAACTCGTTTTGCTCGTATGTTCGGGCGCTCGCTGCACGACTGTTCGTGCGTTCAAGCGCGCCTTTTCAGTTCGACGCACGGTAAAGCCCGTGCGCATCGATGTAGGCCAGGACCGCGTCAGGCACCAGGAAACGTACCGACTTCCCGCTGGCCAGCAGTTGACGGATCTGGGTGGCAGACACCGCAAGCGGGGTTTGCCAGACGAATGCAATATTCCCGCTCGGCCCGGTCAGGGCCAAAGGGTCACTTACCGACCGCGCCGCCAGCAGGTTGCGCAAGGCATCCGGCGATTCTGCGTCGGCATCCGGGCGTTGCAGCACCAGGATGTGGCAATGCTGGAGCAACTCTTCCCAGCGGTGCCAAGTGGGCAGGCCGCAAAACGCGTCCCAGCCCAAAAGTAGAAATAACTGGTCATCCGCGGCCAACTCGGCCCGCATCAGTTCCAGGGTGTCGACAGTGTAGGACGGTTTGTCGCGCTTGAGTTCGCGGTCGTCCACCACCAGCGGTGCAATGCCGGCCACAGCAAGGCGGACCATCTCCAGGCGCTGCTGCGCAGACACCTGCGGCGTATCGCGATGGGGCGGCCGGGCATTCGGTGCCAGGCGCAGTTCATCCAGCCCGAGGGCGTCCGCGACTTCCAGTGCACTGCGCAAATGGCCGATGTGCACGGGGTCGAAGGTGCCGCCGAGCAGCCCGATGCGTTTACCCATCAAGTGCGCACATGACCGTCACCGAACACCACGTACTTCTCGCTGGTCAGCCCTTCCAGGCCAACCGGGCCGCGTGCGTGGAGCTTGTCGGTGGAGATACCGATCTCCGCCCCCAGGCCATACTCGAAACCGTCGGCAAAACGCGTCGAGGCGTTGACCATCACCGAAGCGGAATCCACTTCGTTGAGGAAACGCCGGGCATCACTGAAATGCTCGGTGACAATGGCGTCGGTGTGCTTGGAGCCGTATTGATTGATGTGCTCGATGGCCTGGTCCAGGTCGTCGACGATGCGGATCGACAGGATCGGCGCCGTGTATTCGGTGTACCAGTCCTGCTCGGTGGCCTCGATCACGTCGCTGCCGAGGATCGCCCGGGTACGCTCGCAACCACGCAGTTCAACGCCCTTGTCGCGGTAGATGGCAGCCAGCGGCGGCAGCACGCGATCGGCAATGCCGACGTGCACCAGCAGGGTTTCCATGGTGTTGCACGGGGCGTAGCGGTGAGTCTTGGCGTTGTCGGCAATGCGGATCGCCTTGTCGAGGTCGGCGGCGATGTCGATGAACACGTGGCAGACGCCGTCCAGGTGCTTGATAACTGGCACCTTGGCATCACGGCTCACGCGTTCGATCAGGCTCTTGCCACCCCGTGGCACGATCACGTCGACGAACTCAGGCATGGTGATAAGCGCACCAACGGCAGCGCGGTCAGTGGTCTCGACCACTTGCACCACTTCGGCCGGCAGTTCGGCCACGGCCAGGCCCTGCTGAATGCACGCAGCGATGGCACGGTTGGAATTGATGGCCTCGGAACCGCCCCGCAGGATGGTGGCATTGCCCGACTTGAGGCACAGGCTTGCGGCGTCGATGGTCACGTTCGGGCGCGACTCATAGATGATGCCGATCACGCCCAGGGGCACGCGCATCTTGCCGACTTGAATGCCGGAGGGCAGGTAGCGCATGTCGCGGATTTCACCGATGGGGTCAGGCAGCTTGGCCACCTGACGCAAGCCTTCGATCATGTCGTCGATGCGCGCCGGCGTCAGCGCCAGGCGATCCAGCAATGCAGGCTCCAGGCCATTGGCGCGACCGTTGGCCAAATCCTGTTCATTGGCGGCGCTCAGCTCGGAGCGCGAAGCATCCAGAGCGTCGGCGGCTGCCAGCAAGGCGCGGTTCTTCTGCGCAGTGCTCGCACGGGCGATCAACCGCGAGGCCTGACGGGCAGCGCGACCCAGGCGGGTCATGTAGTCAAGAACGGACTCAGTCATGGTCTGGTGGGGTCTTGGCAAAGAGGAAAGCGGCAGATTATAGCTGTGACGCCGTCCTACGGACAGCGGTGAGGGGCGGATGGTCGAAATGAACTGTAAAAACCCGACGTTCAGCGGGAATTAAGGCTGGAGTTGTTATCATCCTGTCACATTTAGCCGTATTACCTTTGATCGCCATGTCCAGTTTCTCGCCGCTGATCCCCGCCAACGCCCTGCCCGACGGCTTTTTCGACCGTGACGCGCAACTGCTCGCGCGCGAATTGCTCGGAAAAGTCATTCGCCATCGTGTTGGTGATTTGTGGCTGTCGGCACGAATTATCGAAACCGAAGCGTATTACCTCGCCGAAAAAGGCAGCCACGCGTCCTTGGGCTACACAGAAAAGCGTAAGGCTTTGTTTCTGGATGGCGGGCACATCTATATGTACTACGCCCGCGGCGGTGATTCGCTGAACTTCAGCGCCCACGGTCCGGGCAATGCGGTGCTGATCAAATCAGCCTATCCGTGGGTCGACGAAGTCTCCGGCCCGGCCAGCCTGGCGCAGATGCTGCTGAATAACCCGGACGCCAGCGGCAGGCCACGGCCCTCGCAAAAGCTGTGCGCCGGCCAGACCTTGCTGTGCAAGGCGCTGGGTTTGAAGGTGCCGATGTGGGACGCCAAGCGCTTTGACCAGGAACTGCTCTACGTGGAAGACGTAGGGCTGGCGCCAGCGCAGATCATCCAGACCACCCGCCTGGGCATTCCCGGTGGGCGCGATGAACACCTGATGTACCGCTTCGTCGATGCCGGTTATGCGCCGTATTGCACACGGAACCCGCTGCGCCGGGGCCAGGTCGAAGGCCGCGACTATTTTTTGATTTGAAAACATACATAAACCTGTAGGAGCCCGGCTTGCCCGGCGATAGCGGACTCAAGGACGCCATCGCCGGCAAGCCGGGCTCCCACAAGGACGATCTACAAAAGGGAGTTGATTGTATGGGCCCATGGCTCGATAGCATTACCGGCTGGCTGACCCTGAACCCGCAATGGCTGGCCGTGGCGGTGTTTATCGTGGCGTGCGTGGAGTGCCTGGCCATTGCCGGCCTGATCGTACCTGGCACGGTATTGCTGTTTGCCATCGCCGCCCTGGCCGGCAGCGGCGCACTGTCCCTGGGAGAAACCCTGTTGCTGGGCTTCCTCGGCGGCGTGTTGGGCGATGTTGTTTCCTACTTCCTCGGTCGCCATTTCCACCAGAACATCCGGCGCCTTCCCGGCCTGCGGCATCACCCGGAATGGATGAGCGGCGCCGAGGCTTACTTCCAGAAGTACGGCATCGCCAGCCTGTTGGTAGGCCGCTTCATTGGCCCGCTGCGGCCGATGTTGCCGATGGTTGCGGGCATGTGCGACATGCCCTTCCCGCGTTTTGCCGCCGTGAGCCTGCTGGCCGGCGCAGGCTGGTCGGTGGCGTATCTATTGCCGGGCTGGGCCACCGGCGCGGCCTTCCGCCTGCCATTGCCCGAAGGCTTCTGGCCGGAGGCCGGGATTGTCGCCGCCTGTCTCGCAGTGTTGATCGGCGTAAGCCTCAACAGCAGCCTGCGTGGCCATCGGCGCGCCACCCTATGGATTGGCTGCATTGGCGGCACACTGTTGATCGCGTTGTTTATCGGCTATCCCTACCTCAACGACTTTGACCAGGGCTTGATGGCACTGGTGCAGGAACACCGCGGCCCGGCGATCGACCGGGCGATGGTGATGGTGACCCAGCTCGGCGAGTTCAAGAAGATGTTTGTCGCCAGCGCGGTGCTGACCGGCCTGCTGGTGGTGGCGCGGCAATGGCGCCAGGCAATCTTTGTCGGCGCCACCCTGCTGGGCGCGGCGCTGATCAATACCGGGACCAAGCTGTTTTTTGCGCGGATGCGCCCCGAAGTGCTGACCGACCCGCTCACCAGCTTCAGCATGCCCAGCGGCCATGCGTCCGGCTCGTTTGCATTCTTCCTGGCCTTGGCAGTGCTTGCCGGTCGCGGTCAACCGACACGACTGCGCCTGACCTGGCTGGTGCTTGGCTGCATTCCCGCCGCCACCATCGCGATTTCCCGGGTGTACCTGGGTGCACACTGGCCGACGGACATCCTGGCCGGCACCCTGCTGGCAATGACGGTGTGCGCCTTCAGCCTGACGTTAAGCCAGCACCGCAGCCTGTTGCCACCGATGCCGCCGAAAGTCTGGTGGCTGATCCTGCCGGTGTGTGGCGCGGTGCTCGGGTTCATTGCGTTTACCGGCACTTCCCACGCGCTGCTGAGGTATGCCTACTAGGCAGGCCCCAGCCAATCCAGGGGTGCAGCGCGGCGTTCGACGCTGCGCTCGCGCCGCTCCAGAAGCATTTCGTCAGCCATCTCCGCGGCGCGTTCGGCGATGTACTCCGCGCCGCGACCGTCGTTCATATGAAGAATTTGCGTGGTGACGGCCATAAAAAACGCATCCCACACGACTTGCTCCGATTGCGAAAGCCGAATCATCCTTTCCCCCTGGTCATCGTTACGTGACTGCCAACTATTTCAGGCAACGGGATCAGGACAACCACGGAAAATCTGAAGACCGGGAAGGACAAGTCCGAGTGACACTCGCGGGTCAGGTGAACAACTCGCCCTGCAACTCATCCAGCAGCAACTGGATCGCGTCCAGGCGCTGTTGCGGGTCATCGAGTTGCAACAGGTCGATCTTGTCGGCCTCGGTAAAGGGCAGCAGATAGGCCAACTGATTGCCCAGGGCTTGCTGTCCATCGGCGTGGGTGCCCATATCCAGGGACGCCACCATCGGATGCTCGGCCAGGGCATGAAGCAACGCCAGCAAGTCAGCGTCTTCCTCTTCCAGCGGTTGCTCGGGATGCTCGTGCAGCCATTGCACCTCGGCCACCAGCAACTGGTCCTTCTGCACACCGGCATCACGCACGCGGAAACGCCGGCCACCCTCGACCCGAATCCCCAGCAGGCCATTGTCCTGCTGCTTGAAGTCGCGGATCAGCGCCTCGCAGCCAATCAACGCATAGCCATCCGGCGCCAGCCCCACTTCCTTGCCGTCGAGGATGCACACCACGCCAAAGCTTTCGCCCTTTTTCATGCAGCGGCTGATCATGTCCAGGTAACGCGCCTCGAACAGCTGCAGGTCGAGGGTGCACCCGGGAAACAGCACGGTATTGAGCGGGAAAAGCGCCAGACTCATAAAGGTTTCCTTAAACCCGACTTAAATAACCAGCGACACGGCCAACGGCAGGAACACCGCCGTGGCCACGCCCATCAGACTCATGGCCAGCGCCGCAAAGGCGCCGGTCTCTTCGCTTTCCTGCAAGGCCACCGACGTACCTACGGCGTGAGCGGTCATGCCCAGCGCCATACCGCGCGCTTCGGGGCTGTGCACGCCCAGCCGTGACAGATACGCCGGACCGATCATCGCGCCGATCACCCCGGTGATCAGCACGAACACCGCCGCCAGTGCCGCCACGCCGCCGATCTGCTCGGCCACCAGCATCGCAATCGGTGAGGTCACGGACTTGGGTGCCATGGTCATCAGCATCATGTGTTCGGCGCCAAACCACCAGCCCAACAGCACGCACAGGCCGGTGGCCAATACGCCTCCCACCACCAGCGTAGTAAAAATCGGCCAGAACAATTGGCGAATTCGTCGCAGATTCAGGTAAAGCGGCACCGCCAGGGCTACCGTCGCCGGGCCCAGCAGGATGCTCATGATCTCGGTGCTCTTGCGGTACTCGACGTACGTCAGGCCACAGCCGAGCAACACGCCGATCACCAACAGCATCGACACCAACACCGGTTGCAGGAAAATCCAGCGGGTTTTCTCGAAACCGGCCAGCACCAGTTGATAGGCGCCGAGGGTGATGCCGATGCCGAACAACGGGTGATGAATCACGGCCGCCCAGGCGCCCTGCCAGTCCAGTGTCATTGGCCGTCCTCCCGCTGCGCCTGGCGCTTGACCAGTTTCTGCATCAGCACGCCGACAAAGCCCATGGCGATCACCAGCGACAACACCAGCGCGCCGACGATGGCCCAGAAGTCGGCGGCGATGTCCTTGGCATACACCATCACGCCGACCGCAGGCGGCACCAGCAGCAATGGCAAATAACGCAGCAGACTGCTGGCCGCCAGGCTCAGGGGTTCACCGACTTCGCCGCGCCACACCAGGAAGGCCAGCATCAGCAGCAGCCCGATAATCGGCCCCGGCAGCACCGGGACAAACAAATGATTGATCGCCGTGCCGAGTAATTGAAACAGCACCAGCCATGTCAGACCGCGTAACAGCATCCGTTCTTCCCCCCCAAAGCGTGTCGGCATTATAAGCACGCTGCCTCTATGGAGCGGCATTCGCCAAAAGCATGGTGGGTTGACCGGGCCAAGTGCCCGTGATGATCTACATTGGTTCTCTGGACCTGTCCAAAACTACAAAAACGATGAAGCCAACCGAGCAAAGAAGGAGAGTCGCAATGCCCTCAGTACCCGTAGCGCAACTCAAAGAATATGTCGGCAAGGAACTGGGACGTTCTGCATGGCTCACCATCGACCAGGAACGTATCAACCTGTTCGCGGAAGCCACCGGCGATTTTCAGTTCATCCACGTCGACCCGGTGAAAGCCGCCCAGACCCCGTTTGGCGGCACCATCGCCCACGGTTTCCTGTCGCTGTCGCTGATACCCAAGCTGATCGAAGACATCCTGATCATGCCCGAAGGCCTGAAGATGGCGGTCAACTATGGCCTGGACAGCGTGCGCTTCATCCAGCCCGTGAAGGTCGACTCCAGGGTGCGCCTGGCCGTGACCCTGACCGACGCCACCGAGAAAAAACCTGGGCAATGGTTGCTTAAAGCCACCTGCACCCTGGAAATCGATGGCCAGGAAAAACCGGCCTACATTGCAGAATCGTTGTCACTCTGCTTCGTCTGAAGCCTGGCTGTGGTGAGCCCGTCCGCTCACCACAATTCATGTAAATTTATGTATAGATCTCGCAGCTGCGGCATACTCGGCGCTCAATTATCCGGATCCCGCTATGCGCCCACTCGCTCCCCTTGCTCTTGTCCTGTTGCTCACCGCGTGCGGCGACGGCGAATCGCTGTTGCCGCCCGATGCGCGGCTGCCCGATGGCGGTCGTTACCGTGGCGATGTGGTCAATGGCTTGCTGCAAGGCCAGGGCCGGGTGGATTACCCCAATGGCAGCTGGTACGCGGGCCAGTTCGATAAAGGCCAGTGGCACGGCCAGGGCGAATGGCATGGCAGCAACGGCGAGGTCTATAAAGGCCAGTTCCAGCAGGGCCTGTTCGACGGCCAGGGCAGCCTGACCACGTCGGGCAACAGCTACGTCGGCGGTTTCAAACAAGGCAAGCGCAACGGCGAAGGCACCCTCAAAGAGGGGCAGATGACCTATCGCGGCGAATTCAAGGACGACCAGTATTCCGGCCTCGGCCGCCTCGAGCTGGCCGACGGCAGCCAGTACCAGGGCCAGTTCGCCCACGGCAAGCCCAACGGCGAAGGCCAGCGCAACGACGACAGCGGCAACCAGTTCAGCGGCCGCTTCGTCGATGGCCAGCTGGAGGGCAACGGCACCTTCAACAGCGCCGACGGCGACATGTACATCGGCCATTTCAAACAAAACCAGCTCAACGGCAAGGGCCGCTACGAAAACGCCGACGGCGACGTATGGATCGGCGAATTCAAGGAAGGCGCCCTCAGCGGCAAGGGCGAACTGATCGGCGTCGATGGCAGCCACTACGTCGGCCAGTTCGTCGACTGGCGCTTCACAGGCACAGGCCGCCTGAACCTCACCGACGGCAGCTTCTATATTGGCGGCTTCGACAGCGACAGCTATCAAGGTCGTGGCACTTTGGTGCTCACCGACGGCACCGTGCAGGCCGGCACCTGGGTCAACGGCATGCGCGTGCGCGACGCCGAGGGCAAATTGTTGCCTGACCCGCTGGAAATCGGCCTGTTTGCCCAGGGCCACTTGCTGGATGCCGCCCTCGCCGCCGTGCCCGCGTCCAAATCGGGGGTGGAGCTGTACACCCTGGTGGTGGCCGGCGACGGCAAACAAAGCGTGTTCCTGCGCGAAGCCGACTACGTCAGCAACATGCTCGCCACGCGCTTCGGCGCCTACGGCCAGATCCGCCTGGTGAACCATCGCGACCATATTGCCGACCGCCCGATGGCCACTCGCGAAAGCCTGCGCCGCGCAGTCCAGACCCTGGCCGAACGCAGTGGCCCGCAAGACCTGGTGTTTATCTACCTGACCAGCCACGGCACTCACGAGCACGAACTGGTGCTCGACCAGCCGCGCATGGAGCTGGCCGACCTGCCGGCCGATGAGCTGGCCGCCGTGCTGGCACCGCTGAAGAACCGCGACAAGATCATCGTGATTTCGGCCTGCTACTCCGGCGGGTTCATCCCGGCCCTGAAGGACGAACACACCCTGATCATGACCGCCTCGCGCGCCGATCGTGTGTCGTTCGGCTGCTCCGAAGAGGCCGACTTCACCTACTTCGGTGACGCCCTCTTCGCCCAGGCCTTCAACCAGACCGACGACTTGCAGCAAGCCTTCAAGCTGGCACAGACCCACGTCGCCGAACGCGAACAGGCGGACAACTTCGAAGCCTCCGAACCGCAGATCTGGGCCCCTAAAGGCGTAATCGCCCATTGGCAATTATTACGCAAACAGCAGGCACGAAAGGCGCTCGAAAGCGTCTCAATGAATAGCAAGGAAGCCAAGAGCAACTAAGCTGAATCTGTATCAAGGGGGAAACATCATGTACCTGACGCCTCAGCATATCTTGCTCGCCGGAGCCTCCGGCCTGACCGGGGAGCACCTGCTGGACCGCCTGCTCAACGAGCCGACCGTGACCCGCGTGCTGGCACCCAGCCGCAAGCCTCTGGCCGAGCATCCACACCTGGAAAACCCGGTGGGCGACCCGGCAGTATTCCTGCCGCAACTGAGCGGCCAGGTGGACATCGCCTTCTGCTGCCTGGGCACCACCATCAAGCAGGCCGGCTCCGAAGAAGCGTTCCGCGCCGTCGACCTGGACATGGTCGTGGCCTTTGCCAAGCGCGCCCGGGAAATGGGGGCGCGGCACCTGATCGTGATCAGCGCAATCGGTGCTGACCCGAAATCCTCGATCTTCTACAACCGCGTCAAGGGCGAGATGGAACAGGCGTTGAAAGCCCAGGATTGGCCGCAGTTGACCATCGTCCGACCTTCGCTGTTGTTGGGTGAGCGATTGGAACCGCGGCTGGCCGAGCAACTGGCCGGGCCATTGTCGCGGCTGATTCCGGGCAAGTACCACGGCATTGAAGTGTGCGAACTGGCGCGGGCGATGTGGCGACTGGCGCTGGAAGAGCAGGATGGGGTGCGGGTTATAGAGTCGGACGAGCTGCGCAAGCTCGGCAAGTAACCCGTATTCCAGGCCGAACACAATCAAAATGTGGGAGCGGGCTTGCTCGCGAATGCGGTGGATCAGTCAATGATACAGTGACTGATCCACCGCATTCGCGAGCAAGCCCGCTCCCACATTGGATTTCTGTTAATACTGGGATTAAGTACTACAGCCCGCCCGTCGCGTTAAACCCAACCCCCAGCACCGTCAGCACCGACAGCGGCAACAGCAGCGTGTCGAGCAAGGCACTGGCCGGCAGGTCGACATGGGGATAGCTCGGCGCCTCGGCCCCAAAACGGTCCATCGCGCAGCACCCGCCCTGAATCGCATACATGTCCAGCCGCGTGCCGGCATACACCACCGGCGCGCCGGGCTGGGCTGCGTCCAGGGTTCGCGCAGTCGCACACCCGGTCAGTTGCAGCGCCAGCAGCACCATCAATAGTTTATTCATCACTGCTCAAATGGTGCTCGCCCCAGCGCGGCAGCATGTCCTGGGGAATGTTCAGCAGGTTGAGAATCCGCGCCACCACAAAGTCCACCAGGTCATCGATGGTCTGCGGCTGGTGATAGAAGCCCGGCGACGCCGGCAAGATAGTCACGCCCATGTTCGACAGCTTGAGCATGTGCTCCAGATGGATGCTCGAATACGGCGCTTCGCGCGGCACCAGAATCAACTGGCGACGCTCCTTCAAGGTCACGTCCGCCGCACGCTCGATCAGGTTGTTGCAGGCGCCCGTGGCAATCGCCGACAGGGTCCCGGTGGAACACGGCACCACCACCATCGCGGCCGGCGCACCGGAGCCCGACGCCACCGGTGACATCCAGTCTTCCTTGCCATAGACCTTGATCTGCCCCGCCGCCGCACCGGTGTACTCGGTGAGGAAGGCCTGCATCATCTGCACTTTGGGCGGCAACGCCACATCGGTCTCGGTGGCCAGCACCAGTTGCGCGGCCTTGGAGATCAGGAAGTGCACCTCGCGGTCTTCGCGCACCAGGCAGTCCAGCAGGCGCAAGCCATAGGGCGCGCCGGACGCACCGGTCATCGCCAGGGTGACGCGTTCCGGGCCGCTCACTTCAGGGCCTCGGCGAGTTTGCCATGCAGGCCGCCAAAGCCGCCGTTGCTCATGATCACCACGTGAGTGCCGGGCCTGGCCTGGTGTTTCACGTGCTCGATGATGCCTTCCAGTGAGTCGCGGCAAATCGACGGCACCGTGCACAACGCGGCGATGGCAGGCAGGTCCCAACCGAGGTTGGCCGGCGCGTACCACACAACCTGGTCGGCATCGTTGACGCTTTCCGGCAAACCATCACGGTGGGCGCCCAGCTTCATGGAGTTGGAGCGCGGCTCGATAATCGCGATCACCTGGGCATCACCCACACGCTTGCGCAAGCCATCCAGGGTAGTGGCGATGGCCGTCGGGTGGTGGGCAAAGTCGTCATAGATGGTAATCCCATTCACTTCGGCGACCTTTTCCATCCGGCGCTTGACGCTTTTGAACGCGCTCAAGGCCGCAATGCCCATGGACGGCACCACGCCGACATGCCGCGCAGCCGCCAGGGTGACCAAGGCATTGGCGACGTTGTGCTGGCCGGTCATGTCCCAATCGACGATGCCTTGGGCGACGCCTTCGAACAGTACTTCAAATTTGGAGCCATCTTCGCTCAGCAGCTTGACCTGCCATTGGCCGCCAGCACCGGTGGTTTGTACCGGGGTCCAGCAGCCCATCTCGATAACTCGCTGCAGGGCAGGTTCGGTGGTGGGGTGAATCACCAGGCCTTCGCTGGGAATGGTGCGCACCAAGTGGTGGAACTGCCGCTCGATGGCCGCCAGATCAGGGAAGATGTCCGCGTGATCGAACTCCAGGTTGTTCAGGATCGCCGTACGCGGGCGGTAGTGAACGAACTTGGAGCGTTTGTCGAAGAACGCGCTGTCGTACTCATCGGCTTCGATGACAAAAAACGGGGTGTCGCCGAGGCGCGCCGACACCGAGAAATTCTGCGGCACGCCACCAATCAGGAAGCCCGGACTCATGCCCGCATGCTCCAGCACCCAGGCCAGCATGCTGCTCGTGGTGGTCTTGCCATGGGTACCGGCAACGGCGAGTACCCAACGGCCTTGCAACACATGGTCGGCCAGCCATTGCGGGCCAGACACGTACGGCAAACCTTTATTCAGTACATATTCGACTGCCGGGTTACCGCGCACCATGGCATTGCCGATCACGACAAGGTCCGGGACCGGGTCGAATTGCGCCGGGTCATAACCTTGGGTCAGCTCAATGCCCTGGGCCTGCAGTTGCGTGCTCATGGGTGGGTAAACGTTGGCATCGGAGCCAGTAACATGATGGCCCAGTTCTTTGGCGAGCACCGCCATGGAGCCCATGAACGTACCGCAAATACCGAGAATATGAATGTGCATAGTCGACCTCGTAAAACATCGAGGCAGGTTAGCGCAGGGAAGGGAAAATCGCACTCTTTAGCTGTAGCACGCAGGCCTTGGGGGGTAGCCGCCATTGTTTGTCAGAGCGTAGGGGAATATTCGATAAGTCCGGTGCCACAGGATGCATGCATGGCATCGGACCCATCGCCAGTTTGACTGAGCATCATCCATGACTCGAAAGTTTACGCGGGGTTATGTCACACGACTTTTGTTTCGGCAGACTCTGCCGGTAATGACAGCGTTCCCATGTGCAACAACTTCCCTATGAACTTGTTTAATGCGTCGAATTTTTTATCAATAACATCCAGACGGCCTTTGTCATCGGTGCCGTCTGCGGGAGTGGCAATGTAAGGCCGGAATACCATGTCGTTTTCGTCCGCCAGTTTTTTAAGCTGTTCCTCCGCAGTTTTATACAAGGCCTCAAGCGTTTCCAGGCGCTCGCTTGGCGTACGCGACGAGGAGTCGCTCATTTTAAGTGCCGGAGCATTCGTTCCTTGACGCATTGCCATAATATTGTTGGCAATGACTTCCATGCGCAACTCGGCCAGGCCCAAGCGCGCGGTCGTGGCACCCGTGTCGGTGTCCTGCGTGGCGACGACCGATGTTGTCCCGTCGGTTTTCGCGGCAGGCACCTGCGTGCTTGGAGCCGGCTGGTGAGCCGGAGGGAGCAGTGGCGTATTGTTTGTAAACTGCGCCTTGATTTTCTCGCCCGACCAAACCGAGCCTGCGTAGGTACCAATACTCAGGGGAGCGCTGACCAATCCGCTTATACCCGCACTGACAAAGGCGTCACGGGCTACCGTTGCCGCCTGGGGCGAGGTATTGAACACCCCGGCCTTGACCAGGCGATCAGCAACCATCAGGTTTTGAGTCACCTGTGCCAAATCTTTAGGATCTGCGCTGGCCTGAGGCTTGAACGGCCGGTTGGCAGACCCTTGGTTCAACAATTTTTGTTGTGTCAGCGTTTGAAAATTATTGGGTTTCTCGGGCTTGGGTAGCGTTGTGGAGGTGTCTGTGGCCGGATTTTTCCCTAACCGGGTTTTAGGTTGGGGAGCTATTGGAGGGGAGCTGCCCTGGCCACCGGGACGTACTATCGGAGGCGTTACACCGCCATTGCGCGGGGCCGGTGGTGTATTCACTGGAGGTAGATTGACCGTGTTGGACCGAGATCTAAAAATGTTCATGGTTATTATCTCACTTGTTGTTACTATTTACCCATAAGCGCTATCAGCGAGTTATCGAGAAAATCGATAACCGCAAACTTAGTAACTAAACAGATAATGAACGTTCCAGAAGACAGTCACCTACGCACAAAAATACATGACAAAACATTAATACGGTGCGACTCCTATTACTTAACGCACAGTCACCCACGACACAGATTGATCACTCACAGCCAGAACAGGTAACGTCATCATTAAACCTGACGCGCTATACCATACTTACGTAACTTTCTATAAAGCGTATTTCTACTGACTCCAAGCACGGTCGCCACGTGCGTCATATGCCAGCGTTGCTGCACCAATGTTGCCAGCAATGCCTGGCGCTCGGCAGCATCCAGCAATGAGTTTGCCGGTTCACTCACCGCCACCGGAACGGTTTGCACGGCACGAATCTGTGCAGGCAGGTCATCAAGCCTCACCCGCCCGTCCTCACACAGTGCGGCGAGGGTGCGCAACACCGTGCGCAACTGCCGCACGTTGCCCGGCCACGCGAACGCCAACAGGGCCTGGCGGGCCTCGCCGTCAAGCTGCACCGCCTGATCTCCCGCTTCTTCGGCCAGCAGGAAGTCCAGCAGCTGCAATTTGTCACTGCGCTCGCGCAACGGCGGCAAGGCCACTTCCAGGCCATTGAGCCGGTAATACAGGTCTTCACGAAAACTACCGTCCTGCACCCGATCAAGCAGATTACGGTGGGTAGCGCTGATAATTCTGACGTCCACCGCTTGCGGTTCACCGCCGATGGGCACTACCAAGCGGTCTTCAAGCACCCTTAATAGCCGGGTTTGCAAAGCCAGCGGCATATCGCCGATTTCATCCAGAAACAACGTGCCACCATCCGCCTGCTGCAGCTTGCCGCGCATGCCTTCCTTGCGGGCGCCGGTAAAACTGCCGCCGCGATAACCGAACAGCTCGCTTTCGATGAGGCTTTCCGGGATGGCTGCGCAGTTGAGGGCCACAAAGGCTTTATCTGCGCGCAGGCTTGCATGGTGCACGGCCTTGGCAAACGCCTCTTTACCAGACCCGGTTTCCCCCTGGATCAGCAAAGGCACATCACGCTCGAACACCCGCAAGGCTCTGCGGAAATCGTTTTGCAGCGCCGCGTCTCCAAGGCAAATGCCCGGCAATCGCGGCCGCTCCGGCAAGGCGTGGGCCACCGGCACCGGTACGCTGCGTGGCTGGCCGCGCAACACCGCGAACAAGCCACGGCCATCGCGGGTACGCAGGGGCCAACTGGCGCTGGCGTTCGCGCTGGCACGCCCGAGTAACTCATCGAGCGAACAATCGAAAAACGCCTCGACCGGCTGCCCCAACAACCCGCCACGGATTTGCCCGAGCAGGTTCAACGCACTCTGGTTAACCGCACAAATGCGCCCTTCACCATCGAACGCCAGCAGCCCTTCGCTGAAAAGGCCCACAGACTCGGCCTGCAAATGAAAGCGCAGCAACCAGTGGTGCTCAAAATGGCGCAGGAAGTAACAGCTCTCGATCATCTTCGCCGAAAGATTGACCAGCGCCATGGTGTGGAACTGGCTCTGGCGCGACACAGCCTCCCGGGCCGAAGACACATCCAGCACCGCCAGCAGTTCGCCATGAGGGTCGAACACCGGGCTGGCCGAGCAGGTCAGGCCGGTATGTCGGCCACGAAAGTGTTCATCGCGATGAATCGTCAGGGACTGGCGCTCCACCAGGCAGGTGCCGATGCCGTTGGTGCCTTCGCAGGCCTCGCTCCAATCGGCACCCAGCCACAGCCCGGCACCCTCGAAGATCTTGCGCTCGCTGGGGGCGGTGACGCAGTTGAGGATCACCCCGCGGGCGTCGGTCAGCAGCACCGCATGGCCGGCGCCGGAGAGCTGTTGATGCAGGCTGTTCATTTCATTGCCGGCGATGCTCAGCACTTGTTGCAGGCGTTCGCGGCTTTCCAGCAGGCGGCCATGTTCGAGCACCGTGGGCGCGATGGTCAGTGCGGGGTCGAGGTGATAGTCCTCAAGACAACGCAGCCAGGAGCGGGCGATGGACGGATCGCTGCCGGGGCCATGCAGCGGGTCCTGCCCACGGGTGACCGTCAGGACTTGTTGGGCATGGCGACTGAAATGATCGTTTTGCATGTTCTTATTATTCTCCCTGCGTGAAGTACACCGCGCGCGAGTGCCCAGCATCCTCCAGCCTCCCGACCATTGCAATCCCGGGCAGACCCACCGGTCACAGGCTGTACCGCTTATGGCACAAACTGTCACCCAGGCTGTACCAAGCTTGCCACAGCAACGGTTTGCAACAACCTCTAAACCCTTGATTTACAGGCTTTACGAGGCACTGGCCCGACCTTTGCTCTACGCTTTAACAAGCACAACCGTGCGTCCTCCAATAAACACAAAAAGCCAGGAGATACCCACCATGCGTTACGCACACCCCGGTACTGAAGGCGCGATCGTTTCGTTCAAGGCCAAGTACGGCAACTACATCGGCGGTGAGTTTGTCGCGCCGGTCGATGGCAACTATTTCACCAACACCTCGCCGGTCAACGGCAAGCCCATCGCCGAATTCCCGCGCTCCACCGCCAAGGATATCGACAAGGCCCTGGACGCCGCCCACGCCGCCGCTGACGCCTGGGGCAAGACCTCGGCCCAGGACCGCTCGCTGGTACTGCTGAAAATCGCCGACCGCATCGAACAGAACCTCGAACTGCTGGCCATCACCGAAACCTGGGACAACGGCAAGGCCGTGCGCGAAACCCTGAACGCCGACATCCCGCTGGCCGCGGACCACTTCCGCTACTTCGCCGGCTGCATCCGCGCCCAGGAAGGCAGCAGCGCCGAGATCAACGAACACACCGCCGCTTACCACTTCCACGAACCGCTGGGCGTGGTCGGCCAGATCATCCCGTGGAACTTCCCGCTGCTGATGGCCGCCTGGAAACTCGCGCCAGCCCTGGCCGCCGGTAACTGCGTGGTGCTCAAGCCTGCCGAGCAAACCCCGCTGGGCATCAACGTGCTGATGGAACTCATCGGCGACCTGCTGCCGCCGGGCGTACTGAACGTGGTGCACGGCTACGGCAAAGAAGCCGGCGAAGCCCTGGCCACCAGCAAGCGCATCGCCAAGATTGCCTTCACCGGCTCCACGCCAGTGGGCTCGCACATCATGCACGCGGCCGCCGAGAACATCATTCCGTCCACCGTTGAGCTGGGCGGCAAGTCGCCGAACATCTTCTTCGCCGACATCATGAAAGCCGAACCGCAATTCATCGAGAAGGCCGCCGAAGGTTTGGTGCTGGCGTTCTTCAACCAGGGCGAAGTGTGCACCTGCCCTTCCCGCGCGCTGGTGGAAGAGTCGATCTACGACGACTTCATGAAAGTGGTGATGAAAAAGGTCGAGTCGATCAAACGTGGCGACCCGCTGGACACCGACACCATGGTCGGCGCCCAGGCGTCCGAGCAGCAGTTCGACAAGATTTTGTCCTACCTCGAAATCGCCAAGGGCGAAGGCGCCGAGCTGCTGACTGGTGGCAAGGTCGAGAAGCTGACCGGCGATCTGGCCACCGGCTATTACATCCAGCCAACCCTGCTCAAGGGCACCAACAAGATGCGGGTGTTCCAGGAAGAAATCTTTGGCCCTGTGGTGAGCATCACCACGTTCAAGGATGAAGCCGAAGCCCTGGCGATTGCCAACGACACCGAGTTCGGCCTGGGTGCCGGCCTGTGGACCCGCGACATCAACCGCGCGTACCGCATGGGCCGGGCGATCAAGGCCGGGCGTGTATGGACCAACTGCTACCACCTGTACCCGGCGCATGCCGCGTTCGGTGGTTACAAGAAGTCCGGTGTGGGCCGTGAGACTCACAAGATGATGCTTGATCACTATCAGCAGACCAAAAACCTGCTGGTGAGCTACGACATCAACCCGCTGGGCTTCTTCTAACTGACAACCCGCTCCCACA
>NZ_JACAQC010000009.1:106822-212768 GCF_013385345.1 Pseudomonas sp. I8001
CCCGCTCCCACACTTGATCTTCACAAGACCTTGCTACTCATTCGGCTTACTTAAGTAAGCCGGGATAAAACAATAAGAAAGGGATTCCATCATGCCCAGCGAACCGAATGGCGCTCCGGCGTCCGGGTCTTCCGTCGACTTTGAAAAGGTCGGCACCGAATACTTCCAACAACGGGAACTGAAAAAAGGCGCTGCCGGCTGGGTACTATTAGTCGGTCTCGGTGTTGCCTACGTCATCTCCGGCGACTACGCCGGCTGGAACTTCGGCCTGGCCCAGGGTGGCTGGGGCGGTATGTTCCTCGCCACACTGCTGATGGCCACCATGTACCTGTGCATGTGTTTCTCCCTGGCCGAACTGTCTTCCATGATCCCTACCGCCGGCGGCGGCTACGGCTTTGCCCGCAGCGCGTTCGGCCCCTGGGGCGGGTTCCTCACCGGCACCGCGATCCTTATCGAATACGCCATCGCCCCCGCCGCCATCGCGGTGTTTATCGGCGCCTATTGCGAGTCGCTGTTCGGCATTGGCGGCTGGATGATCTACCTGGCGTTCTACATCATCTTTATCGGCATCCACATCTTCGGCGTGGGTGAAGCGCTGAAGCTGATGTTTGTGATTACCGCCGTCGCCGCGATTGCCCTGGGTGTGTTCCTGGTGTCGATGGTGCCGCACTTCAGTGTCGCCAACCTGCTGGACATCCCGGTGACCGAGGCCAAGGGCGCCAGCTCTTTCCTGCCCTTCGGTTATGTCGGCGTGTGGGCGGCGATTCCCTATGCGATCTGGTTTTTCCTTGCGGTCGAAGGCGTGCCCCTGGCCGCCGAAGAAACCAAGAACCCCAAACGCGACCTGCCCCGCGGCCTGATCGGCGCCATTGTGGTGCTGACCAGCTTCGCCCTGCTGATTTTGGTGATCGCCCCCGGCGGTGCTGGCGCCTACGCGTTGATGGCATCGGGCAATCCGCTGGTGGAAGCCTTGTCCAAAGCCTACGGCGGCTCCACGTGGATGGGCCACTTCGTCAATCTGGTGGGCCTGGCCGGGCTGATCGCGAGCTTCTTCTCGATCATCTACGCCTACTCCCGGCAGATCTTCGCCCTCTCCCGCGCCGGCTACCTGCCGCGCAAGCTGTCGCAGACCAACAAAAGCAAGGCACCGGTACTGGCCCTGGTGATCCCCGGCATCATCGGGTTCGGCCTGTCGCTGACCGGCCAAGGCGATTTGCTGATCCTGGTCGCCGTATTCGGCGCAACCATTTCCTACGTGCTGATGATGGCCGCGCACATCACGTTGCGCATCCGCCGCCCCAAAATGGACCGCCCTTACCGTACTCCGGGCGGCATCTTCACCTCGGGCGTCGCCCTGGTACTGGCTTGCATCGCTGTTGTGGCGGGCTTTCTGGTGGATCCGCGCGTGGTGATTGGCGCCGCGATCATCTATGGAGTATTAATTGCTTACTTTGCTTTCTACAGTCGGCATCACTTGGTAGCAGGCACGCCGGAAGAAGAATTTGCGGCGATCCAGGCCGCAGAGGCCGCCTTGCACTAAACGCCGTAAACCTCGGCGCGGGCGCTTTACTCACATTCAGCCCGCGTCGACAAGGAGACTCTGTATGGCAAGCTTTTCCCACGCGGTCGGTGTATTGACCTACCGCTTCGACAGCCTCAAGGACGTGATGGCCAAGGCCAGCCCGGCCCGCTCCGGGGATTTTTTGGCGGGTGTTGCCGCCCAGAACGATGGCGAGCGGGTCGCGGCGCAAATGGCCCTGGCCAACATTCCGTTGAAGCACTTTCTCGAAGAAGTGTTGATCCCGTACGAAAGCGACGAAGTCACCCGGCTGATTATCGATACCCACGATAAACAGGCGTTTTCCGTGGTTAGCCACCTGACCGTCGGGGGTTTGCGGGATTGGCTGCTCAGCGACGCGGCCGACGAACAGAGCCTGCGCGCCCTGGCGCCCGGGCTGACACCGGAAATGGCCGCCGCCGTATCGAAGATCATGCGTGTGCAGGACCTGGTACTGGTGGCGCAGAAAATCCGCGTCGTCACACAGTTCCGCGGCACGATGGGCCTGCGCGGGCGCCTGTCCACCCGCCTGCAGCCCAACCATCCCACCGATGAGCCGGCCGGTATCGCCGCGAGCATTCTTGACGGCCTGCTCTACGGCAACGGCGACGCCATGATCGGCATCAACCCGGCCACCGACAGCATCGCCTCGATCTGCGCGATGCTGGAAATGCTCGACGCGATCATCCAGCGTTATGAAATCCCGACCCAGGCCTGCGTGCTGACCCACGTCACCACCTCCATCGAAGCCATCAACCGTGGCGTGCCGCTGGACCTGGTGTTCCAGTCGATCGCCGGCACCGAGGCGGCCAATGCCAGTTTCGGCATCAGCCTGAGCGTGCTGCAGGAAGGCTACGACGCGGGCCTGAGCCTGAACCGCGGCACCCTCGGGCAAAACCTGATGTATTTCGAAACCGGCCAGGGCAGCGCCTTGTCGGCCAACGCACACTTTGGCGTCGACCAGCAAACCTGCGAAACCCGCGCCTATGCCGTCGCCCGGCATTTCAAGCCGTTTTTGGTGAACACGGTCGTAGGATTTATCGGCCCCGAGTACCTGTACAACGGCAAGCAGATCATCCGCGCCGGCCTCGAAGACCACTTCTGCGGCAAGCTGCTGGGCGTGCCCATGGGGTGCGACATCTGCTACACCAACCATGCCGAAGCCGACCAGGACGACATGGACACCCTGCTCACCCTGCTGGGCGTGGCCGGGATCAACTTCATCATGGGCATCCCGGGCTCCGACGACATCATGCTCAACTACCAGACCACTTCATTTCACGACGCGCTGTACGCCCGCCAAACATTGGGTTTAAAGCCGGCACCGGAGTTTGAACAGTGGCTGGCGAAAATGGGCATCTTCACGCAAGCCGACGGCAAGGTGCACTTCGGCAACAGCCTGCCACCGGCATTCCGCCACGCCTTGGCGCAACTGGGATGAAGAAGGAACCGCCCGTGCACATCGACACCCCGGAAAACAACGTGGACAACCCGTGGCTTGAGCTGCGGCGCCTGACCCCGGCGCGGATTGCCCTGGGCCGCACCGGCACCAGCATGCCTACCGGCGCGCAGCTGGATTTCCAGTTCGCCCATGCCCAGGCCCGCGACGCGGTACACCTGCCGTTTGATCATGCAGGGCTCAGCAGCCAATTGGCGGAGCGTGGCCGCGACAGCCTGCTGCTGCACAGCGCCGCCGTCGACCGTCACAGCTACCTGCAACGCCCGGACCTTGGGCGCCGCCTCAGTGATGAATCCGCCCAGGCCCTGCGGGACTATGCCGAAGCCAACCCCGGCGGCGTGGACCTGGCGGTGGTGGTGGCCGATGGCTTGTCGGCCCTGGCGGTGCATAAACATACATTGCCGTTTCTTACACGCATGGAGGAACAAACCCACGCTGAAGGCTGGTCGCTGTCACCGGTGATTCTGGTGGAGCAGGGCCGTGTCGCCGTCGCGGATGAAGTCGGCCAGTTGCTCGGGGCAAAAATGGTGGTGATCCTGATCGGCGAGCGGCCGGGGCTCAGCTCGCCGGACAGCCTGGGGCTGTATTTCACCTACAACCCCAAGGTCGGCCTCACTGACGCCTACCGCAACTGCATCTCCAATGTGCGCCTGGAAGGCTTGAGCTACGGCATGGCCGCTCACCGCCTGCTTTACTTGATGCGGGAGGCCTGTCGCCGGCAGTTGTCGGGGGTCAACCTCAAGGATGAAGCGCAGGTACAAACCCTCGAGTCGGATGATCCCGACCTGATGAAAGGAAACTTCCTGCTCAGCCCACCGAAGGACTGATCCCTGCACGATTGCGCTTTTTCTCTGCTTTAGGCAGCATCGAGACACGGCCGCTTGTGTGGTCATACCCCATTTGGAAGTTGAGGCCTGGCATGCGGATTACTCAAGCGACCCTGGAACACCTGGACCTGTTGACCCCGCTTTTCGTCAAATACCGCGAGTTTTACGGCGCGCTGCCGTTTCCTGATTCGAGCCGCGCCTTCCTGGAAAAACGCCTGCGCCGCAAGGAGTCCGTGATCTACCTGGCGCTGGCCGACGATGACGACAAGAAACTGCTTGGCTTTTGCCAGCTGTATCCAAGCTTTTCATCGTTGTCCCTCAAGCGGGTGTGGATCCTCAACGACATCTACGTCGCCGAAGACGCACGCCGGCAGTTGGTGGCCGACAACCTGATGCGTACCGCGAAGAAGATGGCCAAGGAAACTCAAGCCGTGCGCCTGCGTGTGTCCACCAGCAGCGACAACCAGGTGGCGCAGAAAACCTATGAGTCCATCGGTTTTCGGGAAGACACCGAGTTCAAGAATTACGTGCTTGCGATCAGCGATGACTGACAACTATTAACCAAACCTCATACATCTGTTGTGGGAGCCCCCTCCCACACTGACGCTGTGTCTACAATCAGATCGCTTTCGCGACATTCCCCGCTACAAAACCAGCACGCTTTTCACAACTCTATCCGTATAATGCGGACCTTTCAGGGTCGTAAGAAATACGCCACTACCTTGTAGCCCTTATTACCCGAAGCCTCCGCACAGGCCCGCTGAGCCAGGCCATTCACACAGGTGCCCTCCATGGATTTCAACCCGCTCGACCTTATCCTGCATCTCGACGTGTACCTCGACATGCTGGTGAGAAACTACGGAGTGTGGATCTACGCCATTCTGTTCCTGGTTATCTTTTGCGAAACCGGCCTGGTGGTCATGCCCTTCCTGCCGGGTGATTCCTTGCTGTTTATTGCCGGCGCCATCGCCGCAGGCGGCGGCATGGACCCGATATTGCTGGGCGGCTTGCTGATGCTCGCGGCCATCCTGGGCGACAGTACCAACTACGTCATCGGACGAACGGCCGGGGAACGCTTGTTCAGCAACCCCAACTCGAAAATATTCCGCCGCGACTACCTGCAAAAGACCCACGACTTCTACGACAAGCATGGCGGCAAAACCGTGACCCTGGCGCGCTTCCTGCCGATCCTGCGGACCTTCGCACCGTTCGTCGCCGGCATCGCCAAGATGCCTTACCCGCGCTTCTTCGGTTTCAGCGTGTTCGGCACCATCCTGTGGGTCGGCGGCCTGGTAACCCTGGGCTACTTCTTCGGCAACGTGCCCTTCATCAAGAAAAACCTGTCGCTGCTGGTGGTGTTCATCATCCTGCTGTCGCTGGTACCGATGATCATCGGCGTGTTCCGCAGCCGCTTCGGCCGCAGCTCTTCCGAAGCCAAGCCGCAGTAACCGGCTATGTGGTCCCTCAGCGCCTGGCGTCGCCGGCGCCTGCTGGCCAAGCACCCGATTGCCGATGAAACGTGGCAACGGGTGCGCCACCACCTGACGTTCCTCGACGGCATCACTGCCGAGCAAGACCAGTGGCTGCGGGAAGCCTGTGTGGTGTTCCTCGCCGAAAAACACCTCACCGCCCTGCCCGGCGTCGAACTGCACCAGGAACAGCGCCTGCTGCTCGCCGCCCAGGCACAGCTGCCGCTGATGAACCTTGGCGACCTCGACTGGTACCAGGGCTTCCACGAGATCGTGCTGTACCCCGACGACTTCCTCAGCCCGCAGCGCCATCGCGACGCCAGCGGCGTGGAACACGAGTGGGACGGCGAGCACAGCGGCGAAGCCTGGCAACAGGGCCCGGTGATCCTTGCGTGGCCCGGCGTACTGGCCAGCGGCAACTGGGAAGGCTACAACCTGGTCATTCACGAACTGGCCCACAAGCTGGACATGCTCAACGGCGACGCCAACGGCCTGCCCCCCCTGCACCACGACATGCGCGTGCAGGAATGGGCCAGCGTCATGCAAAGCGCCTTCGACGACCTCAACCACCAGCTCGACCGCAACCCTGACGCCGAAACGGCCATCGACCCCTACGCCGCGGAAAACCCGGCCGAGTTCTTTGCCGTCACCAGCGAATATTTCTTCAGTGCCCCGGATTTACTGGTCAGCAGTTATCCACAGGTGTACGAGCAACTGAGCCACTTCTACCGTCAGGATCCCCTGGCGCGCCTGCACCAACTGCAGGCCGGCGACGTGCGGTATCAGACGGAACGCCAAGCGCCCTACGACGTCTGACGCATGGCATCGGCGTCAGAATATGCCTATAATCGCCGCCACTTTTAGGCCAATCCGGCCATGTTCCATGGCCAACTACGGGGGCAACGCCCAATGAGCTACAGCAAGATTCCGGCTGGCAAAGACCTGCCGAACGACATCTACGTCGCCATCGAGATTCCGGCCAACCACGCGCCGATCAAATACGAAATCGACAAAGACAGCGACTGCCTGTTCGTTGACCGTTTCATGGCCACCCCGATGTTCTACCCGGCCAACTACGGTTTCATCCCCAACACCCTGGCAGACGACGGTGACCCCCTCGACGTGCTGGTCGTGACCCCTTACCCGGTTACCCCAGGCTCGGTTATCCGCGCCCGCCCGGTCGGCATCCTGAACATGACTGACGACGGCGGCGGCGATGCCAAAGTTATCGCAGTACCACACGACAAGCTGTCCCAGCTGTATGTCGACGTGAAGGAATACACCGATCTGCCGCCACTGCTGCTGGAACAGATCAAACACTTCTTCGAGAACTACAAAGACCTCGAAAAAGGCAAATGGGTGAAGATCGACGGTTGGGGCAATGCAGACGCCGCCCGCGCCGAGATCATGAAGTCGGTCGCTGCCTACAAAGGCTGATACCGCTATTCGCTCTGAAAAAGCCCCGATTAATCGGGGCTTTTTTTGTGGGAAAAACATAAACATCCGGCTACTTTAATAAACATATTTACAGCAATTGTTTAACTAGCTTAATCAACTAGCAGAATAGTCCTGCGATAAGGAAACACCTACATACAGCAACTCAACGCATGGTTTATTTGATCTGATTTTACGGCCAGTAAACTCTGCGTTTATGAATACATCAGGTGATCGCTTAAGAGCGCTATTACGGGAAGTTCATCTTTCCGCTTCCGACTTCGCCAAGAACCGCGATGTTACGCCTCAACACGTAAACAACTGGTTCAAACGCGGCGTCCCCATGGGCCGGCTCAACGAGTTCGCAGAATTGTTGTGCGTCACCAGCCGTTGGCTGCGCACAGGCGAAGGCCCCAAACATCCACCCGCCAACTACCTGCTGGAAGGATCCGATGCAGACACCTCCCACCGTATCGCCCGCGAGACCAGCGGCAACTACATCACCCACCCGGTCTCGGGCCCGGTAAAAATCGACGTGGAGATCCCCCTCCACCCCACCTTCACCTCGACCGAAAGCATCCGCCTCTCCCTGCACACCCTTGAAGCCATCGGTGTAAGCCCGGAGCGGGCGCTCGGGGCCTACATGGTCGGCAACAGCATGATCGACATCATCCAGGACGGAAGTACCCTTGCCATCGACTGTGGCCGCAAACAGATCATCGATGGCGAAATCTACGCGGTAGAGCACGACGGAATGCTGCGAATCAAATACCTCTACAACCGTCCAGGAGGTGGCCTGCGGATGCGCAGCCACAACAGCGCCGAGCATCCGGACGAGTTTTTGACCTATGAGCAGCGGCATGAGCAGAACTTTGAGATTCTGGGTTGGGTGTTCTGGTGGGCGACACTGAATAACCGCCGCCCGCCGGTGCCGCTGGATGAGCATTTATTGGGCTACGAAGGCTCTAAATCGGATCCGGAGCTGGGAAATTGAGGCGAATGTGGGTATTATCCGCCGCACATTTGGCAGGGGGTTGGCGTGAAGCCGGTCCGCCCTGCCTGGCGATGCGGAGGAGTTCCCGCTGATGCCCCTTATCATCTGGGTGCGAGCCTGGGTGAACGATTTGAAGGCTGGTGAGGTTTACCAAAAATAAGCTGAACCAGTCCCCGAGAAGCCGGCCACAAGCCGGCTTTTTAATGCCTGGAAGAAATGCGCTACACCTGCCAGGCATCGAGCTATTTGAGAACGCGCCAACCGCTCCAAGGCACGCAAGCCGTCTTTTCCATCCTCAGGACATTCGCCTGATACGTCGCTAAAAGCCCGTTCCAAGAACACGTTTCGCATACCTGTCGTTACCAACGACATAACATCAAGACGTGTCGCAGAAATCAAAATATAGCGACACGTAGTGCACGCATGTTTACACTGACGCCACGAAAGGGCGCCCTGATGAGCCCCTCTTACCTTTAGACGGATAAGTCAAAGACCGAGCCCCATCCATGACCGCATCCCACCTTCCCTGGCAGGCTGACAAGCCCTACAACCAGCTTCCCACTTTGCCACCGGCAACTGTTCTGGAAACCCATGCAGTGCTCAAACGCTGCATTGAGGCCCGCACAGCCCTGGCCGAATTGAAGCAAGCGGCTGAGCTGATCCCTAACCAGACAATGCTGATCAACACCATTCCATTGCTGGAGGCCAAGGACAGCTCAGAGATCGAAAGTATCGTCACCACCACGGATTTGCTCTTTCAGCATGCTCAGGATGGAGATAGCCACGCAGACCCAGCGACCAAGGAAGCACTGCGCTACCGCAAAGCCCTGCAGAAAGGTTATCAATCGTTGGCCGACCGCCCACTCTCCAGCGGTACTGCAGTCGAAATCTGCCGCACGCTTAAAGGCGTGAACATGGATATACGCCGGGTGCCAGGAGTCCAGCTAGCCAACGACCGAACCGGCGAGATCATCTATACCCCACCGGAAGGCGAAGATCGCTTACGTGACATGCTCGCCAACTGGGAGCGCTTCCTGCACAACGAGACCGACCTGGATCCATTAGTACGTATGGCGGTTAGTCACTATCAATTCGAAGCCATTCACCCATTCACCGACGGCAATGGCCGTACCGGGCGAGTGCTCAACACCCTGTACCTGATCCAGGAAGGTCTGCTGAATCTACCGATTCTCTACCTTAGCCGTTACATCATTGCCCATAGAGCCGATTACTACCGCCTGTTGCTTGATGTCACTCGCGAACAAGCCTGGGAGCCTTGGCTGCTGTACATGCTCAGCGCTGTGGAAGAAACAGCACGCTGGACTTGTGCAAAAATTGCCGCTATTCGCAGCCTGTCCGAGCACACCACCCAGTTTGTTCGTGAGCAGTTGCCGAAAACCTATTCCCGCGAGCTGGTAGACGTCATTTTCGAACAGCCCTACTGCCGCATCAGCAACGTCGTCGACAAACAGATTGCCCAGCGTCAAGCAGCCTCCCGTTACCTCAAAGAACTAGTCGCCATCGGCGTTCTGCAAGAGGTTCAGGTTGGCAAGGAAAAGCTCTTCATCCATCCCAAGCTGATGCAGTTACTCACTCGCGACAACAACGACTTCAAGCCCTACGCCTGAGGGGAGAGCTTTACTCGATGACAATCGTCTGCCGGGATCTGCGCCCCTGAGCCGTGATGATTAGCATTTGGTCAGTAGGTTGCTGACCAAATGCATCGTTACCTCAGTGTCGGCTTAGGATCCTCACCTCGGCTGTAAACAGTCCAGCGCTCGATCCACCACCACCTTCGACATTTCCACCAAATGCATCACCGCCCGCTGTGCGCCATTCAGCGGCTCGGTCGACGCCTGGGCGGTTGCCACGGCGCAATGCAATAACTCGGCAGCATGGGCCAGGGCATCTTCGAAACTCAGTTCGTCATCGACGGTAAACGGGTTGGGTGAAGGCTGCGCGTCCGGCGCTTTAAGGTAGTGATCGATCACTCGACGCGAGGCATCAGTGTCGCGGAGTAAGGCTTTATGGAATGCGGGTGGATCGGGGGTAACTTTGACCATGGTAAATCTCCAATCAAACATTTGGAGCCACCACGCTTCGCGACTAAACGAAGGTGGCAGCTGTACGCAGGTTAGTCGACCGGTCGATTGGAAACCCGGCGCGCCCGAGGGCGCCCTGCGCACAGCCACCATAAAAGTGCAGGCGAAAAACGGCCTGACTCATGAACTGATCGTGCGCCAATCGAATCCGGGCGACTAAACCCGATCACCGAATATGCAGTGACGGAACGCAGACTAGTCGCGGGATTTTGCTGGCGCAAGCGCTTGGAATTCTCTAGGAAACGTCCTGCAAATGAAAGGGATCAGTCTTCCTGGCCATTCCCAATCACCGCCTCTTCTTGACTCTCCCCCTAAGGTCACACCTCACCCTGAACCCCCAACTTTCAGGATCCCCACCACCATGAGCCAACGCATCCTGGTCATCCTCGGCCACCCTTCCCGCACCAGCTTCTGCTCTGCCCTCACCGACACCTACATCACCTCGGCCAAAACCGCCGGTCACGAAGTGCGCGTCCTGCGCCTCGGCGACCTGACTTTCGATCCCATCCTGCACAACGGCTACAACCAAACCCAACCCCTGGAACCCGACCTGCTCAACGCCCAATCCGACATCCTGTGGGCCAATCACCTGACGTTTGTCTTCCCCATCTGGTGGGGTGGCATCCCGGCTTTGATGAAGGGCTTTATCGACCGAATTCTCCTGTCTGGTTTCGCCTTCAAATACCGCAAAGGCAAAGCCTTCCCCGACAAACTCCTGAAGGGCCGAACTGCGCATTTGCTGGTGACCCTGGACACGCCAGCGTGGTATTACAGGTGGTTCTACCGCATGCCCGCGCTGCATCAGATGCGCAAGACAACACTGGCGTTTTGTGGCATTCAGCCGATCAAGACGTTGCTGTTCGGGCCGGTGTTGGGCTCTACGCCAGCACAGCGGGAACAGTGGCTGAAACAGGCCGGCGCACTCTTTGGGAAAAGGACTTTTCATGTACATCGGCAAAGCCGCGCAACTATCGGGCACAACCATCAAAGCGATTCGTCACTATGAGGCCATCGGCCTGTTGCCGCCGCCGCAGCGGGAAGGTCGTTATCGATTTTACTCCACGCAAAGTGTCGAACTGCTGACGTTCATCAAGTGCGCCCAGCAGTTGGGTTTCAAGCTCAAGGAGTTGCAGGCAATTCTGGGTGGGCATCACGGTGATGGGCTGCCCTGGGGCCTGGCGGACAAGGCGATCGCCAACAAGAAGCAGGAGTTGGTGCGGCAGATCGAGGCATTGCAGAAGATGCATGGAGGACTGGTCGAGTTTGAGGCCAGTCTCAAGGATGCTCAGGGCCAATGCACCGCACCACTGAAAACGCCACTGCCGTCAATGAGCTGAACCGCTGTTTTACGTAGTACCGGGCAGCGGCTCGGAACAGAAAAAGCTTCGCAAAAAATGGAGTGGTTTCCGGCCGCACTGGGAAAGGTCCACTTCGAGCGCGATTGGCAATGGCGTGCTGGCGGGAAGTTGGACGGCGATTACCGGCGTGTGGGACGCCATCAAGCAAGTGCAGGAGATCTTCAAGGACGCCGGCAAGCTGTTTGAAAGCCTGGGGGCGACAGCCAGCGAATTGATGAGCTGGCGAGTACTGCGCCAAAGGTTATGGAACAGGCGATCCTCCTGGCCAGTGATGAGGCGGCGCTGTACCTGATATGCGCATCTGACTGGACAGTGAGCCGAATCGCTCACACAATCGGCTCACCAAATGAGCCGAATAAGCCTTCTATTCGGCTCACATACCGAGCATGCCTCCATGGATCACCCGAACTGGATCTGGCAACAACCCGACTGGCCGCACTTTCACTGGCAACCAGAGCGCCTCGCAGCGTTGTTGCGCGAGTGCACGCAGGCGCAAGGAAAGTTGCTGGGCATGCTCGGTTCGGTCAGCCAGGCACAGAGTTCGGAGAATGAACTGGATGCGTTGCTGCAAAACATTCTGACCTCCTCGGCAATCGAGGGTGAGCAGTTGAATGTGGGCTCGGTACGTTCCTCTTTGGCCCGGCGCCTGGGCCTGGAGCTATTGCAAGACGGCTCCGTGAGCCGGCGCAGCGAGGGTCTGGCTGACTTGATGCTGGACGCCACGCAACAGTTTGCTCAACCGTTTACCCTCACCCGTCTATTCAAATGGCATCGATGGTTGTTTCCCGCCGAGGAAGCCCGCTTTTCCACCCACGGCTTGAACGTAGGCGCGTTAAGGGGGGATGAGCCTATGCAGGTTGTGTCGGGACGACTGGACCGACCCACTGTGCATTTCGAGGCCCCACCCCGCCAAGGACTGGAGCAGTCGCTGGACGATTTCATCGAATGGTTTGAAGCCAGCCGGAATCATGCGGCCCTTGACCCATTGCTCCGCGCAGGCCTGGCGCATTTCTGGTTCGTCACCCTGCACCCCTTCGATGATGGCAACGGTCGTCTGACGCGGGCTATTACTGACCTCGCGCTTGCCCAGGCGGAGAACCAGGCGATCCGCTTCTACGCCATGTCGGCAAGCATCCTTGAAGACCGGGCAGGCTATTACCGTGCACTGGAAACCAGTCAAAAAGCCACGCTGGATGTCACCGATTGGCTAGAGTGGTTCCTGCAAACCCTGCTTCGTAGCCTGCAGCAGGCGATGGCGCGGATCGACCGGGTGCTGGGTAAAACTCGCTTCTGGCAACGGCATCGAGACCACGCACTCAGCGCCGAGCAGACAAAAGTCTTGAATCGCTTGCTCGACGGCGGCGAGAAGGGCTTTGAGCACGGGATCAGCGCGGCCCAATATCAAGCGGTGGCCAAAGTGTCCAAGGCAACGGCGACCCGACATCTGGCCGATCTTCTGGAAAAAAACTGCCTGGTTCGGCTACCCGGCGGCGGCCGCAGCACCCGCTATCAAATCAACACCCAAGGCGATTGATTTACAAGGCAAATCCCCCCACTCATTTGCCCCAATCCCCCATGTCTGCTAGTGTCGCGCCGGTTTACCGTCTACCGGAATAGCCGCCATGGCCCGCAAAAAAGTTGCACTCGATTTCGAACAATCCCTCGCCGACCTGCAAACCCTGGTCGAGCGGATGGAGAACGGCGAGTTGTCGCTGGAAGACTCGTTGACCGCATTCGAGCAAGGCATCGGCCTGACCCGCGACTGCCAGAGCGCCCTGGCGCAGGCGGAGCAGAAGGTCCAGGTGTTGCTGGAACGCGATGGGGAGTTGGCCGAAGAACCTTTCGATGCGGAACAGCCTGAATGATCGACGCTTATCAGGCCGGCAGCCAGGCCCGGGTCAATGCTGCGCTGGATCCGCTGTTTGTCGCGCCCAGCCCTGAGCTGAACCGCCTGTATGAGGCCATGCGCTACAGCGTGATGAACGGTGGCAAGCGCGTTCGCCCGTTGCTCGCCTATGCGGCCTGTGAAGCCCTCGGCGCCCAGCCGGAGGAAGCCAACGGCGCCGCCTGTGCGGTGGAGTTGATCCACGCTTACTCCCTGGTACACGACGATTTGCCGGCGATGGACGACGACGATCTGCGTCGCGGCCAACCCACTACCCATAAAGCCTTTGATGAAGCCTGCGCGATTCTCGCCGGTGACGGCCTGCAAAGCCTGGCGTTCAGCGCCCTGCTGGACCCGCGCCTGAGCAGCGTCAACGCCGAGATCCGTCTGCGCATGGTTACCGCGCTGGCGCTGGCCGCAGGGCCTGCCGGCATGGTCGGCGGCCAGGCGATTGACCTGGGCTCGGTCGGTTTGAAGCTCGATCAACAAGCCCTGGAATACATGCACCGCCACAAGACCGGCGCGCTGATCGAGGCCGCCGTGCACCTCGGCGCCCTGGCCAGTGGCCGTGCCGAAGCGGCGCAACTGGCGGCGCTGCAAACCTACGCGCGGGCCATTGGCCTGGCGTTCCAGGTGCAGGACGATATTCTCGACGTTGAAAGCGATACCGCGACCCTCGGCAAGCGCCAGGGTGCTGATATCGCACGGGACAAGCCGACTTATCCTTCGCTTCTCGGGCTGGAAGCCGCCAAGGCGTACGCCCTGGAGCTGCGGGACCAGGCCCTGGATGCCCTGCGACCTTTCGACGCGGCTGCCGAGCCACTGCGTGACCTGGCGCGGTATATCGTCGAACGTCGCCACTGACAACAGCGGCCTTTTCCACCGCATATCAGCCAAGTTCGGCGCTCTGCGTGGGCAGTTTGCGATGCTTGAGGTAAACTGCCGCCTCTTCTATACCTATAACGATTCGCCTGATGCCCACGACGTTTCAAGAGATTCCCCGCAAGCGCCCGGCCACGCCCCTGCTGGACCGTGCCAACACGCCAGCCGGCCTGCGCCGCCTGGGTGAAGCCGAGCTGGAAACCCTGGCCGATGAGTTGCGCCTGGAATTGCTCTACACGGTCGGCCAGACCGGTGGGCATTTCGGTGCCGGCCTGGGCGTCATCGAGCTGACCATTGCGCTGCATTACGTATTCGACACTCCGGACGACCGGCTGGTGTGGGACGTGGGTCATCAGGCCTATCCGCACAAGATTCTCACCGGACGCCGCGAGCGCATGGCCACACTGCGCCAGAAGGATGGCATCGCCGCCTTCCCGCGCCGCTCCGAGAGCGAGTACGACACCTTTGGCGTCGGCCACTCCAGCACCTCTATCAGTGCAGCGCTGGGCATGGCGATTGCCGCCCGCCTGCAGAACAGCGATCGCAAGGCGATTGCGGTGATCGGTGATGGCGCGTTGACCGCCGGCATGGCCTTCGAGGCGCTGAACCACGCGCCGGAAGTGGATGCCAACATGCTGGTGATCCTCAACGACAACGACATGTCGATCTCGCGCAATGTCGGTGGCCTGTCGAATTACCTGGCAAAAATCCTCTCCAGCCGCACTTACGCCAGCATGCGCGAAGGCAGCAAGAAGGTGCTCTCGCGTCTGCCCGGCGCGTGGGAAATTGCCCGTCGTACCGAAGAATATGCCAAGGGCATGCTGGTTCCCGGCACCCTGTTCGAAGAGCTGGGCTGGAACTACATCGGCCCGATCGACGGCCATGACCTGCCAACCCTGATCGCCACCCTGCGCAACATGCGTGACCTTAAAGGCCCGCAGTTCCTGCATATCGTGACCAAGAAAGGCAAAGGCTTCGCCCCGGCGGAAGTCGACCCGATTGGTTACCACGCGATCACCAAGCTGGAACCGCTGAACGCCCCGGCCGCCGCGCCGAAGAAGCCCAGCGGTCCAAAGTATTCCGGTGTGTTCGGCGAATGGCTGTGTGACATGGCCGCCGCCGACCCGCGCCTGGTGGGCATCACCCCGGCGATGAAGGAAGGTTCCGACCTGGTGGCGTTCAGCGAGCGTTTCCCGCTGCGCTATTTTGACGTGGCCATCGCCGAGCAACATGCGGTGACCTTCGCCGCGGGCATGGCCTGTGAAGGCGCCAAGCCGGTGGTAGCGATCTACTCCACGTTCCTGCAACGCGGTTATGACCAGTTGATTCATGACGTCGCGGTGCAGAACCTCGACGTGCTGTTCGCCATCGACCGTGCGGGCCTGGTGGGCGAAGACGGCCCGACCCATGCCGGCAGCTTCGACCTCTCGTACCTGCGCTGCATCCCCGGCATGCTGGTGATGACCCCGAGCGACGAGAACGAACTGCGCAAGATGCTCAGCACCGGCCACCTGTACAACGGCCCGGCGGCTGTGCGCTATCCGCGTGGGAATGGTCCGAATGCGGTGATCGAAAAGGACCTTGAGCCTATCGAAATCGGCAAGGGTATCGTCCGCCGTCAGGGCAGCGGCGTTGCCTTGCTGGTGTTCGGCGTGCAATTGGCTGAAGCCTTGAAAGTGGCCGAGAAGATCGACGCCACGGTGGTAGACATGCGTTTCGTCAAGCCACTGGACGAGGCCTTGGTGCGCGAGATCGCCGGCAGCCATGAGCTGCTGGTGACCATCGAAGAAAACGCCGTCATGGGCGGCGCCGGTGCGGCAGTCAGTGAGTTCCTGGCGCGGGAGAATATCCTCAAGTCGGTGCTGCACCTGGGCCTGCCGGATGTGTATGTCGAGCATGCCAAGCCGGCGCAGATGCTGGCTGAGTGCGGGCTGGATGAGGCGGGCATCGAAGCTTCGGTTCGTCAGCGCATGGCCCTGCTGGGCCTGTAGAAACGCGATTAAAAATGTGGGAGCGGGCTTGCTCGCGAAAGCGCTGGGTCAGTCGACAGATGTGTTGACTGACACTGCGCCTTCGCGAGCAAGCCCGCTCCCACATTTGTTTTATGCCAACTTCAAATGCTACGGACAGCCCATGAACCGCCTTCGCCTCGCCCTGCCCCTTCTGTTACTGCCCGCCACCGACCTGCTCGCCGACAGTCTCGAACGCGACCAAGCCCTCAAGCTGCCCGACGTGGTGATCAGCGCCAACCGCCAGGTCCAGGCGCGCAACGACAGCAGCGCCGCCAACACCGTCTTCACCCGCGACGACATCGACCGCCTGCAACCCACCAGCGTGACCGACTTGCTCAGCCGCGTGCCCGGCGTGCAGGTTTCACAGGCCGGTGGCCGTGGCAGTCTGGCAAGCGTTTACATTCGTGGCACCAAGTCGGCCCAGAGCCTGGTGCTGGTCGACGGCCAGCGCATCGGCAACTCGACTTCCGGCGACAGCAACCTGCAGCACCTGAACATCCAGCAGATCGAACGCGTGGAAGTCCTGCGTGGTTCGCGCTCGGTGATCTACGGCAGCGATGCGATTGGCGGGGTGATCCAGATTTTCACCCGGCGTGGTAACGAGTCCGGCCTGCAACCCCGCCTGCATGTGGGATTTGGCAGCAACCAGACGTGGGAACGCAGCCTGGGCTTGTCCGGCGGCGATGCGCAAACCCGCTTCAACCTCGGCGCCAGCCTGGATGACACGGCCGGAATCAATCGCACGTACGACTCCTATCCCAGCGACCGCGACCATGACACCTATCGCAACCAGGCCATCAGTTTCAGCCTGAGCCATGCCTTCAACGATGACCTCGAAGCGGGTGTGAACGTGCTGGATAACCGCGGCAAAAGCGAATTCGACAACCCGTTCGGTCGCTTCGATTCGACCACCTTCCAAAGCTTCCAGCAAAAGCCCTACACCCACTTCACCGTGAGCAGTGTCAGCACCTATGTTGACGCGCGTATCAATGACACGTGGAAGTCCCGGCTGGAAGCGGGCCACAGCGAAAACCGCGAAGAAACCCGGGACAAGCTCAGCACCGAACGCAGCGTGTTCAACACTTACCGCAACTCACTGAATTGGCAGAACGACCTGACCCTCAATGAGCAGAACAGCCTGATACTGGGCGGCGACTGGTACGAGGACCAGGTCAACAGCAGCACAGCGTTCGCCGAAGACAGTCGCTGGAATCGAGCGGCGTTTATCCAGCACCGTTTTCAAGCCCAGTCCTTTTCCACTGAACTGGGCCTGCGTCGCGACGATAACCAACAGTTCGGCGGCCACAATAGTTGGAGCGGCACCTTCACCCTGCCGCTGAACCCGGACAATGATCTGTTGCTGAGCTACAGCGAAGGCTTCCGCGCGCCTACGTTCAACGACCTCTACTACCCGGACGAATTCGGCTTCAAAAACAGTAACCCGAACCTCAAGCCCGAGACATCGAAAAGCTACGAAGTGCAATGGCGCAGCCAGCTCAGCGACAGCAGCCGACTGGAAGCCTCGCTGTACCGCACCGATATTCAGGACGCGATCGTGTTTGCCAGCAACGGCCCGCAAAACGTCAGCGCCGCACGCATCAACGGCTTCGAGGCGGCGCTCAAGCAAGAACTGTTCGGCTGGCAAAGCAGCCTCGCCGTTGCATTGATCGACCCACGCGACCGCGACACCGGGCGCACACTGGCGCGTCGAGCCCGGCGCACCCTGAGCCTGGACCTGGATCGCCAATTCGATCAATTCGGCGTCGGCGCCAGCTGGCAAGCGGTCAGCAGCAGCTATGACGATGCGGCGAACCAGCAACGCCTGGGCGGGTATGGCTTGCTGGGGCTACGGGGCAGTTGGGCGGTGAACCATGAAGTCACGCTGGAAATGAAGCTCGATAACCTGCTGAACAAGGACTACAGCCGGGCGCTGTATCAGTATCAAGGCCAGCAATATGGCTATCGGGAAGAAGGCCGGGCACTGATGTTCGGGGTGACCTGGACGCCGGAACTCTAAGTCGTCTGCACCGGCCTCATCGCGGGCAAGCCCGGCTCCCACAGGGGACCGTGCTTATCCAGACGACTCGGTCAAATGTGGGAGCTGGCTTGCCTGCGAAAGCGGTCTCACAGCCCCGGAGCAAGAACCTGACACAACCGCGCCACCGCTTCCAGCATCTGTCCGCTGGGCCGTTCCAGGCCCTTGTCGGGCACCAGCAGCAAATGCCCGTTCGCTACCGCCGCCACCTGGGGCCAGGCCTTCCAGGCATCCAGCTGCGCTTGATCGCCCGCCAGAATCACCTCGGGATTACGCTGCAACACCGACTCAATGCTGACCTGCGGTGCCGGTAATTTCAGGTCATCGAACACATTGCGCGCGCCACACACACTCAGCGCATCGCTGATGATCTGCCCGCCACCCACGGTGTACAGCGGCTGGTTCCACACCTGATAAAACACCCGCAACGGCTCGGCCCGGTGATAGCGCGAGCGCAATTCGGCCAAGCGCTGACGCAACTGCGCGGCCAATTGCCGGCCGGCGTCATCCCGCCCGAGTTGCCGGGCAATGGTTTCGACCTGTGAGGTGAGTTGTTCGAGGCTGTGGGGTTCGGCGACAAATACCGGGATGTTCAGGCGTTGCAGCTGTTCACGCGGGCCCGGGCCGACGCTGCCGGGCCAAAGCAGGATCAGGTCGGGCTTGAGGCTGAGCAGCCGTTCCATGTCCAACTGCCCGTAGTTGCCCACAGACGGCACGTTCGCCAACGCCTGTGGCCGCTCGCCGCCATCCAGCACGCCCACCAGCAAATCGGCGGCCCCCAGTTCAACGACGATTTCAGACAACGAAGGCGCAAGGCTGACCACCCGCTCAACCGCCGCAGCCTGGGCCGCGACAACCAGCAGCCACACCGCCAGCCAGACGCGCATCAACCCAACTGGCGCGGGATGCGGTAGAGGTAGAACAGCACCAGGGTCGACAATGCCAACAGAAACAGCGGCACCGCTTCCAGCCCGACAAACACTGCCAGCGCGCCGACCCAGGCCGGCAGTGCAGCCACCAGCAACGCCACACGACGGCGGGCCGCGAGGGTGATCCAGGCAGCCGGTTCTTCAGGGGTATCGAGGGCTTTGCCGGTGGCGATCAGCGCGTGTTTATAGCCGTGAAAGTAACGCAGGCTGACAAACATCGAGGCTACGCCGGCGATAAAAAACGGCATCGCCAGCACCGGCAGCAAAGGCTCGGCCTTGCCAAACACGAGGTTGATCACAAACAACGGCGCCAGCGCCAACGCCAGGTATTGCCACCAGTTAAACGACAGCCGCCGCTTGACCTGGCCGCGCGTCACGCCCGATCGGCCTCGCCCTGGTGCTCGTTGCCCATCATGTGGTCGAGCTTGCTGGCCTTGGTGGCCAGGTAGAGCTTGTTGTGCGGGTTGTGGCCGGTGTGCAGCGGCACGCGCTCGGCGACGGTGATGCCCATGTCGGTCAAGGCTTTGACCTTGCGCGGGTTGTTGGTCATCAGCCGCAGGGATTTGACGCCCAGGTGCTGGAGCATCGGCAGGCAGATCCCATAGTCGCGCTGGTCAGCGGCAAAACCGAGGCGCTCGTTGGCTTCCACAGTGTCGGCGCCGCCATCTTGCAACTCATAGGCGCGGATCTTGTTCAGCAGGCCAATGCCACGGCCTTCCTGACGCAGGTACAGCAACACGCCACGGCCTTCGCGGGCGATGGCCTGCAGGGCGGCTTCCAGTTGCGAGCCGCAGTCACAGCGCTGGCTGAACAGCGCATCGCCGGTCAGGCACTCGGAGTGCACGCGACCGAGGACCGGGGCACCGTCCGCCACGTCACCGAGGCTGAGAACAACGTGTTCGCGCCCGGTGGCTTCTTCAAGAAAGCCATTCATGGTGAACGTGGCAAAAGGGGTTGGCAGCTTGGAAGCGGCGACGAAAACGACGGGCACCTTGTGCTCCTGATTTCAGATTTCACAGGGGAGGGATTGTAACAGTAGGTTCCTACAGACGCTTAAGCTGAATTATCGCTGATAAAGATCAATAGGTTCGATTGGCCTTCAGCTTGGTTCTATGGGTGTCAGAAATGTTGATAGCCACGAATGGCTGGCGTGACGTCCAGGCCAGACGCATCCAGCAGGGTAACGCCCTGCCCCGCCTCGACCCGGCCGATTACATGGACCGGCACACCGGCGGCCAACAGCGGCGCCAGTTCGGCGGGCGGCAAGGTGAACGCCAGTACGTAGTCGTCCCCCCCGCTCAACGCGGCCACCCGGGCATCCGCCTCACCGACGAACGCCAGCAAGGCGGCGGACAACGGCAGTTTTTGCTGCTCGATCAACAAGCTGACAGCCGACGCCTTGGCGATATGCCCGCAATCAGCTAAAAGGCCGTCGGAAATATCCATGGCAGACGTGGCCTTGCCCCGCAACGCCAAGCCCAGCGCCAACTGCGGTTGCGGCGACCAGTAATGGGCCAGCAGTGGCTCGACGATAGCCGCCTCCGCCGTGCGCTGCCCCAGGACCAGCGGCAAGGCGCCCGCTGCGTTACCCAGCTCACCGCCCACACACAGCAAGTCGCCGGGCCGCGCGCCGCTGCGGGTCAAGGCCTGGCCCGCCGGCACCCGGCCAAACACGGTCATGGTCAGGCTCAGCGGCCCACGGGTGGTGTCGCCACCTACCAGAACCACGCCACAAACCTGCGCCATGGCGTTCAAGCCCTGGGCATAGCGTTGTAGCCAATCGGCATCAACCGTCGGGGTGGTGAGGGCAAGGGTAAACGCGAGGGGATTGGCGCCCATGGCCGCCAGATCGCTGACTGCTACGGCCAGCGAGCGCTGGCCGAGCAGAAACGGATCGCAGGGGTCGGCAAAATGCACGCCGGCCACCAGGGTATCGGTAGAAATCGCCAGCTGTTCCCCGGGAGGAACAGCCAGCAAGGCGCAGTCGTCGCCAATCCCCAGTGCAATGCCTTCGCCGCCCTGCGCACAGGGCGCGGCGGCGAAGTAGTTGCGGATCAGCTCAAACTCGCCCATTGCGTCAGCAAGCGCCAGTTAGCGCTTGTACGCCTTCACTTCGGCTTCACGCAGGCGCGGGGCCAGCTTGTCGAGCACGCCGTTGACGAACTTGTGACCGTCGGTGGAACCGTAGACTTTCGCCAGTTCGATCCCTTCGTTGATCACAACGCGGTAAGGCACGTCGACGCGCTTGAGCAGTTCCCAGGTGGACAGGCGCAGTACGGCCAGTTCAACCGGGTCCAGCTCTTCGATCGCCAGGTCCAGGCACGGCGTCAGTGCAGCGTCGATCTCCGCCAGGTTGGCCGGAACACCGTGCAGGATGTCGTGGAAGTAGCTGGCATCGGCCGCGCTGAAATCGTTGTCGACGCGAAACTGCGCCTCGATTTCGTTCAGCGAGGTTTTCGCCATGTGGCGCTGGTACAAAGCCTGGGTCGCGAGCTGGCGGGCCGAACGACGCTTTTCGCTTTTCGATGGCTTGCCGGCGTCTGCCGGGCGCGGGTCCTGGGGGTTGAACTGATCGCTGTCGTCGCTAATCACTTGGCCTCCAACTGCGCCAGCAGGCTGACCATTTCCAGGGCGGACAGGGCAGCTTCAGCACCTTTGTTGCCGGCCTTGGTGCCGGAACGCTCGATGGCTTGTTCGATGGAATCAACGGTCAGCACGCCAAAGGCGACCGGCACGCCGAACTCCATGGACACCTGGGCCAGGCCCTTGGTGCATTCGCCAGCCACGTATTCGAAGTGCGGAGTGCCGCCACGAATGACCGCGCCCAGGGCGATGATCGCCGCGTATTCACCCTGCTGTGCAACTTTCTGCGCAACCAGTGGAATTTCGAAGGCGCCAGGAGCGCGGATGATAGTGATGTCGCTTTCGCTCACACCGTGGCGAACCAGGGCATCCACGGCACCGCTTACCAGGCTTTCAACCACGAAGCTGTTGAAGCGGCCAACCACCAGGGCATAGCGGCCTTTGGGGGCGATGAAGGTACCTTCGATGGTCTTCAGGGTCATTCGACAAATCTCTTAAAGAGCCGGGACGCGCTTAGTGCGCGCCCCTCAGTGATATTTGAACCGCGAACAAGGGGCAAACAACGCCGGCCTTTATTCGGAGGGCACGTATTCTACTACTTCCAGGTCGAAACCGGATATGGCATTAAATTTCATTGGCGCACTCATCAGGCGCATTTTGCGCACGCCCAGGTCCCGCAGGATCTGCGAACCGGCCCCGACGATGCTGTAGGTGGTCGGTTTTTTCACCGGCGCGTGGTCGGCGGTTTCGCGGATATGCGCCAGCAGCACGTCGCCATCCAGCGGATGGCCCAGCAGCAATACAACACCGCTGCCGGCCTCGGACACCGCGGACATCGCGGCCCGCAGGCTCCAGCGCCCCGGTTGCTTGACCATCAGCAGGTCGCGCAGCGGGTCCATGTTGTGCACCCGCACCAGGGTTGGCTCTTCAGCGCAGATGGTGCCCAGGGTCAGGGCCATGTGCACGTCGCCTTCCACGGAATCACGATAGGTCACCAGGTTGAACTGGCCCAGTTCGCTGTCCAGCGGCTGCTCGGCAATCCGCTGAACGGTACGTTCGTGGATCATCCGGTAGTGGATCAGGTCGGCAATGGTGCCGATCTTGATGTTGTGCAGCGCGGCAAATTCTTCCAGCTCGGCGCGACGGGACATGGTGCCGTCGTCGTTCATCACTTCGCAGATCACACCGCTCGGCTCGAAACCGGCCATGCGCGCCAGGTCGCAGGCCGCTTCGGTGTGGCCGGCGCGAGCCAGGGTGCCACCCGGTTGGGCCATCAGCGGAAAGATGTGGCCCGGGCTGACGATATCTTCGGCCTTGGCGTCTTTCGCGGCAGCGGCTTGTACGGTGCGGGCGCGGTCAGCAGCGGAGATGCCGGTGGTGACACCGGTGGTGGCTTCGATGGACACGGTGAACTTGGTGCCAAACCCGGAACCATTGCGCGGCGCCATCAACGGCAGCTTCAGCAGCTCGCAACGCTCGCGGCTCATCGGCATGCAGATCAGGCCACGGGCGTGCTTGGCCATGAAGTTGATGTGTTCCGGCTGGCAGCACTCGGCGGCCATGATCAGGTCGCCTTCGTTCTCGCGGTCTTCGTCATCCATGAGGATGACCATCTTGCCTTGGCGGATGTCTTCAACCAGTTCTTCGATGCTGTTGAGCGCCACGCGGCACCCCCTTGGGTCAGGATTTAAGGTAGCCGTTAGCGGCTAAAAAACTTTCAGTGATGTTCCCGGCGGGCCCTTGAAGAGAGTCAGACTCTGCGGCCTTATCGCCCAATAGAAGGCGCTCCAGGTAACGGGCAAGCAAGTCGACTTCCAGGTTCACCCGGCGACCCGGCTGGTACGACGCCATGATGGTTTCGCTCAGGGTGTGGGGAATGATGGTCAGTTCAAATTCGGCGCCATTCACGGCGTTCACGGTCAGGCTGGTGCCGTCGACGGTGATCGAGCCTTTGTGGGCGATGTACTTGGCCAGCTCTTTCGGTGCGCGAATGCGAAATTCCACGGCACGCGCGTTTTCGCTGCGAGCAACCACTTCGCCGACACCGTCGACGTGGCCGCTGACCAGGTGCCCACCGAGGCGGGTGGTCGGGGTCAGGGCTTTTTCCAGGTTCACCGGGCTGCCGCTCTTGAGGTCGTTCATCGCGGTGCAGTCCAGGGTTTCCCGGCTGACATCGGCGGCAAAGCCGTTGCCAGGCAATTCGATGACGGTCAGGCACACACCGCTGACGGCGATGCTGTCGCCCAGTTTGACGTCGCTCAGGTCGAGCTTGCCGGTTTCAACCAGCAGGCGTACGTCGCCGCCTTTTGGGGTCATTGCACGGATGCTGCCGATGGATTCGATAATGCCGGTGAACATGCCGTTCTCCTGAAGACGTGGCGCAGGCCGGGAATTATACGCTCGCTGATGGCAGAGGGATGGCAGTGACTCTCCAGTCATCGCCAACAGCGCGCATTTCAGTGATCTTGAGTTGGGGGGCGTCGGCCAGTTTCTCAAGCGGCCAGTCCAGCAAAGGCCGGGCGGCAGAGCCAAGAAACTTGCCGGCGACGAATATCACGTACTCGTCCACCAGCCCTTGCTGGGCGAAGGCACCCGCCAGGCTTGGGCCGGCTTCCACCAACACTTCGTTGACACCACGGGCCGCCAGGGCCACCAGCGCGGAACGCAGGTCGACCTGGCCGTCGACACCCGGCACCACCAGGCACTCGGGGCCTGTGGGGTACTGGTTGTCCGGCGTCACGCAGGTGATGACCAGCGCGGGGCCAGCCTTGAAGAACGGCGCATTCAGCGGCACCCGCAGGCGGCCGTCGATCAGCACACGCAGCGGCGGACGGGACATCGCCAGGGCGGTGGTTTCTTCATCCAGGCCCAGTTCGGCGGCGCGCACGGTCAGGCGAGCACCATCGGCCAGCACCGTGTCGGCGCCGGTCAGCACCACACTGGCCTGGGCCCGCAGGCGCTGCACAGCGGCACGGGCGGCCGGGCCGGTGATCCATTGGCTTTCGCCGTTGGCCATGGCGGTGCGACCGTCCAGGCTCATGGCCAACTTGACCCGCACAAACGGCAGGCCATGCTCCATGCGCTTGAGAAAGCCCGGGTTAAGCGCCCGCGCTTCGTTTTCCAGCAAGCCGCTGTGGGTCTCGATCCCGGCCTGGGCCAGGCGGCGCATGCCACGCCCGGCGACTTCCGGATTCGGGTCCTGCATCGCTGCCACCACACGGGCCAGGCCGGCATTCACCAAGGCATCGGCGCAGGGCGGTGTGTGCCCGTGGTGGCTGCACGGTTCAAGGGTCACGTAGGCCGTGGCGCCCCGGGCTTTGTCGCCCGCTGCCCGCAGGGCATGGACTTCCGCATGGGGTTCGCCGGTGCGCACGTGCCAGCCTTCGCCGACAACCTGCCCGTCACGCACGATCACGCAGCCAACCCGGGGGTTGGGGTGGGTGGTGTACAGGCCCTTGCGCGCCAGTTCCAGGGCACGGGCCATGTAATGGGCGTCGAGTACCGCTTGTTCTGCCGAAGGTGGGTTCATTCTTTTACCGGCTCACGGGCCAGGCGGTCGATCTCTTCGCGGAACTCGTTGAGGTCCTGGAAGCGTCGATACACCGAGGCGAAACGGATATAGGCGACTTCGTCGAGCTTTTGCAGCTCGCCCATCACCAGTTCTCCAACCACCAGGGATTTGACTTCGCGCTCGCCGGTGGCGCGCAGCTTGTGCTTGATATGCACCAGTGCCGCTTCCAGCCGCTCGACACTCACCGGGCGTTTTTCCAGGGCGCGCTGCATTCCGGCGCGCAGTTTTTCTTCGTCGAAAGGCTGGCGACTGCCGTCGGTCTTGATCAGACGTGGCAATACCAGTTCGGCGGTTTCGAAGGTGGTGAAACGTTCACCGCAGCCAGAGGCCAGGCATTCACGCCGGCGACGCACCTGTTCGCCCTCGGCGACCAGACGCGAGTCAATGACCTTGGTGTCGTTGGCACCGCAGAAGGGACAGTGCATGGTGGCAGGCAACAAAAAATGGGAGGGCCATGGTAGCGCATCCCTGTGGCAAGACAAGCCATAGCCTTTACGGTATATAGGCTGACTATTATGTTTCATATTTTTTAAGCCACGGATTTTGTCCTTTCTGGAGCCGTACATGCAGTTACGACCACTTGTTTTGCTCACGTTGCTCGGTTTTCTGGTCGCCTGCAGCAGCCATGCCCCAAAACCTGCGGCGCCGGCTCCGGCACCGCAACAAGAGAAAAAACTGCCGGGTGTGGAAGAAGATCTCGGCCCGTTGCCCGCTTATCAGCGTGAAGTCAGCGGCCAATTGAACGGTATACCGGCGGGTGCGGAAGTCGAACTGGCGCTGCTGGTGATCGACGACCGTTCGCGCCCGCAACAACTGCTGGCAAGCAGCGTGCTGATCGGCAACAACAAGCCCCTGGCCTTCCGCCTGCGCTTCAACCCGCAAGCGTTCCCGGCGGGCGGGCGCGTTGAATTGCGTGGTCGCGCCAGCCAGTCCGGCCAGTTGATCCTGCACCTGCCGCCGGTGCGCATCACCCAGGCGATCACCCAGACCACCGGGCCGCTGCAACTCGTTCCCGCACCATGACGCCACCGCTGGACCTGCAACGCGCACTGAGCGAACTGATCGGCGACGCCCAACTGGTGCCCTGCCCGCTGCCAGGCACCGAGTTGTCGCTGTGGTTACTGGACGCCGACAACATGGACCGCGCCTTCAGCCCCGAAGAAACCCGGCGCATCCTGCATGAGCCGCCGTACTGGAGCTTTTGCTGGGCCAGTGGCCTGGCGCTGGCGCGATACCTGGCGGCCAACCCCGAGTGGGTCGCGGGTAAGCGGGTGCTGGATTTCGGCGCAGGTTCGGGTGTTGCCGGGATTGCCGCGGTAAAGGCCGGAGCGCTGGAAGTGGTGGCGTGCGACCTGGATCCGCTGGCCCTGGCTGCCTGCCGGGCGAATGCCGAACTCAACGGCGTAACACTGGGCTATTCAGAAGACTTCTTCACCGAAGCCGACCGGTTTGACCTGATCCTGGTCGCCGATGTGCTGTACGACCGGGCGAACCTGCCGCTGCTGGATCAATTCCTGACACGCGGCCGCGAAGCGCTGGTCGCCGATTCCCGGGTTCGGGACTTCCAGCACCCGGAGTATCAGCGCCTGGGTATCCTCGACGCCCTGACACTGCCCGACCTGGCCGAGCCGTGGGAGTTTCGCAAGGTGAGCCTGTACCATTCGCAGCGCGCTTGAGAGCATCGCGGGCAAGCCCGCTCCCACATTTGAAATGCATTCCCCTGTGGGAGCTGGCTTGCCTGCGATTGCGATCCTGAGACCGCCCCGCTTTCAGCTAACCCCACCAACCCTTATAGTTGCCCCATCCCCTGCTTTCTTCGAGATTCCCCATGAGTGAGCCCACGCCGTACATCTTCGATGCCACCACCGCCACCTTCGATCAGGCGGTGATCCAGAACTCCTTCGAAAAACCCGTGCTGGTGGATTTCTGGGCCGAGTGGTGCGCGCCGTGCAAGGCGTTGATGCCGATGCTCGCGCAGATTGCCGAGAGTTATCAGGGTGAGTTGCTGCTGGCCAAGGTCGATTGCGATGCCGAGCCGGACGTGGTCTCGCGCTTTGGCATTCGCAGCCTGCCGACCGTGGTGCTGTTCAAGGATGGCCAGCCAGTGGATGGGTTTGCCGGTGCGCAGCCTGAATCCGCCGTGCGCGCGATGCTGGAGCCCCATGTGCAGATGCCACCACCGGCGGCTGCCGATCCACTGGAGCAGGCCCAGGCGCTGTTTGCCGAAGGCCGTATCACCGACGCCGAGGCCGTGCTGGTCACCCTGCTTGGCGAAGACAACACCAACGCCGCCGCGCTGATCCTGTACGCACGCTGCCTGGCCGAGCGCGGTGAACTGGGCGAAGCGCAAACCGTGCTCGACGCCGTCAAGAGCGATGATCACAAGGCCGCACTGGCCGGCGCCAAGGCGCAGATCACTTTCCTGCGCCAGGCCGCCGACCTGCCGGACGCCGCAGACCTGAAAGCCCGCCTGGCGCAAAACCCGCAGGATGACGAGGCGGTGTACCAACTGGCCGTGCAACAACTGGCGCGCCAGCAATACGACGCCGCGCTGGATGGCTTGCTCAAGCTGTTCATCCGCAACCGCAGCTACAGCGAAGGCCTGCCCCACAAGACGCTGCTGCAGGTGTTCGAACTGCTCGGCAACGATCACCCGCTTGTCACGGTGTACCGCCGCAAGCTGTTCGCCGCGCTGTATTAAGCCTTACTCGATCCAGCTGTACAGCGGCGTATCCCCGCCGCTGGCTACCTTGACCTTGGCGCTATGGCGCAGGCGCACCAGCAGGCGCTTGCCCGCCGAGGCGCTGCCGGCCAGGCCTTCCAGCTGATCAAGCAATTCCAGGCCGTTGAGTTGCCCGGCCTTGCGCAGCAAATCCTGGGCGGCCTGCCACAGGCTCTCGTCCAGGTTACCCGCCGCCGGCGTCACTACCGGTTCGGCGCTCGGGGTTTTGCTGGCCTGCAACTGCGCGCCCAGCCGGGCCCAGTCGCCGTCATCCAGCTCCAGGGTCAAGTCCACCGGCAGGTCACCGACGGTTCCACGAATTCTCAACATCGCACTTACTCCCGCACTTTTCTGACGAGCATGCTCCCACGCGTCTTGCGCTACGCCAAGCAGGCGGTCAAACTCCTCGCAAAATTGTTATAAGATCACATAACAAAACTTTCATCTTTGTCCGGGAGCTCCACCATGCGCCGTTTGCTGCTTGCTTTGCCGTTTGCCCTGTTGCCACTGGCCATCGCCCAGGCTGCCGACGAGCACGACCATGATCACGAGCACGGCAGCCTCGGTGCCCACGAACACGGCGTGGGTCGCCTCAATGCGGTGCTCGACGGCCAGGCCCTGGAGCTGGAACTGGACAGCCCGGCGATGAACCTGGTGGGTTTTGAACACCTCGCCACCACGCCTGCCGACAAAGCCAAGGTCGCCGCCGCCCGCAAGCAACTGGAGCAACCTTTGGTGCTGTTCAGCCTGCCCAAGGCCGCCGGTTGCGTGATCAGCACCCAGGAACTGAACAGCCCGCTGTTCGGCGACAAGCCTGAAGCCGACCACGATGAAGACGATGACGACCACGCCACCGATGGCAAAGGCGCCGCCGCCCACGAACATCACCACGACCACAGCGAAATCCACGCTCACTACCAGTTCACTTGCGCCACGCCGACCGCCCTGAGCAACCTCGACCTGACCCAGGTGTTCAAGACCTTCCCCGCCACCCAGAAAATTCAGGTACAACTCATTGGCCCGAGCGGCCAGCAGGGTGTGGAAGCGACGGCCACAGCAGCCACCCTGAAATTCTGATGTAAACACCACACTGTAGGAGCTGGCTTGCCTGCGATGCAGACGCCGCGGTGCTCCAGAAACACTGCGGTGATGCCATCGCAGGCAAGCCAGCTCCTACCGTTGATCGGTGTCATCATCCAAATCGAGCCAGACCACTGACCTCCCTATGACCCAAGCACTTATCGAACTGTCTGACCTGGGCTTCAATTGGCCCGGTCACCCACAGTTGCTGGACATCCCCACGTTCCGCCTGGAGCCGGGGGAAACCCTGTTCCTCAAGGGCCCCAGCGGCAGTGGCAAGACCACCCTGCTCGGCCTGCTGGGCGGTGTGCAAAAGCCCAGCCGGGGCAGCATCCGCCTACTGGGCCAGGAACTGACCGAACTCTCGGCCGGCGCCCGCGACCGTTTCCGGGTCGACCACACCGGCTACATCTTCCAGCAGTTCAACCTGTTGCCGTTTCTCTCGGTGCGCGAGAACGTCGAGTTGCCCTGCCACTTTTCAACGTTACGGGCGCAGCGGGCAATCCAGCGTCACGGCAGCGTCGACCAGGCTGCCGCGACCTTGCTCGCCCACCTGGGCCTGAAGGACAAGAGCCTGCTGGAGCGCCGCGCCGACTCCCTGTCCATCGGCCAACAACAACGGGTGGCCGCTGCCCGTGCGCTGATCGGCCAGCCGGAGCTGGTGATCGCCGACGAGCCGACCTCGGCCCTGGACTACGACGCCCGGGAGGCCTTCATTCAGTTGCTGTTCGCCGAATGCCGCGAAGCAGGCGCCAGCCTGTTGTTCGTCAGCCATGACCAGAGCCTGGCGCCGCTGTTCGACCGCAACCTGTCGCTGGCCGAACTCAATCGCGCCGCCACGCCCGCAGAGGTTTGAGATGTATTTGTTTCGACTAGCCATGGCCAGCCTGGCTAACCGCCGCTTTACCGCGATCCTCACCGCCTTCGCCATCGCCCTGTCGGTGTGCCTGTTGCTGGCGGTGGAACGGGTACGCACCGAAGCCCGCGCCAGCTTCGCCAGCACCATCAGCGGCACCGACCTGATCGTCGGCGCGCGCTCCGGCTCGGTGAATTTGCTGCTGTATTCGGTGTTCCGCATCGGCAACGCCACCAACAACATTCGCTGGGACAGCTACGAGCACTTCGCGGCCAACCCGCAGGTGAAATGGGCGATCCCGATTTCCCTCGGCGACTCCCACCGTGGCTACCGCGTGATGGGCACCAACGAATCCTATTTCGAACACTACCAATACGGCCGCCGGCAGAACCTGGAACTGGCCAGCGGCCGCGCCTTCGCCACCGATCCATTCGAAGTGGTGCTCGGCGCCGAAGTGGCCGACGCGCTGCATTACAAGCTCGGCGACAAGCTGGTGCTGGCCCACGGCGTGGCGGTGGTCAGCCTGGTCAAGCACGATGACAAGCCCTTCACCGTGGTCGGCATTCTCAAGCGCACCGGCACTCCGGTGGACCGCACACTGCATATCAGCCTCGGCGGCATGGAAGCGATTCACATCGACTGGCACAACGGCGTACCGGCCCAGGGCAAAGGCCGGATCAGCGCCGATCAGGCCCGCAACATGGACCTGACGCCCCAAGCCATCACCGCGTTCATGCTCGGTTTGAACAACAAGATTTCCACCTTCACCCTGCAACGGGAGATCAACGAGTTCCGTGGCGAGCCGATGCTGGCGATCCTGCCAGGCGTGGCGTTGCAAGAGCTGTGGAGCATGATGGGCACCGCTGAAAAAGCGCTGTTCGTGATCTCGCTGTTCGTGGTACTGACCGGCTTGATCGGCATGCTCACCGCGATCCTCACCAGCCTCAACGAGCGCCGTCGGGAAATGGCAATCCTGCGTTCGGTGGGCGCGCGGCCCTGGCATATTGCGACCTTGCTGATCTTCGAAGCCTTCGCCCTGGCATTGTCGGGCGTGATCGCCGGCGTCGGGCTGCTGTATGTGTGCATCGCCGCGTCGCGCGGGTATTTGCAGGCCAATTACGGCCTGGACCTGCCGCTGTCGTTGCCGAGCGAATATGAATGGACTTTGTTGGGCGGTATTCTCGTCGCAGCCCTGCTGATGGGCAGCGTGCCAGCCTGGCGCGCCTACCGGCAATCGTTGGCCGACGGCCTGTCGATACGTTTATGAGGAAGCTGTTGATGCGTCGCGCCGTGCTCGCACTGTTACTGCTGGCGGCCCTGCCCGTGTGGGCTGAAGACCAGCCCAAGGACCTGTCGTGGCAGGAGATGATCCCGCCGGACGCGCCGCCGGAAATCCCCAACATGAAACCGCTGCACGACTTGTCGGGCATGGCCGATGCGTTGTCGGTGGAGTCAGCGCCGGCCGCCAAGCAGGACTTGCCCAACGCGCCGGTCGTACAAAGCCTGGACGGCAAGCACATCCGCCTGCCGGGTTATATCGTGCCGCTGGAAGTCAGCGAGGAAGGCCGCACCACGGAGTTCCTGCTGGTGCCGTATTTCGGCGCCTGCATTCACGTGCCGCCACCGCCGTCGAACCAGATCGTGCATGTCAAAAGCGAAGTCGGCGTGAAGCTCGACGAGTTGTATCAGCCGTACTGGATCGAAGGCCAGATGCAGGTCAAACCGTCCAGCAGTGAACTGGCCGATGCCGGCTACCAGATGGATGCCGACAAGATCTATGTGTACGAGTTGCAGGAATAACCCGTGATTGCGCTTTCATTGAGCTGAGTCAAAAGCTCGAACGTTACGATCTTTACCATTGGACACAAGCAATTAATAACGTCCTTTGGAGCTCCCATGAACAAGTCCCTGCTCGGCGCGTCGCTTGTCGCGCTCGCCCTCGTCGCCCCTGTTGCCCACGCTCACGAAGCGGGTGACATCCTGATTCGCGCCGGTGCCATCACCGTCAACCCGAAAGCGGACAGCAGCAGTGTCAAGGTTGACCAGGGCCCGCTGGCCGGGACCAACCTGGGCGGCAAGGCGACCATGAGCAGCGACACTCAGCTGGGTTTGAACTTCGCCTACATGTTCACCAGCCACTGGGGTATCGAACTGCTGGCGGCCACACCGTTCGAGCACGATGTGAAGATCAAGAACACCGCCCTGGCCCCGGCCAACGGCAAGCTCGGCTCGCTGAAACACCTGCCGCCGACCCTCAGCGTCGTGTACTACCCGCTGGACAGCAAGTCGGTATTCCAGCCGTACATCGGCGCCGGTATCAACTACACCTGGATCTACGACGAGCACGTTGGCGGTCGCGCCCAGGAGGCCGGCTTCAGCAACTTCAAGGCGGAAAACTCCTGGGGCTGGGCGGCGCAGATCGGTGCGGACTACATGATCAACGACAAGTGGATGATCAACGCCCAGGCGCGCTACATCGACATCAGCACCAAGGCCACCGTGGACAACAACGCCCTGGGCCAGGGCACTCGGGCCAAGGTGAATGTGGATGTTGACCCGATGGTGTACATGGTCGGTATTGGCTACAAGTTCTAGGCTCTACCCAAGGCCCTGTTGTACAGGGCCTTTTTTGTGAGGCTTCCCATGGAGGCAAGCGCCAATCAGAAGCCACGCACACGCCCGTGTGCTGCGAATCAGGCTTCAGCCAGGAGCTGGCGAACTTCAGCGATGACCAAGTCAATGTTGAACGGCTTTTTCAACACTGCATTGAACAAGTCCGACCGCTCCATACCAATATGAGCCTGGGCTCCGCTGATCAGGATGATGGGCAGGTGATTGACTGCCGGCAGGGCGCGAACCGCTTCGGCAAACTCCAGGCCGTCCATGACCGGCATCATGAAATCGGTGATGATCAACGCTGGCCGCTCGCGCTCCAGGACCTCGAGTCCTTTCTGGCCATTGCTCGCTTTTACGACCATGTACCCCTCATCCTCCAGCGCATAGCCGAGAATGTCAGCGATCAAATACTCGTCGTCGACGACCAGGATGGTGGTCATGTCAATTCAACCCGAATCAGAGACTTTGGACGTTGAGCCCGGCCGCCAGGAATCATCAGCGACAGCCAATGCATTTCTTGATGCCTTCTTCAAGTCAACGCCGTGTTCATGGATTACCACTTCAAGAAGCGAAGGATCGTAGAAGCTGTCTCGTACCTTAAGAATCGAAAGCATTCTTCTTAGTTCAGATTGAATCTCGAAGAAACGCATCAGCAGCAGGTTATCGACAATACTGGAGAGGTCCGGGGTTGGAGAGCTGACCTCCGAACCAAAAACGTCACGCATCTCCCATGAGGCAAACACCGTTACGCCACGGGCACGAAGCTCGCTCATCAGGGCGCTGTAGAAATCAGTGATACGTGCCGGGTTCGTCGACACTCGGGTCATGCCGCTCAAGCTGTCGATGAACAGGCGCTTGATGCCCTTTTCCTCAACCATTTTCAGCAGCCGTGCGCCGAGACCGTCGAGCAGGCCTTCTGTCGTGGGTTGCCAGGCAAGACTCAGCGCACCACTTTCTTCCATACCCTTGATATCAATACCCAGCGATTGGCCTTTGAGGCGTAACCGCTGCGGGCTTTCATAAAAACCGAAATGCAGGCCCGGCGCTTCCACTGTCGACTCAGCGATAAACCTGAGCCCCAACGTGGTTTTCCCGACGCCGGAAGGCCCCATGACGAGGGTAACGGAGGAACTGTGCAGGCCACCGCCGATGATGGCGTCCAGCGAACCGATGCCGCTGGTGATACGCGTCAGATCGGCACTGTCAGGTAAAGACGGATGGCTGTAGAGGCTTTCCAGACGCGGATAAACTACCAGGCCATCGTCGGTGATTTCACACTCGTGCAATCCGGTCAGTGCACCACTGCCGCGAGTCTTGCGCAGTTGAATACGGCGCACTGAACGGCTGCCGTGAAGCTCTTCACCCATCTCGATCACACCATCAACCATGGTGTGCTCGGGACTGCCGTCGTCCAACCGGGAACTGGTGAGAAACAGCACCGTACAACCGGCGAACGCAGCGTGCCCTTGCAGCTCGGAAATGAATTTCTTGGTGTCGATGGGCGAGTCAGCCTTGGAGCGTGCATTGAGCAAGCCATCGACCACTAACACGGTGGCCTTCTGGCGACTGATCTCACGCCGAAGCAGCTTGACCACCTCATCGAGACCTTCGTTCTCAAGGGTGTCAAACGCACTGACGAACTGAATTTCAGCCCCCACCCGGGAAACATCAAAGAAGTTCAGGGTCGAGAGGAACTGAAATAAACGGTCGTGGGATTCGGCCAGCAACGTGGCGACCAGTACACGGCCCCCATTGCGCGCATGGTTAAACCCCAGCTGATTGGCGAGGATGGTTTTACCGGATCCCGGGCGCCCCTGGATGATGTAGGAGGCACCTGCGACTAGCCCACCCTTGAGCAGAGCATCCAGCCCTTCTATTCCGCTTTGAAGGCGATTTAGCTTTTCCACAATGCAACCCTGATGTGAACAACAGGCTCTTGAGCCGAAGGTTTACGATGCTAACTCCATTTGTGCAATCGGGCTATCCACTCAGCCCGTTCAAGCGCGGGGCAAATAAAGCGTGAACGTACTTCCCTGACCAGGACGACTCTCTACCCTGATCTCCCCCCCTGACTGCTTGGCAAAACCAAATACCTGGCTGAGCCCCAACCCGGTTCCCTGGCCGTTGCCTTTGGTGGAGAAAAACGGTTCAAAGATTCTGTCGAGGTTGAGCGGTGCGATACCCGAACCATTGTCTGTGATGGAGACGGCAACGTAACTTCCGTTCATAAGGGCATGACCATTGGACGCAGGGATAAGGTCCATCGACTCAACACGGATGACCACCTCACCGTGATCAGGCATGGCGTCTCGGGCATTCATGAGCATATTGAGAATGGCGGTTTCAAACTGTTCTGGGTCAACGTGAACAACGCAGGGTGCTGCTGTGGACTCGATGCGTACGTTGATGCCTGTGCCAACCCGCAAAGCAATCGTATCGGCCATGGCCAACGTGCTTGAATTGACGTCCAGCGGTGCGGGATGGAGGGTTTGCCTGCGAGCGAAGGACAGCAATTGGCTGGTGAAGTGAGAACCACGCTTTACCGCCTCGGAAATGGCTTGCACCAGGCGCAGCCGCCGCTCTTCCGATACTGACGGACGCGTCAAAAGATCTGCTGAAGAACGGATCACCGTCAGCAGGTTGTTAAAGTCATGAGCCACGCGGCCCGTTATCCGCCCCAGCGCTTCCATGTTTTGCGACTGCAGTAACTGCTCCTGGGTCGCATCCTGAACGGTTCCCGTCATCGCGACGGGCTGACCGTCATCGGCGTAACGGGCTCTGGCGCACACGTGCAGCCAGCGAGTTTCACCGTGGGGCGTGACGATCCGGTAGTGAACGTCGTAGGCGCAGCGTTGAGCGATCGAGCGATCCCATGCGTCAGCCACTCGGCCTCTGTCTTCGGGGTGCACCAGGCGCTGCATGTGTTCATAACTGAACGGTATCTGTGGTTCGAGTCCGAAGTTGAGGCGGCAAGTGGCCGAGTTCTTCAGCTCGCCCGTCGTCAAATCCAGGCGCCATATACCAAGCCCGGCGGCACTCAAAGCGAACTGCAGGTCGTGCGCTTCCTCATACACATCATCGTGAGGCGGCGGCGAACCATTCACCGGAGAATGTGTTGCCATGATGGGTGGGGCTCCTCTTTTAGGCTGCCCATGGCTGGATGGGCGAAGTCTTCTTCTGAATGCAGACTTTTGCTTTTGCTGAACGAGCCGTAAGCACAATCAATCCCTATTGGCATGGATGACCGGGCGCACCAAAGGTTTCAAATTTTTCGTATCCCGTGGCGCATCCGACTTGCCAACACATATCACTTTTAACCGTCCGCGCACCGCCACAAAAAAAGGCGCCTGTTTCAGGCGCCTTTTTTATGTTTGACCGTGTCGATAGAACCGGTCGAGCAACGCCGGCAGCCCGGCCCGCCATGCCCGTGGCTTGATGCCGAAGGTGTGGAGGATTTTCTTGCAGGCCAGCACCGCGTGTTGCGGCTCGTCGGCTGCATCCGGACGGGCGGCGTGGGCCTGGGCGGTCGGAGCTTCCACGGCCAGCGGGTGGAAGTTGCGCGCTTCGGTCAGGATCGCCTGCCCCAGCGCCAGCGGGGTAGTCGCTTCGTGGCCGGCATAGTGATAAGTGCCCCACAACGGCGCGGCGCAATCCAGTTGCTTAAGCACCGAAATGATCACCCGCGCGGCATCGTCCACCGGCGTCGGGTTGCCCCGGCGGTCGTCGGCCATCAGCAGTTCGTCAGGTTTTTCGGCACGGGCCAGGAAGCGCCCGAGGGTGCCGTCGACGCTGTCATCCAGCAGCCAGCCGAAACGCAACAGCACGTGCTGCGGGCAGGTGGCGCGTACGCTCTGCTCGATGCGCCACAACGCCTGGCCTCGCAGGCCCAAGGGCACGGGTTCGTCTTTCTCGCTGTAGGCGGTGGCGCGGGAGCCGTCGAACACCCGGTAGCTGGACGGTTGCAGCAGGGTGATGCTGTGGTGCTGGCACAGTTCAGCCAGGCGCTCGATCGCATATTCCTGGGCGGCCAGGCGTGTCTCGCTGACCGTCTCCGCCTGAAACCAGTCGAAGTAATAGGCGAGATTGATCAAGGCATCGGGACGGGTGTCGTCGAGCAGTTGCGTGAGGCTCGCGGCATCCCAGCCGTCTTGGGGCGGGCGCGGGGCGAGGAAACCGATGTCTTCCTCCGCACCGAGGCGAATCAGCGCCTGCCCGAGGGCATTCCCGCCGCCCAGTAACATAAGGCGCATTCGCATAGATTGAGCAGGCCCGGTCTGTTTGGAACGATGGTTATTATCGACAGGCTTGTGAGCCATGCCGTTGGCATTTGCCAGAATCGTTGCATTTTGCGGGTTTGTAGCGCAACCGTCACTTATAAAGTGCGCCGCCGATTGCGGCCGGGGGGGCTTTAAGTAGAGAGAGCCTTTTTATGGCTAGGGAGCATGCTGTGGCCAGGGAGCTTCTTGTGGCGAGGGAGCTTGCTCCCGCTGGGCTGCGTAGCGGCCCCAAAAAAGCGGGAGCGCTGCGCACTCCAGCGGGAGCAAGCTCCCTCGCCACTGCAAGCTCCCTCGCCACAACAAGCTCCCTTACCGCAGCAAGATCCCTCACCACAGGGAATGCATCCCGGGGTTGCAAGTTGCCGGGGCCGGCCGCATAAATTGGGGATGAACCTTCCTGAATCAACGGACACGGTCTTGAACGGTTTCCACCCCGCCGTCAGCACCTGGTTCCGCAGCACGTTCCCGTCGGTGACCGCCGCCCAGGCCCAGGCGTGGCCGCTGATCCGCCAGCGCCGCTCCACACTGATCGCCGCACCCACCGGCTCCGGCAAGACCCTGACTGCCTTTCTCGCGGTGCTGGACGATCTCGTGCACCAAGGCCTGGCCAATGGCGGCCAACTGCCAGACCAAACGCTGGTGGTCTACGTCTCGCCCCTGAAGGCTCTTTCCAACGACATCCAGATCAACCTGCAAACCCCGCTGGCCGGCATCACCGAGCACTTGCAGCGCCTCGACCTGCCACCGCTGGCGATCCGCACCGCCGTGCGTACCGGCGACACCCCACAGAAAGACCGCGCCCTGATGCGCAAGCACCCGCCGCACATCCTGGTCACCACCCCGGAATCGCTCTACGTGTTGCTCGGCTCGGATTCCGGCCGGCAGATGCTTGCCAGCACCCGCACGGTGATCGTCGATGAGATCCACGCCATCGCCGCCAGCAAGCGCGGCAGCCACATGGCCCTGACACTGGAGCGCCTGCAGGGTTTGTGCAGCGAACCGCTGACCCGCATCGGCCTGTCCGCCACGCAAAAGCCCATCGAGGCGGTGTCGCGCTTTCTGGTGGGCACCGGCCGGCCTTGCGAGATCGTCGATATCGGCCACGCACGCCCACGGGACCTGGATATCGAAGTGCCGCCGGTGCCGCTGTCGGCCGTCATGGCCAACGACGTGTGGGAGCTGGTCTACGACCGCCTCGCCGAACTGGCCAGGCAACACCGCACCACGCTGATTTTCGTCAACACCCGGCGCCTGGCCGAACGCCTGGCCCGGCACTTGAGCGAGCGCCTGGGCAAAACCGCCGTCGCCGCCCACCACGGCAGCCTCGCGAAGGAAATGCGCCTGGACGCCGAACAACGGCTCAAGGCCGGTGAGCTGCAGGTGTTGATCGCCACTGCGTCGCTGGAACTGGGGATTGATATCGGCGATGTCGACCTGGTGTGCCAGATCGGCTCGCCCGGCTCGATCAACGGTTTTCTGCAACGGGTCGGACGCTCCGGGCATCAGGTCGGCGGCACGCCCAAGGGCCGGTTGTTCGCCACCACCCGTGACGACCTGATCGAATGCGCCGCCCTCCTCGACTGCGTGCGCCGGGGCGAGCTGGACACCTTGCTGATCCCGGTTGCGCCGCTGGATGTGCTGGCCCAGCAGATCATCGCCGAAGTCAGCTGCCAGGAATGGCAGGAACAGGCCCTGCTCACGCTGATCCGCCGCGCCGCGCCCTACGCCGAGCTGGATGAGCGTCACTATCAGGCACTACTGCAAATGCTCGCCGAAGGCTACAACGGGCGCCAGGGCCTGCGCAGCGCCTACCTGCACCGCGACGCCATCACCCGCACCCTGCGTGGTCGGCGGGGCGCCAAGCTCACCGCCGTGACCAGCGGCGGCACCATCCCCGACAACGCCGACTACAGCGTGCTGCTTGAGCCGCAAAGCCTGAACATCGGCAGCGTCAACGAAGACTTCGCGGTGGAAAGCATCGCCGGGGATATCTTCCAGCTGGGCAACACCTCCTACCGCATCCTGCGAGTGGAGCCCGGCAAGGTGCGGGTCGAGGATGCCCACGGCCAGCCGCCGACCATTCCGTTCTGGCTCGGCGAAGCACCGGGGCGCAGTGCCGAGTTGTCGTTTGCCGTGGCGCGTTTTCAGGGGCAACTGGACGCGCTGCTGGGCGCCACGCCGGGTAACCTGCAACCGGCGCTCGATTGGCTCACCGGCACCCTCGGCCTGAACCTGGCCAGCGCCGAACAACTGCTGGATTACCTGGCGCGGGCGCGGCTGGCGCTGAGCGCGCTGCCGTCCCAGGACACGTTGATCATGGAACGGTTTTTCGACGAGTCCGGCGGCACCCAATTGATCATCCACACGCCGTTCGGCAGTCGCATCAACCGCGCCTGGGGCCTGGCGCTGCGCAAGCGGTTTTGCCGCACCTTCAACTTCGAACTGCAAGCCGCCGCCAGCGAGGATGCGATCGTGTTGTCGCTGTCCACCAGTCACAGCTTTGAGCTGGATGAGGTGTGGCGCTACCTGAACAGCAACACGGCCGAGCACATCCTGATCCAGGCGGTACTGGATGCACCGCTGTTCGGCGTGCGCTGGCGCTGGAATGCCGGGGTGGCCCTGGCATTGCCGCGCTACACCGGTGGGCGCAAGGTGGCGCCGCAGATCCAGCGCATGAAGAGTGAAGACCTGATCGCCAGTGTGTTCCCCGACCAGATCGCTTGCCTGGAAAACCTCGCCGGCGAGCGCGAAGTGCCCGAGCATCCGCTGGTGGAGCAAACCCTCGACGACTGCCTGCACGAGGCCATGGACAGCGAAGGCTGGCTGGCCCTGTTGCGGCGCATGGAGCGCGGCGAAATCCGCCTGATCAGCCGTGATCTGCCGGCGCCGTCGCCACTCGCAGCAGAGATTCTCAGCGCCCGCCCCTACACCTTTCTCGACGACGCTCCGCTGGAGGAGCGCCGCACCCAGGCCGTGCTCAACCGGCGCTGGAGCGACCCGCAAAGCACTGATGACCTTGGCGCGCTGGATGCCGAAGCGATTGCCGGTGTGTGCGAGGAAGCCTGGCCGGCGCCCAATGGCCTGGACGAGATGCATGAAGCGCTGATGAGTTTGGCGTGCATTGCCGAATCGGAGGTCACGGCGCAGTGGGCAGAATGGCTGCAAGCCCTGGCCGACGGTGGGCGCGCCAGCCGATTGCAGAGCGGTACCGACCAGGCCGTTTGGGTCGCTCTGGAGCGCTTGAGCTGTTTGACGGCGATCTACCCGAACGAGCTGCCGCTGTTGCCCGGTTTCGATGGGCCCTGGACCTTCGATGAAGCCTTGGTGGAAGTGCTGCGGGCGCGCCTGAGCGGCTTCGGCCCATTGACGCTGATCGAGATCGCCGCGCCCCTGGCCTTGCCGGTGGCCGACGTATCACAGGCACTCGCGCGGCTCGAGAGCGAAGGCTACGTGCTGCGCGGCCGTTTCAGCCCCGGCGCCAGCGCCGAACAATGGTGCGAACGCCACCTGCTGGCGCGCATTCACCGCTACACGGTCAAGCGTCTGCGCCGGGAAATCGAGCCGGTGGCGTTGCAGGATTTCATGCGTTTTCTATTCGACTGGCAGCACCTGTCGAACGGCACCCGCGGCCAGGGCAGCGCGGTGTTACCGCAGATCGTCGCGCAGTTGGAAGGGTACGCCGCAGCCACTTCGGCCTGGGACAGCGATTTGCTCAGCGCACGAATCAAGGATTACGCGCCCCACTGGCTGGACGATTTGTGCCGCAGCGGCAAAGTGGTGTGGACACGCCTGAGCAACAAGGCCGGCGCGACGGCCCTGCGCAGCACGCCAGTGGTGCTGTTGCCCCGCAGCCAGGTGCCATTGTGGAGTGGACTGACCGAAGCGCCGGACAGTACCGAGCTGTCGCCCAAGGCACAGAAAGTCCATCAGGCGCTGCGGGAAAACGGCGCGCTGTTTTTCGATGAATTGATCCACGAAGCCCATCTGCTGCGCAGCGAACTGGAAACCGCGTTGCAGGAACTGGTGGGCGCGGGGCTGGCGAACGCCGACAGTTTTGCCGGCCTGCGCGCCCTGACCACGCCGGCGAGCAAACGTCAGGCCCGCAGCAGTCGGCGCGGGCGTGGCGCGTTTGTCGGCGGGATGGACGATGCCGGGCGTTGGGCCCTGGTACGGCGGGCGCCGGTGGCGGATGGCACACGTCCGGGGGCTCACTCGGCCGAGACGCTGGAGCATGTGGCGATGACCTTGCTGCGCCGCTACGGGGTGGTGTTCTGGCGCCTGCTGGAGCGCGAGGCGGACTGGCTGCCCAGTTGGCGCGAATTGCTGCGTACGTTCCACCGGCTGGAGGCCCGGGGCGAGATTCGTGGCGGGCGGTTTGTGAGTGGTTTGGCGGGGGAACAGTTTGCGTTGCCGGAAGCGATTCCGCTGCTGCGGGAAGTTCGGCGGCGGCCTCACGATGGAAGCTTGATTGCCGTGTGTGGGGCGGATCCGCTGAACCTGGTCGGTACGCTGCTGCCGGGTAGCAAGGTGCCGGCGTTGAGCGGTAATCGGCTGGTGTACCGGGATGGTTTGCCGGCGGCGGTGGAGATTGCCGGCAAGCAGCAGGTGTTGCTGGAGTTGGATCAGCAGGAGGCCGGGTTGGTGCGGGAAAAACTGATCAGGCGCTGACTCGTGCAGCGCCCGTAATGACGCCTTCGCGAGCAAGCCCGCTCCCACTTTCAATCCGGTTCCGCCCTTGGAATGCGGTCGAATGTGGGAGCGGGCTTGCTCGCGAAGAGGCCGGCGGCCTCAACACAAAACTATTGGGTTCTAGGCTGCTCGGTAAGCACCACCGACAAAGGCACTTCTTCCTCCGGCTCATCCACCTGCTGCCCGACCCGCTGCGGCAGCATCACCTGCTGTGGATAAGTTTGCGCGAAGTGAACAAAGGCACAGTTATCCACAAGCTTTTTCAAGCGCTGGTTAAACGCGCGGCTCACCGCATATTGCCCACCCGACACCGTGCGGAACTGCGCCGTCAGCACCACGCCGTTGAGGTCCATCTTGTCGACGCCAAATACCTCCAGCGGCCCTTGCAGGTTGTACTTGAGGAACACGTCGTCGCGGATCGACTGCCCCGCCTCGCGAATCAGTTCCACGGCCTTGTCGACATCGGTGTCGTAGGTGAACTGCACCGAGAAGAACGCATAGGCGAATTGCCGCGACTGGTTGGTGACGGCCTTGATCTGCCCGAACGGCACCGAATGCACAAACCCCTTGCCGTCCCGCAGGCGCAGGGTGCGGATGGTCAGGCCCTCCACGGTACCGGCGTGGCCGGAGTCGAGCACCACCCAATCGCCAATCGACAGGGTGTCTTCGATGATGATGAACAGCCCGGTGATTACATCCTGCACCAGTTGCTGGGAGCCAAAACCAATGGCCAGGCCCACCACCCCGGCACCCGCCAGCAGCGGTGCGACGTTGATCCCCAGGTTGGCCATGGTGGTGATCGCGCAGATCACCACCAGGATGATTTTCACTGCGTTGCGCAGCAGCGGCAGGATGGTTTTCACCCGCGTGCTGGGTTGGCGGCTGGAGCGTTTGTTGACCGGGGGTTTCAATGCTTCCTGAATCGCCGTGTCGAGCACCACCCAGAACAGCCAGGTCACCAGCAGGATCAAACCGATGCTGCTCAGGGAATCACTGATGGCCCGGCCCACGGAGTTGCGCTGGGCAAACTCAAACAGCGAAACGCCCCAGATACGCCCGAGTATTTCGATAAAGGCGATGGCCATCACGATGCGCAACAGCGCGTGCAGCAGGCTGAGGAACCGTTCCTTGTAGGCGCTGCTGCGCTGCACCGCCACCGTGCTGCGGGACTGGAACAGGTGCTGCAACACCGTGCTGAGAAACACCGTGCCGATCAGCAGGATCGTGGTGAACAGCGCACAGCGCAGGGCTTTCTGGCTGTCGTCGCCGGCGCCGATCAGGTTGATCGCCGACACCAGCACCATCAGCAGGATCGGCCAATACCACAGGCCGGAAAACACCCGCAGGGATTGCTGCACCGCCGGGTGTTTCAGGCGCTGGGCCAGGGGCCGGTTGCGGATCAAATGCGCCACCGGACGGCGCAGGCGAATCACCAGCATGCCGAAGATCACCGAGGCAAACAGCCCGGTGAAGATCGCGACGCTGGCGGTGATATTGCCCCCCAGTTGACGGGCGATCTGTGGGCTGGTCAGCGCATCGCTGAGGGCGGCAAGGAAGCCGATCAGGAACAACGGCTTGGGGCAGTAGTCCCGAATAATCTGCACCGCCGGGCGCTTGTGGCCGACGTTGAACATGACGATCACGCACAACAGGATCGAGGTGGAGAAAATGCCGCTGCTGGTGGCGTAGGCAAAACACAGCGCCAGCGCACGGCCCACCGAGGTCGGCAGGAAGTGGCTGACGTAGAGCGTCAATGGCAGGCAGATAAGCGCCGGTATCGTGTAGGGAATCAGGTAACCCAGCAACGCCTGGAGGCGCTGGCGGGGTGCGATATGCCGCTGCAGGCTCAGGCGCTTGACGATAAAGCGCCCCAGCAGGGTCAGCGCGGCGAACGCGCCGATCCACACCCCGGACAACAACAGGAAATCCCCGGCCACGCTCCACGAGGAACGTTCGGACGGCTGGTTGACCAGCTTGTCCACCTCATCCGCCGCCCGGTCGGCCCGCAGCCGCCAGGCGTCGACCAGGTTCTGGTTGAGGTCGAGTTTGTCCTGCACATCATCGATGCTGGAGCTGATGGCGCCGAGCAGGCCGCCTTCTACCAAAAGTTCCGGCTGGGCCGGGGCGGCAGGCGCTGGAGCCGCGGGGGCAGTGGCCGCTTGCAGCGCGCCGCTGCCGCAGAACAGCAGCGTGCCGAGCAGTAGCACAGTCTTTAAATTCAACAAAACACCGGGCTCCTTCAGAAGGGTCTGTAAGGAACTGACGGGTTTGACGCCCGATCGTTCCCCGTAGACTTCGATCCGTGCGCCCCAGGCAAATATCAAATGCCAATACCTGTCTTTTTCCGCACAAGCCGAACCCCGAGACTGCGCTCCTGATTGAAACCCACCGGAGTTGCAGCCATGCCCATTGCCTTGCTCGCGCTGACCCTCAGCGCTTTTGCCATCGGGACGACCGAGTTCGTCATCGTTGGCCTGTTACCCACCATCGGCGCCGACCTGGGTGTCGACTTGCCGTCCGCCGGCCTGCTGGTCAGCCTCTACGCCCTGGGCGTGGCCATCGGCGCGCCGGTACTCACCGCCCTCACCGGCAAAGTGCCACGCAAACTGCTGTTGTTGTCGCTGATGGTGCTGTTCACCCTCGGCAACCTGCTGGCCTGGCAAGCGCCGAGTTATGAGTCCCTGGTACTGGCACGGATCGTCACCGGCCTGGCCCACGGGGTGTTCTTCTCGATTGGCTCCACCATCGCCACAAGCCTGGTGCCCAAGGAAAAAGCCGCCAGCGCGATTGCCATCATGTTTACCGGCCTGACCGTCGCATTGGTGACCGGTGTGCCACTGGGGACGTTTATCGGCCAGCACTTCGGCTGGCGCGAAACCTTCCTCGCCGTCTCGGCCCTGGGCTTGATCGCGTTTATCGGCAGCCTGCTCTACGTACCGAAAAACATCGCCCACAGCAAACCCGCGTCACTGTTGCAACAACTGCAAGTATTAAAACAACCACGGCTGCTGCTGGTGTACGCCATGACGGCGGTGGGTTACGGCGGCTCGTTCATCGCGTTCACCTACCTGGCGCCGATCCTTCAGGACATCTCCGGCTTCAGCGCCGGCACCGTCAGCCTGGTGTTGCTGGTGTATGGCATCTCGGTGGCCATCGGTAATATCTGGGGCGGCAAGCTGGCCGACAAACGCGGCCCGATCAGCGCCCTGAAAATCATCTTTGCCCTGCTCGCTGCCGTGTTGTTTGTGCTGACCTTCACCGCGGGTAATCCGTGGCTGGCCCTGGCCACTGTGCTGGTGTGGGGCGCGGTCGCTTTCGGCAACGTGCCGGGCTTGCAGGTGTATGTGGTGCGCCAGGCGGAACATCACACGCCGAATGCGGTGGACGTGGCCTCGGGCCTGAACATCGCGGCGTTCAACCTGGGGATTGCCGGTGGCGCGTGGGCCGGCGGCATGATCGTCGCCCACATGGGCTTGATCCACACGGCGTGGATTGGCGGCTCGGTGGTGTTGGTGGCCTTGGCGCTGACGGCCTGGAGCGGGCGCCTTGACCGGCTGGGGCCGGTGTATGCCGAGAGCTCGACCCGGGTGGTTGGCGGGCACTGATCCCGCAGCGATAAAGAACCCAATGTGGGAGCGGGCTTGCTCGCGAAAGCGGTAAGTCAGTCAACAGAGATATCGACTGACCCACCGTCTTCGCGAGCAAGCCCGCTCCCACATTTTGAGAGGTGCCGTCTGTAGGACCGTCGAAACTTTCTCCCGATCATCACAGTCACCCTAAAACGGAGGTCACCACACAGTTAACCCACGGGAGTCATCATGGCCGCGATTCATATCGGCATTTCCGGCTGGCGCTACACGCCCTGGCGGGGGGATTTCTACCCCGAGGGCCTGACCCAGAAGCGCGAGCTGCAGTTTGCCTCACGGGCGGTCAACAGCATCGAGATCAACGGCTCGTTCTACGCGCTGCAAACACCCAAGCGCTACGCCGAGTGGTATGGCGACACGCCTGAAGGGTTTGTGTTCAGCGTCAAGGCGCCGCGCTATATCACGCATATCCTGCGGCTGCGGGAGGTGCACAAGCCGATGGCGAATTTCTTCGCCTCCGGGGTGCTGGAACTCAAGGAAAAGCTCGGGCCGATCCTCTGGCAGTTCCCGCCCAGTTTCAAATTCGACCCGCCGTTGTTTGAAGCCTTTCTCGCCGAATTACCCACTACTACCCAGCAGGCCGCCGCCCTCGCCCGCGAGCATGAGCCGCGCCTGAACGGCAAGGCGAGCCTGCAAGCCCACGGTAAAAAGCCGCTGCGCCATGCGGTGGAGATTCGCCACAAGAGTTTCGCCGTGCCGGAATTTGTCGAGATGCTCGACAAGCACGGCGTGGCCCTGGTGGTGGCGGACACAGCCGGCAAGTGGCCCTACCTGGAAGACGTCACGGCCAACTTTGTGTACCTGCGCCTGCATGGGGACAAAGCGCTGTATGCCAGCGGCTATACGTCCGAAGCGCTCAAGCGCTGGGGCGATCGCATCGAACGCTGGAGCCACGGCAAACAACCCGCCGATGCACAGTTGATCGACCCGAAGCACAAACCCCGCGCCCGCAAGCAGCGCGAGGTGTTTTGCTACTTCGATAACGACATCAAGGTGCGCGCGCCCTTCGACGCGCGCCAATTACTGCAGCGTTTTGGCCTGGACCAGGCACTGGCCACCGAACCCGGCAAGTTGCCGGACACGGGGGTGCTGTCATGACCCATCCGGAACTGATGCCAACCACGCCCACCGAAACCATCACCCGCTTCAGGGTGCTGACGGTCAATACCCACAAGGGCTTCACCGCGCTCAACCGGCGCTTCATATTGCCCGAGTTGCGGGAGGCGATTCGCAGTGTGGCCGCCGACGTGGTGTTCCTCCAGGAAATCCACGGCACCCACGAGCGCCACCCCAAGCGCTACAGCAACTGGCCGAGCATGCCGCAATACGAGTTCCTCGCCGACAGTATCTGGCCGCAATACGCCTACGGTCGCAACGCGGTGTATCCCCATGGCGACCACGGTAATGCGTTGCTGTCGAAATTCCAGATCATCCGCTACGACAATCTCGACATCTCCCAGAGCGGCCACGAAAGTCGCGGGCTGCTGCATTGCGTGCTGCGCTTGCCGGGCAACGTGCAGGACGTGCATGCCATCTGCGTGCACCTGGGGCTGCGGGAAGTCCATCGCCAGCAGCAACTGCGCCTGATCGCGCAGCGGGTCGCCGAGATTCCCGCCGACGCGCCGGTGATTGTCGCCGGTGATTTCAATGACTGGCGCCAGCGCGCCGATCTCGCCCACTGCGGGCTGCGGGAAGTGTTTATCGAAACCCACGGCAAGCCGGCCCGCACCTTCCCGGCGCGCCTGCCGCTGCTGCCGCTGGACCGCATCTATGTGCGCAACCTCAAGGTGCATCAGCCCCAAGTCCTGACCAGCCGCCCGTGGTCACACTTGTCGGACCATGCGCCGCTGTCGGTGGAGATCGAGTTATGAACAGCGCACCACTGGAAAAGGTCGCGGTGGAACACATCGCGACCGACCAACCGCCGGACGATGCCGTGGCCCGGGACCTGGATTACGGCTGGCAGAGCGGTAACCAGATCGAGTTGCTGGAGAACGGCGAGGCCTACTTTCCCAAAGTGTTCGAGGCGATGCGCCAGGCCCAGCGGGAGATCTTGCTGGAGACCTTTATCCTTTTCGAAGACAAGGTCGGCAACGAGCTCAAAGGCATTTTGATCGAGGCGGCGCAGCGTGGCGTCAAGGTCGTCGCCAGCCTCGATGGCTTTGGTTGTGGCGAGCTGACACCGGGGTTTCTCAGCGAATTGAGCCAGGCCGGCGTGACCGTGCAGATGTTCGACCCGGCCACCAAGACCCTGGGTTTTCGCACCAACTGGTTTCGCCGCCTGCACCGCAAGATTGTGGTGGTGGATGCCAGTGTGGCGTTTATCGGCGGGATCAATTTCTCGGCGGATCACCTGGGGGATTTCGGCCCCGAGGCCAAGCAGGATTATGCCGTGCAGGTGCAGGGCCCGGCAGTCGCCGACCTGCATCATTTCGCCCTCGCACAAAGTGGCCGGCGTGTGCGCAAGCGGCGCGGCTGGCGGCGCGAGCAACGCCCGTCGCCATGGGCTGCCGGCGAAGGCGATGGCCTGGTACGGCTGATCTACCGGGACAATCTGCAACACCGTACCGATATCGAAGAGGCCTACCTGCACGCCCTGCGCAAGGCCGAGCGGCGGGTGGTGATCGCCAACGCCTATTTCTTTCCCGGCTACCGCCTGCTGCGGGAAATTCGTAATGCCGCGCGGCGCGGCGTGCACGTGCAGTTGATCATGCAGGGCCAGCCGGATGTGCTGCTGGCCAAGCTGGCGGCACGCATGCTCTATGACTATTTGCTCAAGGAAGGCGTGGTGATCCACGAGTACTGCCAGCGTCCGTTGCACGGCAAGGTGGCGCTGGTGGATGAAGAGTGGAGCACGGTGGGTTCGAGCAATCTCGACCCGTTGAGCCTGTCGCTGAACCTGGAGGCGAATGTGCTGGTTCGTGATCGTGCCTTCAACCAGCAGTTGTTCGAGCGCCTGGAATATCTGAGCCAGAACCACTGCAAGACCATGCCGGAAAACCGCGCGCCTCGCGGCTGGTTCTGGCGGGTGACCGTGGGTTTCGTGGTGTTCCATGTGCTGCGGCATTTTCCGTCGTGGACCGGCTGGTTGCCGGCCCACAAGCCGAGGTTGAAACCCTTCGTTCTTGAGGAGCGTGCGGATCATGACCCAAGCTCGCATCGCTGAAGAAAGCGCTCGCCCCGGCTTCTTGAAACGCTGGAAAAAACCGCTGACGGTGGTGTTTTTCCTGGTGCTGATCGTGTTGTTCACCCTGCTCGCCCGGCGTATCGACTGGAGCGAAGTGCTCGACACCCTGGGCGACTTCAAGCTGCGCACGCTGCTCATCGCCGGTGCGCTGACCCTGTGCAGTTTCCTGGTGTATTCGTGCTTCGACCTGATCGGTCGCACCTACATCCGCCAGCCGTTGGGCTGGAAGCAGATTTTGCCGGTGGGCATCATCAGCTATGCGTTCAACCTCAACCTGAGCGCGTGGGTAGGTGGCATCGCCATGCGCTATCGGTTGTATTCCCGACTCGGGGTGAGCAACGGGAACATCGCGAAGATCCTCGGCTTGAGCCTGGCCACCAACTGGTTCGGCTACATGGCGATTGCCGGCGCGGTATTCAGCAGCGGGCTGGTGACATTGCCGCCGGGGTGGAAGCTCAGCAGCGGTGCGTTGCAAGGCGTCGGCGTGCTGTTGGTACTGGCGAGCCTGGGTTACCTGCTGGCCTGTCGCTTGTCGAAAAAGCGTGCATGGTCGATACGCGGGATTGAAATCAGCCTGCCGTCGCTGCGCATGGCAGTGTTGCAGTTGGCGCTCGGCGCGCTGAACTGGTCGCTGATGGCAGCGGTGATTTTTACCCTGCTGCCCAAGCAACTGGATTACCCCGTGGTGCTCGGGGTGTTGCTGATCAGCAGCATTGCCGGGGTGGTCACGCATATCCCGGCAGGGCTGGGTGTGCTGGAGGCAGTGTTCATTGCCTTGCTGCAGCACGAAGCGTCCCGCGGCAGTCTGCTCGCGGGGTTGATCGCCTACCGCGCGATCTACTTCATCCTGCCGTTGCTGGTGGCCCTGGTGATGTACCTCGCGGTCGAAGCCAAGGCCAAGGCATTGCGCGTGAAGAAAACGCCTACGACTGGATGATGCTCAAGCGCTCGCCCACCACCATCTCGGTAATCCAGTCCACCAGGATCGAGGTGTAGGCCTGCTGGGAAACCGGATCACTCAGGGAATGATCCGCACCGTCGATAATCCGGTGAGTCAGCGAATGCGTCTGCTGGCAGGCGGCGCGGTAGCTCATGATGGTGGCATGGGGCACGTGGTCGTCGGTCTCCGACTCCACGATCAACACATCACCGGTAAACGCCGCGCATGCATGCAGGGCGCGATTGGTTTCGGCGTGCACAAAGGTGCCGCGATAATCCATCAGGTCGGCTTTATCGAGGTCGCGCTTGGGCTTGAGCCATTCCTGGTCGCGGTACAGCGCCGGCACCCGCAAAGCCAGCCAGCGCACGGGGCGCAGTGACGTGAGGATGGCGGCCAGGTAACCGCCGTAGCTGGTGCCCACCACCGCCACCGCCGAGGTGTCGATGGCCGGGTGTGACAACAGGCGGTCGTAGGCCGCGAGCAGGTCGCGCAGGTTGTCTTCGCGGGTGACGCGAGATAACGGAATGCCGTTGCCGGCATGGCCGCGCAGGTCGAATGTAAGGCATACACAACCGAGCCCGGCGATACCCTTGGCGCGTTCCAGGTCACGCTCCTGGCTCCCGCCCCAGCCGTGCACAAACAACACCCCCGGTACTTTCGATTTGGGACTGAGGAAGGTCCCGCTCATCTGTTCGTCGTCGATATCAATGGCAATGGTTTCGCTTCTAGCCGTCATAGGATTTGACCGTCACGTACTTGAGAAGAAAGTCGCTGTTTTCTGCCGGGCCCCGGTACACCTCGATCGCGTCAGCGGGCAGTGGCTGGTCGACGTAGGTTTCTACCGACGAGACATAAATCGCCCGCAGCCCGGGATTGTTGACGAAGCTTTGCAGCGCCGCGACTTCCGCGCTGCTGGCCCCGCCCATGCGCCAGGATTGCTCGAGCACGCCGCTGCGGCGTTGGCCGTCGCTGTCCAGGCCCTGGGCGATGTCGTAATTGCGCCGCGAAGCGTAGAACCCGGGATAGGCCTCATCCGCCGCGTTATCGAAGACCTGCGCTTGCTGGATGGCCAGGCGCACGTCAGCGGGCAGGTCGAGCTTGAGCAGGTCTTCGTAGTAGCCCTGGACCACCAACAGGTTGGAACCACCATAGACCTCTTCGCCCTGCCCGTCCCGGGTCAGGTATTGATCGCCGCAGTAGCTGATGACGTGATCGCCGATAAAGCTCTGGCCGACACTGTGGGTGACCACGTCACTCAGGTCCTGCTCCAGCACCACGCCGTCGCTGAACAATTGCGCCGCATCAGGGCGCGCGAGGATGGCGTCGAACTCGTCGAGGCTGCGGATCACTTCCTGGCCGCGACCGGCGCAGGCATGCACGGGCTTGAGACGGATCGGCCCGGTGTACAGCAAATGGGTCGCCGCCGGCCGCGCATCTTCCAGGGCGTGCACACTCAACCCATCCAGCACCACATTGCGGATGCGCTCGGAAAAAAGCGGCGACCAGCCTTCGGGCGCAACCGCGTTTTTATTCAGCAAACCGTGGCTGATGGCCTTGGTGCAGATGAAATCGTGATCGACATAGCCGCCCCACAGATCCTCAGGGCCTTTGACGCCGAATTGCCGCGCCTGGGCCGCGCCGACCAGCGTCTGAGTGGGCAATAGATAGAGGTCGCGCCCACTGTGCTGCTCAGGGTTATAGCTGCCGCCATATTTGAGCCCGAGGACGTGCGCCAGCCAACGGGCCAGGGCGCGGTTGGTCTCCACTTCGTGCAATGGCGCTTGCGGACGGATTGAATGCGCCACCACGATTTTTTTGCGATTTGTCGGGGTCATGCGTCCCCCTTGGCTCTGCTGCCATGTGTGTAAGGAAACGGTAGCAGGGATCAAGCCAAGGCGGCGTTTGTTTAAACGCGAGGGGAATCAATCAGTTGCGGGAAAAGCGATAGCACTTGGCCTGTTTTATTCTGCACGAAGTGCTCAAGGTGTCGCGGCGTTCTGCACGATTCAGGCTTGCGCCTTGGTGGGCGTCACGCCGAAACGGCTGCGGTAATCACTTGGCGCCAGCCCGGTGATTTTCTTGAAGGTGGCGCGGAAGGCGCCGGGGTCCTGATACCCCACGGTCCAGGCGATGTGATCAATGGTGCCGTTGGTGAACTCGAGCATCTGCCGCGCCTTGCCGACACGCAGGTGCTGGCAATATTCGGTGGGTTTCAAACCGGTGGCGGCGCGGAACCGTCGCAGGAAGGTGCGTTCCTCAAGTCCTGCCTCCTGCGCCATGGCAGCCAACGAAACATCCACCGCACCGCTGGCCTGCAGCCAATGTTGCACCTTGAGAATCGCAGCGTCGCCATGGGCAAGGATCGGCGCAAAGTTACTGCCGCACTCACTGGCGCTGTCACTGTGTTCGATCACCAGGAAACGCGCGGTGCTGGCAGCGATGCTCGGGCCGAGCAAACGGTCCACCAGGCGCAGGCCCAATTCGGACCAAGCCATGAGGCCGGCGGTGGTGATCAAGTCACCGTCGTCGACGATGGGTTTGTCGGCCTCCAGGCGAATCGCCGGGTAACGCGCGGCGAAGGACTTGGCCGACGTCCAGTGCGTGGTGGCGCTGCGACCGTCCAACAGGCCGCTTTCCGCCATCAGGATCGAACCTACGCACACCCCGCCCAGAATGGTCCCGGACCGATGTTGCTGGCGCAGCCAATCCAGCAATTCGGCGGACGCCTGGCCCTCGGAAAAGCCGGCAATGGAGGGTGGAATCAGCAAGGCCGTCAGCGCGTGCCCGGGGCCGGGCTGGCTGTCGAATACGCGGGTCGGCGCACCGCCTGTTTCAGCCTGCCAATGGCTGATGCGCAGGGACGGCAGTTGCTCGGACTGATGCTCGGTCGCAATCCGGTTGGCGACCGCGAACAGGTCGGTCAAGCCATGCACGGCAGCCATTTGCGCACCACTGTAGATCAGCACGCCGAGCTCGACGATCGCCATTGTCAGTTTTCCCTCTGTTATTGTCGGTGCGGCCAATCCCCAGGCGTCACGCCAGCCAGGATACTGGACGCATCAACCCTCACAAGGAAACCAACATGGCCAAGCAAGCGCTCATCCTAATCGATATCCAGAACGACTACTTCCCCCAGGGCAAGTGGCCGCTAGACGGAGTGGACGCGGCGGCAGACAAGGCGCAGCAAGTGCTACAGGCATTTCGCCAGGCAGGCGATGCGGTGATTCACGTACGCCACGAATTCACCTCCGACGATGCCCCCTTCTTCACCCCGGGCTCGGAAGGTGCACACCTGCACCCCAAGGTGCTGAACCAGGCCGACGAGCCCGTGGTGCTCAAGCATTTCGTCAATGCGTTCCGCGAAACCAACCTGCGGGCCCTGCTGGAACAACGCAGCATCACCGAACTGGTGGTGGTGGGCAGCATGAGCCATATGTGCATCGACGGCGTGGTGCGCGCCGCGTCGGACCTGGGCTACAGCGTGACCGTGATCCACGATGCCTGCGCCACGCGGGACCTGGAATTCAATGGCAGCGTCGTGCCGGCAGCCCAGGTGCATGCGGCGTTTATGTCGTCGCTGGGGTTTGCTTATGCGAGCGTGGTGTCGGCTGAAGCGTATTTGAACGCGCAAAAATAAACCTGAAACCGTGCGGCCTCACAGGAGGCCGCCGATTAAATGGTTTCCTCGAAAATCGCTACCGCCCGCACAAAACCGGCAGAGGCGTGTTTGATCTTGTAGGGGAAACAGGACACTTCAAAACCGTGGGCCGGCAGAGCGTCCAGGTTGGCCAGTTTTTCCATCTGCCCATAGCCGATGTCCCTTCCCGCCTTGTGCCCTTCCCAGATGATCGAGCTGTCACCGCTGGCCGCAAACCGCGCCCGGGTATGGCTGAATGGCGCGTCCCAACTCCAGGCATCAGTGCCTACCACCCGCACCCCGCGCTCCAGCAAATACAAGGTGCCTTCGCGGCCGATCCCCACGCCTGCGTCCAGGTAGCCCGGCTGGCCGAACAAGGCACCGGCACGGGTATTCACCAGCACAATGTCCAGCGGCTGCAACACATGGCCGATGCGCTGCAGCTCCGCCTCGATTTGTGCAGCGCTGACCACATGGCCGTCCGGCAGGTGGCGAAAGTCGAGCTTTACGCCGGGCCGCAGGCACCAGTCCAACGGGATCTCATCAATGCCATAGGCCGGCTTGCCGCCATCGGTGGTCGAGGCGTAGTGCCACGGCGCATCCATGTGCGTGCCGCTGTGGGTGGTGATGTTCAGGCGCTCGGCCGCCCAGGCCTCCTGGCCGGGCATATCGTCGATACACAAGCCCGGAAACATCGCGAGTAGCTCCTGGATACCGCCTTGGTGGTCGACGTACTCGATCTTCGGCAGCAGCGGGGGCGGGTCGGTATAGGGGTTGTTTTCAAGGGTGACCGACAGGTCCACCAGACGACGTTTGCGTTCAGTCATGAAAGCGCCTCTTGAGTGAGCAAGGTGGAGTCAACCAGGCGCTGGTCGATGGCGCCGAATACCGACTCGCCCTCGCTGTCCAGTGCTTCGATGCGTATGCGGTCGCCAAACTTCATGAATCCGGTCAGCGGCTGCCCGTGGTCAATCATCTCGATGGCCCGGCGCTCTGAAATACACGCCGAACCCACAGCGCGGTCGACATTGGACACGGTGCCGGAGCCAATGATGGTGCCGGCGCGCAAGCGTCGGGTGCGCGCGGCATGGGCGATCAGGTCAGCGAAGCTGAAGCTCATTTCAGCGCCATGGGGCGCACCGAACCAGCTCTGGTTCCAGGTGACGCTCAGGGGCAGGCACACCCGCCCGTTGTGCCAGGCGGCACCCAGCGCTTGCGGGGTGACGGCCACCGGCGAAAAACTCGACGAGGGCTTGGCCTGGAAAAACCCGAAGCCGGTGCTGACTTCATGCAGCAGGAAGCCCCGCAGGCTGACGTCGTTGACCAACAGCACCAGCCGCACGTATTGCAACGCCTGGTCGGCGGGGCAGCCCATCGGTACTTCATCGACGATCACGGCGAACTCGCCCTCAAAATCGATTCCGTGATTCACGTCCGGCAAGGGCACATCGTCGCAGGGCCCGAGAAAGTCGTCGCTGGCGCCCTGGTACATCAACGGAATGCGCTCATCGGCCATGGGCGGCAGGCTGAAGGCTTTTTGCAGCAGGTGCGCGTGGTTGAGAAACGCCGAACCGTCGCACCACTGATAAGCCCGGGGCAATGGCGCTGCGGCGTGTGTGGGGTCAAACGCAAACGACTCGGGCGCTTGCCCCAGATTAAGCAACTGGTAGTGCCGGCTCAGCACCGGCTCGGCCTCGGCCCAATTCTCCAGCGCCTGTTGCAAGGTCGCAAAAGGCGGAGCGATTACCGCATGGCGCAGGTCCCTGGAGACCACTACCAACTGGCCGTCACGCAGGCCGTTTTTCAACGTAGCGAGTTTCATCGAGCATTCCTCAAGGAATTAAACGGTTAATGCAGGACCATGTCGTCCGACACTTGAATCGGATCAAGCAGCCGCACACCGGCCAGCCACGGCGCGACCAGCGAAACCAGGGCCGCCAGCAGCAGGCCCCAGCCGACCATGGCCACCGCGCCTACACGCCCATCGGACGCACCGGACAACGCCATGACCAATAACGGGCTGGCAAACTGGCCGCCGAAAAAGCCCGCGTTGAACAGGCCGGTGCCTTTGCCGCGGTGTTCGAAACTCAGGGTGGAAAGTGCCCAGCTGAGCACCGTGGGCAATGCCAGCCCGCCGCCCAGGCCGTTGACCATGACGGCGATGACCGCCGTGCGGTAGTCGACGGCGTTGGCCAGCAGCAAAATGCCGATGCCGGAGACCACAAACGCCAGCGCCAGCAGCAAGCCCGGCCCGAAACGGCTCAGGCGCCGGAAGCACAGGGCACCGACAAACACCGCCGAATGGCCCAGGCCGATGGCCATGCCAATGCGCTGCGGTGAATCAATGCCGATGTGCTCCAGCAAGAAACCGGTTTGTACCGGAACAATGAAAAAACCCAGGGACGCCAGCACGGTCATGCCGCAAATCACCGACAGCGAGCGCAAGGGAAAACGCGTGCCCAGCGCCACTTCGACCGCCGCACTGGCGCCACGCAACGATTCGCGCAACGCCAGGTGCATCAACGGCGCAAGCAGCAGGCCCACGATGTACACCGCAAACGGCAGGCGCCAACCGTGCTCACCGATGATCCCGCCCAGCATGAAAAACGCCGTGGCCGAGAGTGAGGTGACGATGGTTTGCCACGACAGCAGTTGCACCCGGTCGCGGCCGTCGAAGTAGTCGCCGATCAGCGCGGTGCAGCAGGTCATGATTGCCGCTTCCGCCAGGCCCAGGCCGGCACGGCTGAGCAGGATCGCATCGAGGTTGTCCAGCACCAGCGGCAGCGGCCCGCAGATGCCATACAGCAACATCGCCAGCACCAGCAGGCGCTTGCGCCCGACGCGGTCGGAGAGCCAGCCGGCGAACGGCGAAAACAACGCGATCATCAGCGCCGGCAACGTCAGCACGATGGGCACGATCAGCCCCACGTTGGCGGTACCGGAAAAATGTTCGGCGATGCGCGGCAACACCGGGGCAATCAACACCCCGCCGAGAATCGGCAGGCAGCTGCCGAGCAACAACAACGGGCCTGATCCGCGCGGGCGAGGCGCGGGGGCAGCTTGCGAGGACGGGTTCATGCAGGGTTTCCTATTGTTGTTATCGGGTGTTCGGAAGGTGCATCAGGCAGCAGGAAATGCGCCAGGGCCGGCAGTAATACCAGTGCGCCGAGCATGTTCAGCAGGAACATGAAGGCCAGTAAAATGCCCATGTCTGCCTGGAATTTGATCGGTGAAAATGCCCAGGTGGCAACACCGACTGCCAGGGTGACACCGGTCAGCATCACCACTTTGCCAGTGAACAGCAGCGCCTGGTAATAGGCACGGGACAGGCTGTCACCCGCCTTGCGCCGCGCCAGCAAAATACTCATGACGTACAGCGCGTAGTCCACTCCTATGCCGACGCCCAAGGCAATCACCGGCAGGGTCGCGACCTTGACGCCGATGCCCAGCCACACCATCAGCACCTCGCACAGGATCGAGGTGAGCATCAACGGCAGAATCACGCAGACCACCGCCGCCAAAGAGCGGAAGGTCAGCAGGCACAGCACGATCACCGCGCCGTAGACCCAGTACAACATGTCGTGGTTGGCCTGCTTGACCACGATATTGGTCGCGGCTTCGATACCCGCATTGCCGGCCGCCAGCAGGAACTTCACGTCAGCGGTGTTATTGGCCTGGGCGAAGGCTTCGACTTCGTTCACCAGTCGCGTCAGCGTCACGGCTTTGTGGTCACGCAAGTAGGTGTAGAGCGTGAGGGTGTTGCAACTCTGGTTGAACAGCTCACGCGGTGCCCGCCCGGTGATGGAGTTGAGCAGCGCCTGGTTCTGTGTCAGGTCATACCACTTTGGGTTGCCTTCGCTCATGCCCACCAACAGGCTGCGGTTCAGGCTGGCCAGCGACGCCGTGGACTCCACGCCCGGCAGTTGGCGCAAGCGCCACTCCAGGGCATCCACGCGCATCAAGGTGGTGTAGTCGGAACAGGCGCCGTCAGGTGTGCGCACGATCACCGCGAACACATCGCTGCTGGCGCCGTAGTGAGCCACCATAAACCCGTTGTCGCGGTTATAGCGTGAGTCGGCCCGAAGCTCCGGGGCGCCGGAGTCAAGATCGCCGACTTGCAACTGCTGGCTGATCCACCAGCCGCCGCCGGCCAGCAATGCACTGACCATCAGCGTGCCGGTGGCCCAACGGCGCTGGGTAAAGCGGTCGAGGAACACCCACAACGGTTGCTTGCGCCCGTGCCGGTCAGCCTCTTCACTGCGCAGGCTGCGCGCGGCGGCCCGGGCACTGACGCCGCAATAGCTGAGGAGAATCGGCAACAGGATCAGGTTGGTGAACACCAGCACTGCAACGCCAATGCTGGCGATCAATGCCAGGTCCTGGATGACCTTGATGTCGATCAGCATCAACACGCCAAACCCCACCGCATCACACAGCAAAGCGGTAAGGCCGGCGAGGAACAACCGCCGAAAGGTGAAACGCGCCGCCACTTGCCGGTGCATGCCGCGCCCGATGTCTTGCATGATGCCGTTCATTTTCTGTGCGCCATGGCTCATGCCGATGGCCAATACCAGGAACGGTACAAGCACTGAATAGGGGTCGAGTTCGAACCCCAGCAACGCCACAAGTCCCAGTTGCCAGACCACCGCAATCAACGAGCAGGCCATCACCAACACGGTGCTGCGCAGGCAACGGGTGAATGCGTAGAGCATCAGCGTGGCGATCAGAATCGCCGCCGCGAAGAACAGCAGTACCTGGCGCAACCCATCGATCAGGTCGCCCACCACTTTGATGAAACCGGTGATGTGAATTGTCAGCCCCAGGGCCTGGAACTCGCTGCGCAGTTGCTCCAGCTGTTGGGACAACGCGCTGTAGTCGAGGGCTTTGCCGGTTTGCGCGTCGATGTCCATCAAGGGCACGAAGATCAGGCTGGAGTGGCCGTCCAGGGCGATGGTCTGGCCGATCTCACCGGAGCGGGTGGCGTTGCGGCGCACCGTCTCCAGGCTGCTGGCCGAACCATCGTAGTCATCGGGGATCACCCGGCCGCCTTCCACGCCCTCCTCGGTCACCGCCATCCAGCGCATGTTGGGGGTCCAGAGGGACTTCATGAAGGGCCGGTCGACACCCGGCAGCAAAAATACTTTGTCGTTAAGACGGGCCAGCAATTCCAGGTAGTGCGCGTCGTAGATGGAGGAGCCAGGCGCTTCGACGGCGATGCGTACCGCGTTGCCCAACCCGGTGAGTTCCTTTTGGTTGGCCAGGTAATTGGCGATATAGGGATGCCCCGTGGGAATCATTTTTTCAAAGCTGGCGTTGAGCCCAAGGCGGGTGCTGGCGACGCCCAAGCCGAGGGTCAACAGCAGGCACAGCCACAGCACCAGGCTGCGATGGTTGAACAAAGCCCGTTCAATCAGCGAGCCGGAATGGCGGTCGAAGTCCTGGAGACTGTGCTCGGGGCCGCGCTGCAGGTCGAGCGGATTACGAAGATGCGTCATTGCCCGTTCACCTGTTCCAATCGCTTGATGCCGCGTGCGCCCACCACGACCCATTGGCCGTCGCCCGCTTGACTGAGGGAAGCCACTGCGCCAACGGCCGGCAGCCTTTGCTCACGTAAAGCAGTGCCTTCGGTACTGAGTAAAAGGTGGCCACTCTGGTCCGCGAGCATCACCCCAGCGCCGGCTGAACGCGCCGCCACCACGCTGCTGCTGAACGGGTTGTTCAGTGCCTGCCATTGCTGGCCCTGATCGGTACTGCGCCAGACATTTCCGCGCAATCCCGCCACCAGGACCGTGCCATCGGCTGCCAGGTTCAGGGTAAAGAAACTGCCGTCATACGGGCTCGGCAACCGAACGAAATGCGCGCCGCCGTCTGCGGATGTCCACAAAGTGCCCTGCTCTCCTGCGATGTACATCCGTGGGCCTTGAGCAGCGATCGCGTACAGGTGATTGCCCGCCGGGTTGTCCAGGCGATCGACCCAGGACTGCCAGCTCGCACCACCGTCCTGGGTATGCAGGATCAGGCCGAATGCGCCCACCACAGTGCCTTCCCGCTCGTTGCTGAAATGCACCGACAGCCAGGGTTTGTCTGCGCCGTCTGCAATAAATCCTTGAGCCACCTTGAGCTGCCGCGCGGAGGGATCCGGGGTCGCACGCACGGCATCGAGTACGCGTTGGGCGGCGGCCTTGCCGTCCAGTTGCAGGTGCCAGCTTTCGCCACCGTCCACGGTGTGCAATACCACGCCAGCATGCCCCACTGCCCAGCCTTGCGAGGCGGTGGCAAAGCTGACCGAAGTCAGGCTTGCACTGGTGGGTACCGGCACCTGGCGCCAATGTTTGCCGCCGTCGTCCGAAAGCACGATCAAGCCCTGCTCACCGACGGCCACCAGGCGTTTTCCAGCCTGGGCGATATCGATGAGAACCGCCTGGGTCGGTGCCGCCACCTGCAACGCCGGACGCTGCAGTACATCACTGACGGGGGCCTCGGCGGCATGGCCTGCCAGGCAGATAGCCAACACGCCCAGCGCCAGCCATACGGGTTGCCCACGCATCAACGCACACCATCGGCAGCCAGGCCGTCCGGGCTGAAATCACTGTCGGGGAACGGTGCGACCACATCGTTGTGCACGCGTTTTTCGGTGACCACGTTGTGGGCCATCCAGGCTCCGGTCTGCAGGTCGTACTGGCCATACAAGCCACGCACCAGCCCCGGCAATTGCGGCATCAGGTACGGCAGTTGAAAGTAGGTGCGCCACAGTTGGTGGTTGGCGTCCCAGCTGTCGCCGAGTACGGCCATCCAGGTGTCTTCGTCTACGTAGAAGCGGCGCTTGGGCATGCTGTGGCGTTTGCCGGCGACCAGGTTGCCTTCAATCACCCACACCCGATGCAGTTCCCAGCGCATGTGGTCGGGGTTGAGGAAGCGCTCGCCAAGGATCGCGTCGTCCTTGGCCGGTTGCAGGATCTTGTTGCTGTTGTAGGGGATCAGCATTTCCTGCTTGCCGACGATCTTCCAGTCATAACGGTCGAGCGGGCCGGTGAACACCGAGACCTCGTCGAAGTTGGCCACGCCGGAACTGGTGGGCGTGGGCGTGTCGTAAGACGACACCGGCAGTTTGCGCACACGGCGCTGGCCAGCCAGGTAGACCCAGGATTGCGGGCCGCCGTTGGCGTAATCCAGCGGCTCACGGCCCAGCAAGGCTTCACCGGCACGTTGCGGCGGGCCGAGGTTGACCAGGCGGGTCATCCAGTACACCCCTTTGTATTCGGGTTTACCGTCCTGGAAGTAATACGGCATCTCGCGCTGCGCCTGCACTGTGGCTGAAAGAATGCGCTGGCCGCTGGCGGTGATCACGTACACGTTGTAGTCGTTCTTCCAGGCCACGCCGCGCCAGCTCAGGTGATGGTTCCAGATCACTTCGGCGCCGGTAGTCGGGATCGGGAACGGAATGCCGCCACTGGCGCCTTCCAGCGTGTTGCCCTCGTGGGTGAGGTGCGCGCCTGTGGCGTTTTTCAGGGTGTTGTCGTAGACCCATTGCGGCGCGGCGGCGGTGCGCCGGCTCGGGTACACGTCGATGCGGTAGGTCGGGTATTTGGCGAACAACGCTTTTTGCCCGTCGCTGAGTTTGTCGGCGTACTGCGCGACGTTTTGCGCGGTGACCGAGTACAGCGGTTTGTCACTGGCAAAGTAGTCCGGCAGGCGCGGGCCCGGGTTGACGCCAGCCGGAACCTGGGTAAACCCCTTGTCCCATGCGGGAATACTGCCATCGGCGTTGCCGGCGCGCTCGGCGCCCAGCGGGGTCAGCGTGGACTTCAGTTGCTGAGCCTGGGCGTCGGTTGCAGCCCAGCCTGCGGGCGCGACGGCCACCAACAGACCCGCGAGCATCAACGGTTGGAGTTTCATGAAACGCACCTCTGTTTATTGTTGTTATGCAGCCACGATCAAAATGATCGCTGGACGGTAAAGGCAATAAAGTCGCGGTCCTTGAGCGGTTGCCCATAGGTGTTGGCGTTCCGGCTATCGAGGAAGTTGTCGCTGCCGCCGATGTAGTGCGTGTAGTTGAGGCCGGCCTTCCAGGTTTGCAGGTACTCAAGCTGCAGGCCGATGCTCACATCGCCGCCTTTGTCGCCCACACCGTTGTTGAATTTGCTGATCACCGACGAGCGCCCTTTCGGGTTGTAGCCCAGGCCCAGCGGCACACTCAGGTCGACGCCGGGGTACACCTGGAAGAAGTTGGGGGTGAAGCTCATGCGCAGGCCCCAGGCATCGCGCTCGCTGTTGGGGTCGAGCGCGGCAGCGTTTTTGGTGATGCTGGTGCGCCGGTGCCAGGCCACTTCACCCGCCAGGCTGGCAGAATCCCAAATGCCGTTGCTGTTGAACGAGTAGAGGCTGGAGAGCTGGGCATGCAGCGAGTTGCCCACGGCGTACAAGGCATGGCTGTCGTTATCTCCCAGGCCCGTCGGGTTGGCCTGGGACACGCTCACCAGCGGCGTATTGCGCCGTACCGAGACTTCACCGGCAACGTTGGCATCGCCCACCGAGGTGCTGAAGCTGGCGCCAAATGCGCGAATCCCTTCGGCGTACACCAGTTGGTATTCGCCCAGTTGACCGGTCAACGGGTTGGGCCCGCCGGGATTGGCGCGGGTGTAAATCATCGGATCCTTGGCGTGATAGCGGATCGCATAGAGACCAAAATCGGTGTTCCAGTCTTCAGGCGAAAACCGCAGCGACAGACCGTACTGGCCCTTGTCGTCCGCCTTGATGTCCTTGCCGTGAAAGAACGCCAGCGGTTGTTGGTTGGGGCCGATCGGGCCACCCACAATCAAGCGTTCACCGCCCTCGCCCACCACATCCGAGGTGGAAAAATAGCTGCCTACGGCGGGGATGCGGTTCTCTTCCCACGCAAACTGGTAGTACGCCGCCACCGAGACGTTCGGCCGCAACTGGACCTGCCCGGAGAATTGATTGACCGGGCGAATCAATTCCTTGAACGGTGTATTGGGTACTGAGGTGGCCTTGATGATGTCCACCGGTGCTTGCCCGCCCGCAATGCCGTTGGCCCCGAAGAACAGGCTTTCGCCCCACAACACGGTGTGCCGGCCCAGGCGGAAGCTGGTGGGCAGCTCGCCGAGGTTGCCCTTGCCGAAGACAAACGCATCGAGGATCTCGGCATCGCTGCCGTGAAGCTTGCGGGTGTCGTCCGTGAAGTGGTCATGGCTGACTGAGCGCTGGTTAGCGGTGGCCGGCGAATCGTTGTCGTTGCTGCCCTCATACACGCTGTCATACCAGCCGGCCGCACTGACGCGGGCGCCGAAGTTGTTATAGCGCGCATCAAATTCGGACAGGATATTCAGCCGGTTAGAGATCAGGCCCTTGTCGAAGTTACGGTCGCTGTCGTCCTGGTTAACCGTGCTGACGAGTTTGCTGTCCCGGTCCTTGACGCGCCACGCAGCGTTGTACTTGAGGGTGTTGTCCCAGCGCAGACGCAAGTCTGAATCGCCAGTGTCGATTTCAAATGCACCCGCGTGATGGACCCAGCCCACTGCGGCAAGCGCTGCGGCAAGGGTGGCCCACTGGCAAGGCGGCCGGACGCTGCTCATACGGTCCCGTTTCATCAATACCAACCTCTGACTTGTTATTTTTGTCTTGAAAGGTCTTTTGAGAACCGGCGCTCCTGCCGCTTCTGGAATCGATAATAGGGAGGGCCAAACAATCCGAACAATCGATTATCGGGATGCCATCCATCCAAAAAAAGTGATACAACGCGCCATACTCATCTGGAGGCAAGGCCATGCGCTTTCATCACCTGGATTTGAATTTGCTGGTGGTCCTCGACACCCTGCTCACCGAACAGAACATCACGCGCGCAGCGCAGCGCCTGAACGTCAGCCAGTCGGCGGCCAGCGGCTTGCTGGCGCGGTTGCGCGATTACTTTGATGATGAGTTGCTGGTGCAGGTGGGGCGCAAGATGTTGCCCACGCCACTCGCCCAAGGCCTGGCCGAGCCGGTGCGTCGAGTGCTGCTGGATATTCAATCGACGATCGTCAACAAGCCCGAATTTGACCCGCTGACCTGCAAGCGCCACTTCAAGTTGATCGCCACCGACTTTGTGACCACGGTCATTCTCGGCCCGCTGACCCAACGCCTGCAGCAACGGGCGCCGTACATCACCCTCGACATCCAGCACGCCTCCGATCACTACAACCAAATGCTGACCCAGGGCGAGGTGGACTTCGTGATCATGCCCGATCAGTACCTGTCGGATCTGCATGCCAAAGAGTTGTTGTTCGAGGATGACTACCAGTGTGTGGTCTGGTCGCAGAACAGCCTGGTGGGAGAGCACCTCAGCCTGGAGCAATACCTGAACCTGGGGCACATTGCGGTCAACTTCGGCAGTGCCCGCGAACCCAGTTTCAGTGAAAAAATCCTTCAGGGTTATGGCCAGGCGCGCCGGGTCGAGTTGACCACCAGCAGCTTCAATACGGTGCCGCATCTGCTGGTGGGCACCCAACGGGTCGCGGTGATCCCGAGAAGCCTGGCGACCTTGTATGGCGACTTCCTGTCATTGCGCGCACTGGCGCCGCCCTTTGAATTGCCGCTGCTGCGCGAATTCACCTTGTGGAACAAAGTGCTCGACAGCGACCCGGCGCACCGCTGGATGCGCCACTTGCTTCAGGAAGTGGCGGCGGAATACAGCGAGCGCGTGGCCGGGTTGTTCAACGGGTCGCGATGATGAACAGCCGAGGGAAAGGCAGCAGTACGGTGCCATCGGCCAGCGCTGGATAAGCCTTGGTGATCCGCGCCAGGTACTCGTCGAGGAAGGCGTTCCTTTCTGACTCGGTCAGGGGCGCCAGGAACGGACGCAATGCCGACCCCTTGAACCACTCCACCACCGCGGCGGAACCTGCCAGCGGATGGTGGTAAGTGGTGCGCCATACATCCACGGTGGAACAGTGTTGGCTCAGCAACTCAAAGTAGTAGCTCGCGGTATGGCGTTCATAGTGTTTGACGCTGCCGATCTTTGCGGCCCACGGGCCGTCCGCCGCGACTTCCCGCGCCAGCTTGTGGGCCGGCTCGTCAAGATTGTCGGGCGTCTGCACCGCCAGGGTGCCGCCGGAGGTCAGTTGATTGACTAAATGCGGATACAGCGTGGCGTGATCAGGCAGCCATTGCAGCGACGCATTGGCGAGGATGACGTCAAATTTCTGCACGGGGTTCCAGGCGCCGATATCCGCCAATTCGAAGTTCAACGCGGGCAGGCGCTTGCGGGCGTCCACCAGCATGTCATCAGAGCTGTCCATGCCGGTGACCACTGCCTGCGGAAAGCGATCAGCCAGGACTTCAGTCGAATTGCCCGGGCCGCAACCCAGGTCGACAGCGGTGCGCACGTCACCCTCAGGGATGGCCGCTACCAGATCCCGGACGGGACGAGTGCGCTGTTGTTCGAACATCGAGTATTGCTTGGCTGACCAGGTCATTGCGGCATTCCTTCTTCTGTGAGGAGTGAGGACAGCCTAAATCTTGTGATCCATGAGAACAAATGCCACGATTGATCATCTCCCATACCTGAAAAGTATCCCTATGCTGGAACTCAGGCAGCTCAGGGCCTTCGTCGCGATTGCCGAAGAAGGCTATATCACTCGCGCGGCAGAACGTCTGGGCATGCAGCAACCGCCGCTGACCCGCCTGCTGCAAAGTCTTGAAGCCGAGTTGGGTGTGGTGCTGATGGAGCGCCTGCCACGAGGCGTGCGCCCGACCACTGCGGGGCTGGCCTTGCTGGAAGAGGCGCGGCATATCTTGGACAGCGTCGATGGTGTGGCCGACATTGTGCGCCGCGCCGCCCGAGGTGAACGCGGACGCCTGGCGATTGGTTTCACCAGCTCTGCCGCCTTGCATCCGTTTGTGCCCAGCGTACTGCGCCTGTTTCGGGAAACCTTTGTCGGCGTTTCAGTGGTACTGGAAGAAGCCGGTACCGGTGAACTGCTGGACGCGTTGCTGCACGAAAAGCTCGACGCGGCGTTCATTCGCTCGCCGCTGAGCGGGACGCAGGCGTTGCAGGACCAGCCAATTCTGGTGGAGCCAATGTTGCTGGCGCTCCCTACCGATCATCCACTGGCTATCAACCCGTCGACGCCGCTGCCATTGGCGGCATTGGCCACCGAGGCGTTTGTGCTGTATCGCCGCCGGGTGGGGCTTGGGTTGTATGACGCGATTCTGGTGGCGTGTCGCGAAGCAGGTTTCAGCCCACAGGTTGTGCAAGAGGCGCCGCGCATGACGGCGACGTTGAGCCTGGTGGCTGCGGGGCTTGGGGTTTCGATTGTGCCTGCCTCAATGCAACGGTTGCGGGGCGACGGGATTGTTTATCGGGAGCTTTCGGAGTGCCGGAGCCTGGTGGCGCCGTTGCACCTGGCTACCCGGGTAGGTGATACGTCGTCGGTATTGGAGAGGTTTCGGGAGTTGGTGGTGAGCGCCGCTTCTACTGACGTTTAGCGGTTTGCCGTGTCCGCAATGAAAAACCCCCGGGGCCAAGGCCACCGGGGGTTTTCTGGTGTTACGCGACAGTTCTGGGTCTCAAGCGACCTTAGAACGGAATATCGTCATCAAAGCTGTCGAAGTCGGCTGCCGGCTGAGGAGCGGCCTGCTGTGGCGCTGGACGCGACTCACGCTGTGGCTGCTGGGTTGGCTGCGGACGGGACTGCTGCTGTGGACGCGGTGCCGAGTTGGACATGCCGCCCTGGCCCTGTTGGTCGCCCTGTGGACGGCCGCCCAGCAGTTGCATGGTGCCTTGCATGTCGACCACGATTTCAGTGGTGTAACGCTTGATGCCGTCTTTTTCCCACTCGCGGGTTTGCAGCTTGCCTTCGATGTAGACCTGCGAACCTTTGCGCAGGTATTCACCGGCGATCTCTGCAACCTTGCCGAACATCGACACACGGTGCCATTCGGTTTTCTCGACCTTCTGGCCGGTTTGCTTGTCGGTCCACTGCTCGCTGGTCGCCAGACTCAGGTTGGTCACGGCGTTACCGTTCGGCAAGTAGCGAACTTCGGGATCCTGGCCGCATGTACCGACCAATATGACTTTGTTAACCCCACGGGCCATAACGTTCTCCTAGGCTGGGCGCGCTGTCGGCACTGGGTTGACCAGTTGCTCGAGCGTCGCGCGATCCAATAATTCGGTGTCCAATTTGATGTAAATGGCCGCCTCTTCAGCAACCACGACTGCATCTGTTACCCCAACGACGGCCTTCAGGCGCTCTACCAGACCGGCTTCACGAATCGCTTCGGGCGATAACGGCAGACGCAGGCTTGTGACGTATGGGGGTTCGCGCATGGTAACAGCAAAGGCCAGCCAAAGTGCAGCCAGCCCGGCGCATCCAAGGAACACAACCGACAAACCGCCATGCTGGAACATCCAGCCGCCCATGATCCCGCCCAGTGCAGAACCGAGGAACTGGCTGGTGGAATACACGCCCATCGCCGTGCCTTTGCCGCCGGCCGGTGAAACCTTACTGATCAGCGAAGGCAGTGAAGCCTCCAGCAGGTTGAACGCGGTGAAGAACACCACCGTGCCGATCACCAGCGCCCGCAGGCTGTCGCCGAACTGCCAGAAGAATAGCTCAGTGAGCATCAATGTCGCGACGGCGCCCAGCAGAACTCGTTTCATTTTGCGTTTCTTCTCGCCGTAGATGATGAACGGGATCATGGCGAAGAACGAAATCAGCAGCGCGGTCAGGTACACCCACCAGTGCTGCTCCTTGGGCAGCCCGGCTTTTTGTACCAGGGCCAGGGGCAAGGCGACGAAGCTGCACATCAGCATTGCGTGCAATACGAAGATACCCAAATCCAGGCGCAACAGGTCCGGGTGCTTGAGTGTCGGCAGCAATGCCTGCTTGGCGACGCCCGACTCACGGTGCTGCAACGGCCCCGTGGAATGCGGAACCATGAAGGCGACAATCACGATGCCGAACAGCGCCATGCCACCCGTCGCCAGGAACAGGCCGTGCAAGCCGAACGCGCGGGTCAGCAGCGGGCCAACTACCATCGCCACGGCGAACGAAAGACCGATGGTCATGCCGATCATCGCCATGGCCTTAGTACGGTGTTGTTCGCGGGTCAGGTCGGAGAGCAGTGCCATGACGGCGGCGGAAATCGCGCCGGCGCCTTGCAGGACGCGTCCGGCGATCACGCCCCAGATAGAGTCGGCATTGGCCGCAAGCACACTGCCCAGGGCGAAGACGATCAGGCCGAGGTAGATCACCGGCCGGCGGCCGATGCGGTCGGAAATGACGCCGAACGGAATCTGAAACAGCGCCTGGGTCAGGCCATAGGCGCCAATCGCCAGGCCGATCAGGGCCGGGGTCGCTCCTGCGAGATCCATTCCATAGGTTGCCAGCACCGGCAACACCATAAACATGCCAAGCATACGGAATGCGAACACCAGGGCCAGACCGCTTGCTGCGCGGGTCTCGCTGCCACTCATGCGTTCGCTGTGGGGATCGTGCATGGATAAACCTCGTGTGAACCGGCGGCGATTCTACCAGTCCCATCGATTGAGAGGGTATATGCGGCGCTTTGCCGCGCAGCTTTCATGTAAGGCTGCACCCGGCACTTTGACAGTGTATATTCATCCAGTCTTTAGCCGTATACTCCTGCATTATTTACGCCCGCCGTGCGAGGCCATCTTGGACAAGATCCTGATTCGTGGGGCTCGAACCCACAACCTGAAGAACATCGACCTGACCCTGCCACGGGACAAACTGATCGTCATCACCGGCTTGTCCGGGTCCGGCAAGTCGTCCCTGGCGTTTGACACGCTGTACGCCGAAGGCCAGCGCCGCTACGTGGAATCCCTGTCGGCCTATGCCCGCCAATTCCTGTCGATGATGGAAAAGCCCGACGTCGACACCATTGAAGGCCTGTCGCCTGCGATTTCCATCGAACAGAAATCCACCTCCCACAACCCGCGCTCCACCGTGGGCACCATCACCGAGATCTACGACTACCTGCGCCTGCTGTATGCCCGCGTGGGTATTCCCCGGTGCCCGGACCACGACATTCCCCTGGAAGCCCAGACCGTCAGCCAGATGGTCGACCTGGTGCTGGCCCAGCCGGAGGGCGCCAAGCTGATGCTGCTGGCACCGGTGATTCGCGAGCGCAAGGGTGAACACCTTTCGGTCTTTGAAGAACTGCGTGCCCAGGGTTTCGTGCGTGCCCGCATCAACGGCAAGCTCTACGAGCTGGACGAAGCGCCGAAGCTGGATAAACAGAAAAAGCACTCGATTGATGTGGTCGTCGACCGTTTCAAGGTGCGTGCCGATTTGCAGCAGCGCCTGGCGGAGTCTTTCGAGACCGCGCTGAAGCTGGCAGACGGCATTGCCCTGGTGGCGCCGATGGACGACGAACCCGGGGAAGAAATCATCTTCTCCGCGCGCTTCGCCTGCCCGATCTGCGGCCATGCCATCAGCGAGCTGGAACCGAAGCTGTTTTCCTTCAACAACCCGGCCGGCGCCTGCCCGACCTGTGATGGCCTGGGGGTTAAGCAATTCTTCGACATCAAGCGCCTGGTCAACGGTGACCTCACACTGGCGGAGGGTGCGATACGTGGCTGGGACAGGCGTAACGTCTATTACTTCCAGATGCTGGGGTCGTTGGCTTCGCACTACAAGTTCAGCCTGGAAGTGCCGTTCAACGAACTGCCGGCCGAACAGCAGAAATTCATCCTGCATGGCAGCGGTTCACAGAACGTCGACTTCAAGTATTTGAACGACCGTGGCGATATCGTCAAACGCTCGCACCCGTTCGAAGGCATCGTGCCGAACCTGGAGCGGCGCTACCGCGAGACAGAGTCCGCCAGCGTGCGCGAGGAGCTGGCCAAGTTCCTCAGCACCCAGCCTTGCCCGGATTGCCGTGGCACACGCCTGCGCCGTGAGGCGCGGCATGTGTGGGTTGGCGAGAAGACCCTGCCGGCAGTGACCAACCTGCCGATTGGCGATGCCTGCGAATACTTCGGCACGCTGAAACTGACGGGCCGCCGCGGGGAAATTGCCGACAAGATCCTCAAGGAGATTCGTGAACGGCTGCAGTTCCTGGTCAACGTGGGCCTGGACTACCTGTCGCTGGACCGCAGTGCCGACACGCTTTCCGGCGGTGAAGCCCAGCGGATTCGCTTGGCCAGCCAGATCGGTGCCGGCCTGGTGGGCGTGTTGTACATCCTCGATGAACCGTCGATTGGATTGCATCAACGGGACAACGACCGCTTGCTGGGCACGCTGAAGCACCTGCGGGACATCGGCAATACGGTGATCGTGGTCGAGCACGATGAAGACGCGATTCGCCTGGCCGATTATGTGGTCGATATCGGCCCGGGAGCGGGTGTTCACGGTGGGCATATTGTCGCCGAGGGCACGCCGGCTGAAGTGATGGCGCATCCTGACTCGCTGACCGGTAAGTACCTGTCGGGTCGCGTGAAGATCGCCGTGCCGGCCAAACGCACCCCGCGCAACAAGAAGATGGCACTGCACCTCAAGGGCGCGCGTGGCAACAACCTGCGCAATGTAGACCTGGAGATCCCGCTGGGCCTGCTGACCTGTGTGACCGGTGTATCCGGTTCGGGCAAATCAACGCTGATCAACAACACGCTGTTCCCGTTGAGTGCCACTGCACTGAACGGCGCGACCACCCTGGAAGCCGCCGCTCACGACAGCATCAAGGGCCTGGAACACCTGGACAAGGTGGTCGATATCGACCAAAGCCCGATTGGCCGCACACCGCGCTCCAACCCGGCGACCTACACCGGGCTGTTCACGCCGATTCGCGAGCTGTTCGCCGGCGTGCCGGAATCGCGCTCCCGTGGCTACGGGCCTGGCCGGTTCTCGTTCAACGTCAAGGGCGGCCGCTGCGAAGCGTGCCAGGGCGATGGCTTGATCAAGGTGGAGATGCACTTCCTGCCGGACATCTACGTGCCGTGCGACGTGTGCAAGAGCAAGCGCTACAACCGCGAAACCCTGGAGATCAAGTACAAGGGCAAGAGCATCCACGAAACCCTCGAGATGACGATCGAGGAAGCGCGGGTGTTCTTCGACGCGGTACCGGCCCTGGCGCGCAAGCTGCAGACACTGATGGATGTTGGCCTGTCGTACATCAAGCTGGGTCAGTCGGCGACGACGCTGTCGGGTGGCGAGGCCCAGCGGGTCAAGCTGTCTCGCGAGCTGTCCAAGCGTGATACCGGCAAGACGCTGTACATCCTCGACGAGCCGACCACAGGCCTGCACTTCGCGGATATTCAGCAATTGCTGGATGTGCTGCATCGCCTGCGTGACCACGGCAATACGGTGGTAGTGATCGAGCACAATCTGGATGTGATCAAGACCGCCGACTGGCTGGTGGACCTGGGGCCGGAAGGCGGTTCCAAAGGTGGGCAGATCATTGCGGTCGGCACACCGGAGCAAGTCTCGGAGATGAAGCAGTCTCACACCGGCTTCTACCTCAAGCCTCTGCTGGCTCGCGACAAGGACTGATTGTTCAGCCCCACGAAAAAGCCCCTGTCACCGTGTAAGTGACAGGGGCTTTTTAGTAGCTGGAGGAATCAGAACTGCGATTGCAGGTAATTCTCCAGGCCAATCAGCTTGATCAGGCCCAACTGCTTTTCCAGCCAGTAGGTGTGATCCTCTTCGGTGTCATTCAACTGCACCCGCAGGATTTCCCGCGTGACGTAGTCGTTGTGCTGCTCGCAGAGCTCAATGCCCTTGCAGAGCGCGGCACGGACCTTGTACTCAAGGCGCAAGTCGCTGGCGAGCATCTCAGGCACCGTGGTGCCGGTATCCAGGTCGTCGGGACGCATACGGGGCGTGCCTTCGAGCATCAGGATACGGCGCATCAGTGCGTCGGCGTGCTGTGCCTCTTCTTCCATTTCATGGTTGATACGCTCGTAGAGCTCGGTAAAGCCCCAGTCTTCGTACATCCGCGAGTGAATGAAATATTGGTCACGAGCTGCCAGTTCGCCCGTCAGCAACGTGTTGAGGTAATCGATTACGTCGGGGTGACCTTGCATCGCCCTACATCTCCCTGCTTGAAAGTCTGTAGTTTGAACCATGATGACCCGGAGGTCACGGGACCAACGGCAGAAAAGTGAAGATTTCCGGTGAAAAGTAGCTTAAATAACGCAAAAACCGCCCAAATGAGGGCGGTTCTGCTTATCGTTTAGAGTCAGTTAAGCGATACACCCAGTGCAGATGCGATCCCTTCTCCATAAGCCGGGTCGGCCTTGAAGAAGTACTGCAACTGGCGCTGCACCACGTCGCTGGAAACACCCGCCATTGCGCCGGCGATATTGTTGATCAGCAGGGCTTTCTGCTCATCGTTCATCAGGCGGAACAGCGCACCGGCATGGCTGTAGTAGTCGGTATCTTCGCGGTGATCGTAACGATCAGCCGCACCGCTCAGGGCCAAGGCTGGCTCGGCATACTGAGGAGCCTGCTTCGGCGCATCGGCGTAGCTGTTTGGCTCGTAATTGGGGGCCGCACCACCATTGGAGCCGAATGCCATCGAACCATCACGCTGGTAGCTGTTGACTGGGCTGCGTGGCGCATTCACCGGCAGTTGCTGGTGATTGGTACCTACGCGATAGCGATGGGCATCGGCGTAAGCGAACACGCGCCCTTGCAGCATGCGGTCTGGCGACAGGCCAACACCCGGGACCATGTTGCTTGGACCGAAAGCCGCCTGTTCAACTTCAGCGAAGTAGTTCAGCGGGTTGCGGTTCAGTTCCAGCTCACCCACTTCGATCAGCGGGAACTCTTTCTGCGACCAGGTCTTGGTCACGTCGAACGGGTTTTCGTAGTGAGCGTTGGCCTGGGCCTCAGTCATGATCTGAATGCACACGCGCCATTTCGGGAAGTCACCACGCTCAATAGCACCGAACAGATCGCGCTGAGCGTAATCAGGGTCGGTACCCGCCAGGCGTGCAGCGTCAGCCGGCGCCAGGTTCTTGATACCTTGCTTGGTCTTGTAGTGCCACTTCACCCAGTGACGCTCGCCTTTGGCGTTAATCAAGCTGTAGGTGTGACTGCCGAAGCCGTGCATGTGACGGTAGCCGTCCGGGATGCCACGGTCCGAAAACAGGATGGTGACCTGGTGCAGCGCCTCAGGGGAGTGCGACCAGAAGTCCCACATCATCTGTGCACTTTTCAGGTTGCTTTGCGGCAGGCGCTTTTGGGTGTGGATAAAGTCGGGAAACTTCAGCGGGTCGCGGATGAAGAACACCGGGGTGTTGTTACCAACGATGTCCCAGTTGCCTTCTTCGGTGTAGAACTTCAACGCGAAACCACGCGGGTCGCGCTCAGTATCAGCCGAACCACGCTCGCCACCCACCGTGGAGAAGCGCAGGAAAGTCGGGGTTTGCTTGCCCACAGAATCGAACAGCTTGGCGCTGGTGTACTGCGTGATGTCTTGAGTGACGGTGAAGGTACCGTAAGCGCCCGAGCCTTTGGCGTGTACACGACGCTCAGGAATGTTTTCACGGTTGAAGTGAGCGAGCTTCTCGATCAGGTGAAAGTCGTCGAGCAGCAGCGGGCCGCGTGGGCCGGCGGAACGGGAATTCTGGTTATCCGCGACAGGTGCGCCGCTGGCGGTAGTAAGGGTTTTATTCTGGCTCATGCTCAATCTTCCTCAGGTCAGTCTTGGAACTGCCGGCTAATCGGCTTGGAGCGATTATTGATCAGGAAGATGACACCATCAAATTTATTAAATCATACCCATCGATAGAAATTAACTAACGATCCATCCGAACGGATATCAAAAGTAGCTGCACGGGCTGAATGTGTATTCGCTCGAGGTAATTCCAGTTTTCAACGCGCACAAAAAACCGGGCACTAGGCCCGGTTCTTCGTTACAGACTGACGTCTTACTCAGCGGATACAGCTTCACCGCCAACTGGACGATCGATCAGCTCAACGTACGCCATAGGCGCGTTGTCACCAGCGCGGAAACCGCACTTGAGGATGCGCAGGTAGCCACCCTCACGGGTAGCGTAACGCTTGCCCAGGTCGTTGAAGAGCTTACCAACGATAGCTTTCGAACGAGTACGGTCGAAAGCCAGACGGCGGTTAGCCAGGCTGTCTGTCTTGGCCAAAGTAATCAGCGGCTCAGCAACGCGACGCAGTTCTTTAGCTTTCGGCAGTGTAGTTTTGATCAGCTCGTGCTCGAACAGCGACACCGCCATGTTCTGGAACATAGCCTTACGGTGCGAGCTGGTACGGCTCAGGTGACGACCACTTTTACGATGACGCATGGTTCATTCCTTACCAAACTCACGTTCGGTGATTACGACGATCAGGCAGTCGCCTTGTCGTCCTTCTTAAGACTTGCAGGCGGCCAGTTGTCGAGGCGCATGCCGAGGGACAGACCGCGGGAGGCCAGAACGTCCTTGATTTCAGTCAAGGATTTCTTGCCCAGGTTCGGAGTCTTCAACAGTTCTACTTCGGTGCGCTGAATCAGATCACCGATGTAGTAAATGTTTTCCGCCTTAAGGCAGTTAGCCGAACGTACAGTCAGTTCCAGATCGTCAACCGGGCGAAGCAGGATCGGATCGATCTCGTCTTCCTGCTCGATTACCACTGGTTCGCTGTCACCCTTGAGGTCGACGAACGCAGCCAACTGCTGTTGCAGAATGGTTGCAGCGCGGCGGATAGCCTCTTCAGGATCCAGAGTACCGTTGGTTTCCAGATCAATAACCAGCTTGTCCAGGTTAGTACGCTGTTCGACACGGGCGTTTTCCACCACGTATGCGATACGGCGAACCGGGCTGAACGAAGAGTCGAGCTGCAAGCGACCAATGCTGCGGCTTTCGTCTTCATCGCTCTGACGCGAGTCGGCCGGTTCATAACCACGACCACGAGCTACGGTGAGCTTCATGTTCAGGGCGCCGTTAGACGCCAGGTTAGCGATTACGTGATCGGGATTAACGATCTCGACATCATGATCCAGCTGAATATCGGCAGCGGTAACCACCCCCGAACCCTTCTTCGACAAGGTCAGCGTAACTTCGTCACGGCCGTGCAGCTTGATAGCCAGACCTTTAAGGTTCAACAGGATTTCAATTACGTCTTCCTGTACACCTTCGATGGCGCTGTACTCGTGGAGCACACCGTCAATCTCGGCCTCGACTACTGCACAGCCGGGCATTGAGGACAACAGGATGCGGCGCAGCGCGTTGCCCAGGGTGTGGCCAAAACCACGCTCGAGAGGCTCGAGAGTGATCTTGGCGCGGGTTGGACTGACAACCTGCACATCAATGTGACGGGGTGTCAGGAACTCATTTACCGAAATCTGCATGGATGCACCTATTTTCTAGCCCTTACTTGGAGTAGAGCTCGACAATCAGGCTTTCGTTGATGTCGGCGGACAGATCACTGCGAGCAGGAACGTTCTTGAAAACGCCCGACTTCTTCTCAGTGTCTACTTCTACCCATTCTACGCGGCCACGTTGGGCACACAGATCGAGAGCTTGGACAATGCGAAGTTGATTTTTTGCTTTCTCGCGAATCGCGACCACGTCACCAGCACGAACCTGGTACGACGGGACGTTAACGGTTTGGCCGTTTACGCTGACGGATTTGTGCGATACCAGCTGACGGGATTCGGCACGAGTCGAACCAAAGCCCATACGGTATACAACGTTGTCCAGACGGCATTCGAGCAGTTGCAGCAGGTTTTCACCGGTTGCACCTTTCTTGCCAGCAGCTTCTTTGTAGTAGCCGCTGAACTGACGCTCGAGAACGCCGTAGATACGACGGACCTTCTGCTTTTCACGCAGTTGGGTGCCGTAGTCGGACTGGCGACCGCGGCGTTGGCCGTGGATACCAGGTGCTGCTTCAATGTTGCACTTCGATTCGATCGCGCGCACGCCGCTCTTCAGAAAGAGATCGGTGCCTTCACGACGAGCGAGTTTGCATTTTGGACCAATGTAACGAGCCATTCTTTACAATCTCCTGGATTACACGCGGCGCTTCTTCGGCGGACGGCACCCGTTGTGCGGGATTGGCGTCACGTCGGTGATGCTGGCGATCTTATAGCCACAGCCGTTCAATGCACGGACAGCAGACTCACGACCTGGACCTGGACCTTTGACGTTGACGTCGAGGTTTTTCAGGCCATATTCCAGCGCAGCTTGACCAGCACGTTCAGCAGCTACTTGAGCAGCAAACGGGGTGGACTTGCGGGAACCGCGGAAACCCGAACCACCGGAGGTAGCCCAAGAAAGCGCGTTACCTTGACGGTCGGTGATGGTCACGATTGTGTTGTTAAAAGATGCATGGATGTGGGCGATGCCATCAACCACTGTCTTTTTAACTTTTTTACGAGGACGAGCAGCAGGTTTTGCCATGATTAATTTCCTGTCGATTCGCGTGGGCGATTACTTGCGGATCGGCTTACGCGGACCTTTACGGGTACGCGCGTTAGTCTTGGTACGCTGACCGCGTACTGGAAGACCACGACGATGACGCAGACCACGGTAGCAACCGAGGTCCATCAAACGCTTGATTTTCATGTTGATTTCGCGACGCAGGTCACCTTCAGTGGTGAACTTCGCCACTTCGCCACGCAACAGCTCAATCTGCTCGTCGCTCAGATCCTTGATCTTTGCGGCTGGGTTTACCCCAGTATCTGCGCAAATTTTCTGCGCAGTAGTGCGACCAACACCATAGATGTAGGTCAGCGAGATAACAGTGTGCTTGTTATCTGGAATGTTAACGCCTGCAATACGGGCCATTCAGTGGGACTCCAATTGACAGCTACCTACGCCCCGGAAGCCAAGAAATAGGGCGCGAGATAATATCGCTGTAATAACAAATAATCAACCCGGCAGCGCACTAGCTGCCGGGCTTCAAGCGGATCACACTCAGCCTTGGCGCTGTTTGTGACGCGGTTCCGCGCTGCAAATTACTCGAACAACACCTTCGCGGCGAATAATCTTGCAGTTACGGCACAGCTTTTTCACCGATGCACGAACTTTCATCACCAACTCCTCGAACCTTATGGGTACTCAGCGCAACATGCCGCTGCCGTAACCCTTCAGGTTGGCTTTCTTCATCAGGGATTCGTACTGGTGCGAAACGAGGTGCGATTGTACTTGGGACATGAAGTCCATCACAACCACGACGACGATCAGCAACGAGGTCCCGCCAAGGTAGAACGGAACGTTTGCTGCAACCACCAGGAACTGGGGCAACAGGCAGACGGCCGTCATATATAGAGCACCGAACATGGTCAAGCGAGTCAGAACGCCATCAATGTAGCGCGCAGACTGCTCACCTGGACGAATACCCGGAATAAAGGCACCGGACTTCTTCAGGTTTTCCGCTACGTCTTTCGGATTGAACATCAACGCCGTATAGAAGAAGCAGAAGAAAATAATCCCTGCACTAAACAGCAGAATATTCAACGGCTGACCAGGAGCGATCGACTGCGAGATGTCCTGCAACCAGCCCATACCTTCAGACTGACCGAACCAGGCACCCAACGAAGCCGGAAACAGCAAAATGCTGCTCGCGAAAATGGCAGGAATAACCCCGGCCATGTTCACTTTCAGCGGCAGGTGGCTGGTCTGCGCGGCAAAGACCTTGCGGCCCTGCTGACGCTTGGCGTAGTGAACAGCAATACGACGCTGGCCACGCTCAATGAACACCACAAAACCGATAATCGCTACTGCCAACAAACCGATGGCAACCAGGGCGAAGATATTGATATCACCCTGACGTGCAGACTCGAAAGACTGCCCAATCGCTCTCGGAAGACCGGCAACGATACCTGCGAAAATCAACATCGAGATACCGTTACCAACACCACGCTCAGTAATCTGCTCACCCAGCCACATCATGAACATCGCACCAGCCACAAATGTGGATACCGCGACGAAATGGAAGCCAAAGTCACCAGTGAACGCAACACCCTGCCCGGCCAGGCCAACGGACATGCCGATAGCCTGGACCAGGGCGAGGATGACAGTGCCGTAGCGGGTGTACTGGCTTATCTTGCGACGGCCAGCCTCACCTTCCTTCTTCAACTGCTCCAACTGCGGACTGACGGCGGTCATCAGTTGCATGATGATCGATGCCGAGATGTACGGCATGATCCCCAGTGCAAAGATGCTCATCCGTTCCAGCGCGCCGCCGGAAAACATGTTGAACAAGCTAAGAATGGTCCCCTCATTCTGTCGAAACAGGTCTGCGAGTCGGTCCGGGTTGATACCTGGAACCGGGATGTGTGCGCCTATTCGGTAGACGATAATCGCCAGGAACAGAAAACGCAGACGAGCCCAAAGTTCAGACATACCGCCTTTGCCGAGCGCTGAGAGAGCACCTTGCTTAGCCATTTATTCCTCGAACTTGCCGCCAGCTGCTTCGATAGCCGAACGCGCACCTTTGGTGGCGCCGATTCCCTTGCCGATAGTGACAGCGCGAGTCACTTCACCGGACAGCATGATTTTCACACGCTGTACGTTGACGTTGATCACGTTGGCATCTTTCAGGGTCTGCACGGTAACGATGTCGCCTTCCACTTTGGCCAGCTCGGACAGACGCACTTCTGCGCGGTCCATGGCTTTCAGGGAAACGAAACCGAACTTCGGCAGGCGACGATGCAGCGGCTGTTGACCGCCTTCAAAGCCTGGAGCGATGGTGCCACCGGAGCGGGAGGACTGACCTTTGTGGCCACGGCCACCGGTCTTGCCCAAACCACTACCGATACCACGGCCCGGACGATGCTTTTCGCGACGGGAACCCGGCGCTGGACTCAGATCATTGAGTTTCATCGAATTAACCCTCGACACGCAGCATGTAGTAAGCCTTGTTGATCATCCCGCGATTCTCGGGAGTATCAAGTACTTCTACAGTGTGACCGATGCGACGCAGACCCAAACCCTTAACGCACAATTTGTGGTTAGGGATGCGGCCGGTCATGCTTTTGATCAGCGTTACTTTAACGGTAGCCATGATCAGAAGATCTCCTTGACGCTTTTGCCACGCTTGGCGGCAATGGATTCAGGAGACTGCATTGCTTTCAAACCCTTGAAAGTGGCGTGAACCACGTTCACCGGGTTAGTCGAGCCGTAGCACTTGGCCAGAACGTTCTGAACGCCAGCAACTTCGAGGACAGCACGCATAGCGCCGCCAGCGATGATACCGGTACCTTCAGAGGCAGGCTGCATGTACACCTTCGAAGCGCCGTGAGCGGACTTCATTGCGTACTGCAGAGTAGTGCCGTTCAGATCAACTTGGATCATGTTGCGACGAGCAGCTTCCATTGCCTTCTGGATCGCAGCAGGCACTTCACGTGACTTGCCACGGCCGAAGCCAACGCGCCCTTTACCATCACCTACCACGGTCAACGCGGTGAAAGTGAAGATACGGCCGCCTTTAACGGTTTTGGCTACGCGGTTAACTTGAACCAGCTTCTCAATGTAGCCTTCGTCGCGCTTTTGGTCGTTATTTGACATAACTTAGAACTCCAGCCCAGCTTCACGAGCAGCATCAGCCAGCGCTTTCACGCGGCCGTGGTACTTGAAGCCAGAGCGGTCGAAAGCCACTTGCGAGACGCCGGCGGCCTTAGCACGCGTAGCGACCAGCTGGCCAACCTTAGTGGCCGCGTCGATGTTGCCAGTGGCACCATCACGCAGTTCTTTATCCAAAGTCGAGGCGCTTGCCAGGACTTTGTTGCCGTCGGCCGAGATGACCTGGGCGTAGATGTGCTGCGACGAGCGGAACACGCAGAGACGCACGACTTCGAGTTCGTGCATTTTCAGGCGTGCTTTGCGAGCGCGACGCAGTCGAGTAACTTTTTTGTCGGTCATTTGCTATGCCCTACTTCTTCTTGGCTTCTTTACGACGGACGACTTCGTCCGCGTAGCGCACACCTTTGCCTTTGTACGGCTCTGGTGGACGGAAGTCGCGGATCTCAGCGGCCACCTGACCTACCAGCTGCTTATCAATACCCTTGATCAGGATATCGGTTTGGCTAGGGGTCTCAGCGGTGATGCCTTCCGGCAGTTCGTAATCCACTGGGTGCGAGAAGCCAAGGGCCAGGTTCAGAACCGTGCCTTTTGCTTGCGCTTTGTAACCAACACCGACCAGCTGGAGCTTGCGCTCGAAGCCTTGGCTTACGCCTTGGACCATGTTGTTTACCAACGCACGAGTGGTACCGGCCATTGCGCGAGTTTGTTGATCGCCATTGCGAGCAGCGAAACGCAGCTCACCAGCTTCTTCAACGATCTCAACGGACGAATGGATGTTCAGTTCCAGAGTGCCCTTGGCACCCTTCACCGAAAGCTGTTGGCCTGCGAATTTTACTTCGACACCGGCTGGCAGCTTAACGGGGTTCTTAGCGACGCGTGACATGCTTATCCCCCCTTAGAACACAGTGCAAAGAACTTCGCCGCCGACACCGGCAGCGCGCGCAGCACGATCCGTCATCACACCTTTGTTGGTGGAGACGATAGACACACCGAGACCGCCACGAACTTTTGGCAGATCATCAACGGACTTGTACTGACGCAGGCCTGGACGGCTAACGCGCTTCACTTCTTCGATGACCGGACGGCCTTCGAAGTACTTCAGCTCGATGGACAGCAGTGGTTTGATTTCGCTGCTGATCTGATAACCCGCAATGTAGCCTTCGTCTTTCAGGACTTTGGCAACAGCAACCTTCAACGTGGAAGATGGCATGCTTACGACGGACTTTTCAGCCATCTGGGCATTACGGATACGAGTTAGCATGTCCGCTAACGGGTCCTGCATACTCATGGCTAGACGCTCCTAATACAAAAAAATTAGCCTTGCGGCCATTACGTGTCGCCGAGAATCTCCGAGCACAAAACACACGGGCTCAGGCGAGCCGCGTATTTTAGACACACTCCGGAAATGAAACAAGCCCCAAAAGGGGCTTGTTCCAGATTCTAGGCCACCGGTGGTCAGTATCTTGCGATCCTGGCCACCGAGACTTCGAAAGTACTTACCAGCTGGCTTTAACCAGACCTGGTACGTCACCACGCATTGCCGCTTCACGCAGTTTGTTACGGCCGAGGCCGAACTTGCGGTAAACGCCGTGTGGACGACCGGTCAGGCGGCAGCGGTTACGCATGCGCGAAGCGCTTGCGTCACGTGGCTGCTTCTGCAGAGCAACTGTAGCTTCCCAACGTGCTTCTGGACTTGCGTTCAGATCAACGATGATTGCTTTCAGTGCTGCACGCTTCTTGGCGTACTTGGCAACCGTGAGCTGACGTTTCAGCTCGCGGTTTTTCATGCTCATCTTGGCCATGGTCCTACTCCAATCAGTTGCGGAACGGGAATTTGAACGCACGCAGCAGAGCGCGGCCTTCATCATCGTTCTTGGCAGTGGTGGTCAGGGTGATGTCCAGACCGCGGAGAGCATCGATCTTGTCGTAGTCGATTTCCGGGAAGATGATCTGCTCTTTAACGCCCATGCTGTAGTTACCACGACCATCGAAGGACTTGGCATTCAGGCCGCGGAAGTCGCGGACCCGAGGCAGGGAGATCGACAGCAGACGATCCAGGAATTCGTACATACGCTCACGGCGCAGAGTCACTTTGACGCCGATCGGCCATCCTTCACGGACTTTAAAGCCAGCGATGGATTTACGAGCGTAGGTCACAACGACTTTTTGGCCGGTGATCTTTTCCAGGTCAGCAACAGCGTGCTCGATGACTTTTTTGTCGCCGATCGCTTCGCCCAGACCCATGTTCAGGGTGATTTTGGTAACGCGCGGAACTTCCATCACGTTCGAAAGCTTAAGTTCTTCCTTAAGTTTCGGTGCGATTTCCTTCCGGTAAATCTCTTTTAGTCGTGCCATGGTCTTCTACCTAGCAGTGTTCAAGCATCAACCGCTTTTTGGGTCGACTTGAAGACACGAATTTTCTTACCTTCTTCTACTTTGAAACCAACGCGGTCAGCCTTGTTGGTTTCGCCGTTGAAGATGGCGACGTTAGAAGCGTGCAGTGGCGCTTCTTTCTCGACGATACCGCCTTGTACGCCCGACATCGGGTTAGGCTTGGTATGACGCTTGACCAGGTTCAGACCACTAACGACCAGACGGTCATCAGCAAGAACCTTCAGCACCTTACCGCGCTTACCTTTGTCTTTGCCGGCGATCACGATGATCTCGTCGTCACGACGAATCTTTTGCATGTCGGATCTCCTTACAGCACTTCTGGGGCGAGCGAGACGATCTTCATGAACTTCTCAGTACGAAGTTCACGGGTCACTGGCCCAAAGATACGGGTGCCGATCGGCTCTTGCTTGTTGTTCAGAAGAACAGCAGCGTTGCCATCAAAGCGGATAATGGAGCCATCTGCACGGCGTACGCCGTGACGAGTGCGGACTACAACAGCAGTCATCACTTGGCCTTTTTTCACTTTACCGCGAGGAATTGCTTCCTTCACGGTAACTTTGATGATGTCACCGATACCAGCGTAACGACGATGGGAGCCACCCAGCACCTTGATGCACATAACGCGGCGTGCGCCGCTGTTATCGGCCACATCGAGCATGGATTGAGTCTGAATCATATAATTTCTCCGACCCCTAGTCCTTAGACTTCCACAGCGCGTTCGAGAACATCAACCAGGGCCCAAGACTTGGTCTTGGCCAACGGACGAGTTTCACGAATAGTGACTTTGTCGCCGATGTGGCACTGGTTGGTTTCGTCGTGCGCGTGCAGCTTAGTCGAACGCTTAACGTATTTACCGTAGATCGGGTGCTTAACGCGACGCTCGATCAAAACGGTGATGGTTTTGTCCATCTTGTCGCTGACAACACGGCCAGTCAGCGTACGGACAGTCTTTTCGGCTTCAGCCATGATCACTTACCTGCCTGCTGGTTGAGCACAGTCTTCACGCGAGCAATGTCACGCTTAACTTGCGAGAGCAGATGAGACTGCCCCAACTGGCCAGTTGCTTTCTGCATACGCAGATTGAACTGGTCGCGCAGCAGGCCGAGCAGTTGCTCGTTCAGCTGCTGTGCGGATTTTTCACGAAGTTCATTCGCTTTCATCACATCACCGTCCGTTTAACAAAGGAGGTGGCGAGCGGCAGCTTTGCAGCAGCCAGGGCGAAAGCCTCACGCGCCAGCTCTTCAGTAACACCCTCGATTTCATACAGGACTTTGCCTGGCTGAATCTGGGCAACCCAATATTCCACGTTACCCTTACCTTTACCCATCCGAACTTCGAGGGGCTTTTTGGAGATAGGCTTGTCCGGGAATACACGGATCCAGATCTTGCCGCCACGTTTAACGTGACGGGTCAGTGCACGACGCGCTGACTCGATCTGACGAGCGGTGAGACGACCACGAGCTACAGACTTCAGCGCATATTCGCCGAAGCTGACTTTGCTACCGCGCTGAGCCAGACCACGGTTGTGGCCTGTCATCTGCTTGCGGAACTTCGTACGCTTTGGTTGCAACATTTGGCGTACCCCTTACTTAGCAGCTTTTTTACGAGGCGCTGGTGCTTGTGGTTTCAGTTCTTCTTGGCGACCACCAATTACTTCGCCTTTGAAGATCCAAACCTTTACACCGATCACACCGTAGGTGGTGTGAGCTTCGTAGTTGGCATAGTCGATGTCGGCACGCAGGGTGTGCAGTGGCACACGACCTTCGCGATACCATTCAGTACGTGCGATTTCAGCACCGCCGAGACGACCGCTCACTTGGATTTTGATGCCTTTGGCACCAATGCGCATGGCGTTCTGTACTGCGCGCTTCATAGCGCGACGGAACATTACGCGACGCTCCAGCTGCTGAGCTACGCTCTGCGCAACCAGCATACCGTCGAGCTCCGGCTTGCGGATCTCTTCGATATTGATGTGCACAGGCACACCCATTTGCTTGGTCAGGTCCTGGCGCAGTTTCTCAACATCTTCACCTTTCTTCCCGATAACGATACCTGGACGAGCGGTGTGGATGGTGATACGTGCAGTTTGAGCAGGACGATGGATATCGATACGGCTCACGGACGCGCTTTTTAGTTTGTCTTGGAGATACTCACGCACCTTCAGATCAGCGAACAAGTAGTCCGCATAAGTCCGACCGTCTGCGTACCAGACGGAGGTGTGCTCCTTGACGATTCCCAGGCGAATGCCAATGGGATGTACTTTCTGACCCATCTCTTCGACTCCGTTACTTGTCAGCAACCTTGACAGTGATATGGCAAGACCGCTTGACGATGCGATCAGCTCGGCCTTTGGCACGAGGCATGATGCGCTTCAGCGAACGCCCTTCGTTGACGAAAACGGTGCTGACCTTCAGGTCATCAACGTCTGCGCCTTCGTTGTGCTCGGCGTTGGCTACGGCCGACTCCAGCACTTTCTTGATGATCTCGGCGGCTTTCTTACTGCTGAAAGCCAACAGGTTGAGCGCTTCGCCCACCTTCTTCCCGCGGATCTGGTCGGCGACCAAGCGGGCTTTCTGGGCGGAGATTCGAGCGCCCGACAACTTAGCGGCTACTTCCATCGTTCCTTACCCCTTAACGCTTGGCTTTCTTGTCTGCCACGTGCCCACGATATGTGCGGGTACCGGCAAACTCGCCTAGTTTGTGGCCGACCATGTCTTCGTTCACGAGAACTGGAACATGTTGACGACCGTTATGCACTGCAATGGTCAGACCGACCATTTGTGGCAGGATCATCGAACGACGCGACCAGGTTTTCACCGGTTTGCGATCGTTCTTTTCCGCCGCCACTTCGATCTTCTTCAGTAGGTGAAGATCAATAAAAGGACCTTTTTTCAGAGAACGTGGCACTGTCGTATCCCTCTATTTACTTGCGACGACGGACGATCATTTTGTCGGTACGCTTATTACCACGAGTCTTCGCGCCCTTAGTCGGGAAGCCCCATGGCGATACCGGATGACGACCACCAGAGGTACGACCTTCACCACCACCGTGTGGGTGGTCAACCGGGTTCATGGCAACACCACGAACGGTTGGGCGAACGCCACGCCAGCGTTTGGCACCAGCTTTACCCAGCGAACGCAGGCTGTGCTCGGAGTTCGAGACTTCGCCCAGGGTCGCACGGCATTCAGCCAATACTTTACGCATTTCACCAGAGCGCAGACGCAGGGTCACGTAGACACCTTCACGAGCGATCAGCTGAGCCGAAGCACCAGCGGAACGAGCGATTTGCGCGCCTTTACCCGGCTTCAATTCGATGCCGTGTACGGTGCTACCAACTGGAATGTTGCGCAGTTGCAGAGCGTTGCCCGGCTTGATCGGTGCCAAAGCACCTGCGATCAGCTGGTCACCAGCACTCACGCCTTTAGGGGCGATGATGTAGCGACGCTCGCCATCTGCGTACAGCAGCAGAGCGATGTGAGCAGTACGGTTTGGATCGTATTCGATACGCTCGACAGTGGCAGCGATGCCATCTTTGTCGTTGCGACGGAAGTCGACCAGACGATAATGCTGCTTATGGCCACCACCGATGTGACGAGTGGTAATACGACCATTGTTGTTACGACCACCAGTCTTCGATTTCTTCTCGAGCAGCGGTGCGTGAGGAGCGCCTTTATGCAGCTCCTGGTTGACCACCTTGACCACAAAACGGCGGCCAGGGGAAGTCGGTTTGCATTTAACGATTGCCATGATGCACCCCTTCCTTACTCAGCACTGCTGCTGAAATCGAGATCTTGGCCTGGCTGAAGGGAGATAACTGCCTTCTTCCAGTCATTACGCTTGCCCAGACCGCGAGCAGTGCGCTTGCTCTTACCCAGAACATTCAGGGTAGTAACACGCTCTACTTTCACGCTGAACAGGCTTTCGACGGCCTTCTTGATTTCCAGCTTGGTTGCGTCAGTTGCAACCTTGAAAACGAACTGGCCTTTCTTGTCAGCCAGAACCGTAGCCTTTTCGGAAACGTGCGGGCCAAGCAGAACTTTAAATACGCGTTCCTGGTTCATCCCAGCAGCTCCTCGAATTTCTTCACGGCCGACACGGTGATCAACACCTTGTCGTATGCGATCAGACTAACTGGATCGGAACCTTGCACGTCACGTACATCAACGTGTGGCAGGTTGCGAGCAGCCAGGTACAGGTTCTGATCAACAGCTTCAGACACGATCAGGACGTCAGTCAGGCCCATGCCGTTCAGCTTGTTCAGCAGATCTTTGGTTTTCGGCGCTTCAACAGCGAAGTCCTGAACCACGACCAGACGATCAGTACGCACGAGTTCAGCAAGGATGGAGCGCAGTGCTGCGCGATACATCTTCTTGTTGAGCTTCTGGGTGTGATCCTGTGGACGTGCTGCGAAAGTGGTACCGCCGCCACGCCAGATTGGGCTACGGATAGTACCGGCACGAGCGCGGCCAGTACCTTTCTGACGCCAAGGGCGCTTACCGCCACCACGAACGTCGGAACGGGTCTTTTGCTGCTTGCTACCTTGACGGCCGCCGGCCATGTAGGCCACGACTGCTTGGTGAACCAGCGTCTCGTTGAATTCGCCGCCAAATGTCAGTTCGGAAACTTCGATCGCTTGAGCGTCATTTACGTTTAATTGCATGTCAGCTTCCCCTTAACCGCGAGCCTTGGCCGCTGGACGTACAACCAGGTTGCCGCCAGTAGCGCCAGGAACAGCACCCTTGACCAACAACAGATTGCGTTCAGCGTCGACGCGCACTACTTCGAGGGACTGCACGGTCACGCGCTCAGCGCCCATATGACCGGACATTTTTTTGCCCTTGAATACACGACCAGGAGTCTGGCACTGGCCAATAGAGCCCGGGACGCGGTGGGAAACGGAGTTACCGTGAGTGTTGTCTTGGCCACGGAAATTCCAACGCTTGATCGTACCCTGGAAGCCTTTACCCTTGGACTGACCGGTTACATCAACCAGTTGACCAGCGGCGAAGATTTCAGCGTTGATCAGATCGCCAGCCTGGTAGTCGCCGTCTTCAAGACGGAACTCCATGACAGTACGACCAGCTGCAACGTTTGCTTTAGCGAAGTGACCTGCTTGAGCAGCAGTCACACGCGAAGCACGACGCTCGCCGACAGTGACTTGCACTGCACGATAGCCATCGGTTTCTTCAGTTTTAAACTGGGTGACGCGATTCGGTTCGATCTCAATGACCGTGACCGGAATGGAGACACCTTCTTCGGTGAAAATACGGGTCATACCGCATTTACGACCGACTACACCAATAGTCATGTTGTAAACCTCATGAGTGTACGGGGCTTTCACCCGCTATGGCCGCCCATTTCAGAGCGTTACACGACTAAGACCCAAGTCTTAGCCGAGGCTGATCTGTACTTCCACACCGGCCGCCAGATCAAGCTTCATAAGTGCATCAACGGTTTTATCCGTTGGCAGGACGATGTCCAGCACGCGCTTATGAGTACGGATCTCGTACTGGTCACGCGCGTCTTTGTTGACGTGCGGGGAGACCAGAACGGTGAACCGCTCTTTACGGGTAGGCAGTGGAATTGGACCACGCACTTGAGCACCAGTACGTTTCGCGGTTTCCACGATTTCCTGGGTGGATTGGTCGATCAGTTTGTGGTCAAAAGCCTTCAACCTGATACGAATTTGCTGATTTGCCATTGGATTTCAGACTCCGGCTGCTATTCCCAGCGAGCGCAACACGCCCGTTAAAAGGAGGCGCAATTCTATAGACGCCCCATATGGGTGTCAACTCAATAAAAAAGCCCCCGCTGAGCGGGGGCTTTTTCAAGTCATCACTTATTAAGCGATGATTTTGGCTACGACGCCAGCGCCGACGGTACGACCGCCTTCACGGATAGCGAAACGCAGACCATCTTCCATTGCGATGGTTTTGATCAGGGTGACAACCATTTTGATGTTGTCGCCTGGCATTACCATTTCAACGCCTTCCGGCAGTTCGCAGTTACCGGTCACGTCAGTGGTCCGGAAGTAGAACTGTGGACGGTAGCCTTTGAAGAACGGAGTGTGACGACCGCCTTCTTCTTTGCTCAACACGTACACTTCAGCTTCGAAGGTAGTGTGCGGCTTAACCGAACCTGGCTTGACCAGAACCTGGCCACGCTCAACGTCGTCACGCTTGGTACCACGCAGCAGAACGCCGCAGTTCTCGCCTGCACGACCTTCGTCGAGCAGTTTACGGAACATTTCAACACCGGTGCAGGTGGTGACGGTAGTGTCACGCAGACCAACGATTTCCAGTGGATCTTGAACCTTAACGATACCGCGCTCGATACGACCAGTCACAACAGTACCACGACCGGAGATCGAGAATACGTCTTCGATTGGCATCAGGAACGGCTTGTCGATAACACGAACTGGATCTGGGATGTAGCTGTCCAGAGTCTCAACCAGTTTACGAACGGCAGTGGTGCCCATTTCGTTGTCGTCAAGACCGTCCAGAGCCATACGAGCAGAACCGATGATGATCGGAGTGTCGTCGCCTGGGAAGTCGTAAGTGCTCAGCAGATCGCGCACTTCCATCTCAACCAGTTCCAGCAGCTCAGCGTCGTCTACCAGGTCAGCCTTGTTCAGGAAAACCACGATGTACGGAACGCCTACCTGACGGGACAGCAGGATGTGCTCACGGGTTTGCGGCATCGGACCATCAGCGGCCGAGCAAACCAGGATCGCGCCGTCCATCTGGGCAGCACCGGTGATCATGTTCTTCACATAGTCAGCGTGACCTGGGCAGTCAACGTGAGCGTAGTGACGGATCAGCGAGTTGTATTCAACGTGCGCGGTGTTGATGGTGATACCACGAGCTTTTTCTTCTGGTGCGCTGTCGATCTTGTCGAAGTCAACACGAGCCGAACCGAAAACTTCGGAGCAGACGCGAGTCAGAGCAGCGGTCAGAGTGGTTTTACCGTGGTCAACGTGGCCGATAGTGCCAACGTTTACGTGCGGTAGGGAACGATCAAATTTTTCTTTAGCCACGACAATTAACTCCTTGCCTAAAGGACTGAATCAGCCTTGTTTTTTGGATACAGTTTCAGCGATGTGCGCCGGAGCTGTGTTGTATTTTTTGAATTCCATAGAGTAGCTTGCGCGACCCTGAGACATGGAACGAACGTCGGTCGCATAACCGAACATCTCGCCCAACGGAACCTCGGCACGAATCACTTTGCCGGAAACCGTATCTTCCATACCCAAGATCATGCCGCGACGACGGTTAAGGTCGCCCATCACGTCACCCATGTAGTCTTCAGGCGTAACGACTTCTACTGCCATGATTGGCTCAAGCAACTCACCACCGCCCTTCTGGGCCAGTTGCTTGGTAGCCATGGAAGCAGCCACCTTAAACGCCATCTCGTTGGAGTCGACGTCGTGGTAAGAACCGTCAAAAACGGTCGCCTTCAGGCCGATGAGCGGATAGCCGGCAACAACACCGTTCTTCATCTGCTCTTCGATACCCTTCTGGATAGCCGGGATGTATTCCTTAGGAACAACACCGCCCACTACTTCGTTCACGAATTGCAGACCTTCCTGACCTTCATCAGCAGGAGCAAAACGGATCCAGCAATGGCCGAACTGGCCACGACCGCCGGACTGACGAACGAATTTGCCTTCGATTTCGCAGTTCTTCGTGATGCGCTCACGATAGGAAACCTGAGGCTTACCGATGTTGGCTTCGACGTTGAACTCACGGCGCATCCGGTCAACCAGGATGTCCAGGTGAAGCTCGCCCATGCCGGAGATGATCGTTTGACCAGTCTCTTCATCAGTCTTGACGCGGAAAGATGGATCTTCCTGAGCAAGCTTGCCCAGAGCGATACCCATTTTTTCCTGGTCATCCTTGGTCTTAGGCTCAACGGCAACCGAAATAACCGGCTCCGGGAAGTCCATGCGAACCAGGATGATTGGCTTGGCAGCGTCGCACAAAGTCTCACCAGTGGTGACGTCCTTCATGCCGATCAGGGCCGCGATGTCACCAGCGCGTACTTCCTTGATCTCTTCACGGGCGTTTGCGTGCATTTGCACCATACGACCCACACGCTCTTTCTTGCCTTTAACCGAGTTGATCACGCCGTCGCCGGAGGCCAACACGCCCGAGTAAACGCGGACGAAGGTCAAAGTACCCACGAATGGGTCAGTAGCGATCTTGAACGCCAGAGCCGAGAACGGCTCGCTGTCATCGGCGTGACGCTCCATCTCTTCTTCCTCGTTATCAGGGTTGGTACCCTTGATAGCAGGAATGTCGGTTGGAGCAGGCAGGTAGTCGATAACGGCGTCGAGAACCAGGGGAACACCCTTGTTCTTGAAGGAAGAACCGCAAACAGCCAGAACGATCTCACCAGCGATAGTACGCTGACGCAGAGCGGCCTTGATTTCCACGTTGGTGAGTTCTTCACCTTCGAGGTACTTGTTCATCAGCTCTTCGCTGGCTTCGGCAGCAGCCTCAACCATGTTGTTACGCCACTCGTCAGCCAGCTCCTGCAGTTCTGCAGGGATAGGCTTACGAACAGGAACCATGCCTTTGTCAGCGTCATTCCAGTAAACAGCTTCCATGTTGATCAGATCGATCTGACCCTGGAAGTTGTCTTCGGAACCGATAGCCAACTGGATTGGCACCGGAGTGTGACCCAGACGCTGTTTGATCTGACCGATCACGCGCAGGAAGTTGGCACCAGCACGGTCCATCTTGTTTACGTAAACAAGACGTGGAACGCCGTACTTGTTGGCCTGACGCCATACGGTTTCCGACTGAGGCTCAACACCCGAAGTACCGCAGAACACAACGACAGCGCCGTCGAGTACACGCAGGGAACGCTCAACTTCAATGGTGAAGTCTACGTGGCCCGGGGTATCGATTACGTTGAAGCGGTGCTCGTCCTTGTACTGCTTCTCGGAACCTTTCCAGAAGGCGGTAATAGCAGCAGAAGTAATGGTAATACCACGCTCCTGCTCCTGAACCATCCAGTCTGTGGTCGCGGCGCCGTCATGCACCTCGCCCATTTTGTGACTTTTGCCGGTGTAAAACAGTACGCGCTCGGTGGTGGTGGTTTTACCAGCATCCACGTGAGCAACGATACCGATGTTACGGTAGCGGCTAATCGGAGTAGTACGAGCCATAAAGCCCTCGCAAAATTAGTGAAGCTAGAATTAGAAGCGGTAGTGCGAGAAAGCTTTGTTGGCTTCAGCCATACGGTGCACGTCTTCACGCTTCTTAACAGCAGCACCTTTACCTTCAGCAGCGTCCAACAGTTCGCCAGCCAAACGCAGGGCCATAGACTTCTCGCCGCGCTTACGGGCGAAGTCTACCAACCAGCGCATTGCCAAAGCGTTACGACGGGACGGGCGAACTTCAACCGGAACCTGGTAAGTAGCACCGCCTACACGGCGCGACTTCACTTCGACCAGCGGAGCGATGGCGTCGAGAGCTTTCTCGAAGATTTCCAGGGGGTCGCTGTTCTTGCGTTCTTTAACCTTTTCCAGCGCGCCATAAACGATACGCTCGGCAACGGCTTTCTTGCCGCTTTCCATTACGTGGTTCATGAACTTGGCCAGGATTTGGCTTCCGTATTTTGGATCGTCAAGCACTTCGCGCTTGGCTGCTACGCGTCTTCTTGGCATGGATAAGCCCTCAAACGGTCTTCAGGTTCGCTCGGAATCGGTGCCCTTTCGGGACGCCTCCGACCTTACTCTTATCGACTCAGAAAATAAGATGATTCAGTTTTACAAAAAGCCGCTACTACTTAGGCTTCTTGGTACCGTACTTCGAACGACCCTGGTTACGACCTTTAACGCCGGAAGTATCCAAGGAGCCGCGTACGGTGTGGTAACGAACACCTGGCAAGTCTTTTACACGACCGCCGCGGATCAGTACCACGCTGTGCTCTTGCAGGTTGTGACCTTCACCGCCGATGTACGAGGAAACCTCGAAACCGTTGGTCAGGCGCACACGGCATACTTTACGCAGTGCCGAGTTAGGTTTTTTCGGCGTAGTGGTATACACGCGAGTGCATACGCCACGACGTTGCGGGCAGTTCTGCAGCGCAGGCACGTCGGATTTCTCGACGATACGCTTACGCGGCTGACGTACCAGCTGGTTGATAGTTGCCATCTACTAGCTCCACTGTTGTCTTGCGACGCTATTGTCTTGCAAGAAAAGCAAAATGGCAGGAACGAATTCCCGCCAAATTTAGGGGTACAAGAGTCTAAAGAGGATCTTGTCCCCAGTCAAGGCAAGGCCCCGACCTCCCCTTCCATCGAACCGGGACAAATCTGTCTCGATCCGACGAACGGGGCTGCCAGGGCCCGGTCTTATTTACCGCAGAACTCAGTTACCGCTTGAGTTCAGCGCTTCGGTCAGTGCAGCTTCCACTTCACTGGCGCTTACGCGCAACGGCTTGTCGAGTTCACGGCGACGCTTACGCTCGCTGTGGTAGGCCAAACCGGTACCGGCCGGGATCAGACGACCCACAACCACGTTTTCTTTCAGGCCGCGCAGGTAATCGCGCTTGCCGGTTACCGCTGCTTCGGTCAGTACGCGAGTGGTCTCCTGGAAGGAGGCCGCCGAGATGAACGACTCAGTGGACAACGACGCCTTGGTGATACCCAGCAACACACGAGTGAACTTGGAAACGAATTTCTCGTCGTTCGCCAGGCGCTCGTTCTCTACCAGTACGTGAGTCAGTTCCATCTGGTCGCCCTTGATGAAACTCGAATCGCCGGATTCAGCGATTTCAACTTTACGCAGCATCTGACGCAGGATGGTCTCGATGTGCTTATCGTTGATCTTCACGCCTTGCAGACGGTAAACGTCCTGGATCTCGTTAACGATGTACTTGGCCAGCGCACTCACACCCAGCAGACGCAGGATGTCGTGTGGATCGCTCGGGCCGTCGGAGATAACTTCGCCGCGGTTTACCTGTTCGCCTTCGAAAACGTTCAGGTGACGCCACTTCGGAATCAGCTCTTCGTACGGATCGCTACCGTCGTTCGGGGTGATAACCAGGCGGCGCTTGCCCTTGGTCTCTTTACCGAACGCGATGGTGCCGCTGACTTCAGCCAGAATCGACGCTTCTTTCGGACGACGAGCTTCGAACAAGTCGGCAACACGCGGCAGACCACCGGTGATGTCACGGGTCTTCGAAGTTTCTTGCGGGATACGAGCGATAACATCACCGATCGCGATCTTCGCACCATCCGCAACACCGACCAGGGCGTTGGCTGGCAGGAAGTACTGAGCGATAACGTCAGTGCCTGGCAGCAACAGATCCTTGCCGTTGTCATCAACCATCTTCACGGCAGGACGGATATCTTTGCCTGCAGCTGGACGGTCTTTGGCGTCGAGTACTTCAATGTTGGTCATACCGGTCAATTCGTCAGTCTGACGCTTGATCGTGATGCCTTCTTCCATGCCCACGTAGGTCACGGTACCTTTCATTTCGGTAACGATTGGGTGAGTGTGTGGATCCCACTTGGCCACGATTGCGCCAGCGTCGACCTTGTCACCTTCTTTAACCGAAATCACAGCACCGTACGGCAGCTTGTAACGCTCGCGCTCACGACCGTAGTCATCAGCGATTGCCAGCTCACCGGAACGGGACACAGCAACCAGGTGGCCATCCACTCGCTCAACGTGCTTCAGGTTGTGCAGACGGACGGTACCGCCATTCTTCACCTGAACGCTGTCGGCGGCGGAGGTCCGGCTTGCCGCACCACCGATGTGGAACGTACGCATGGTCAGCTGGGTACCCGGCTCACCGATGGACTGGGCAGCGATAACGCCGACCGCTTCACCGATGTTCACCTGATGACCACGAGCCAAGTCACGGCCGTAGCACTTGGCGCAAATGCCGTAGCGGGTTTCGCAGCTGATCGGCGAGCGAACAATCACTTCGTCGATGCTGTTGAGTTCGATGAACTCGACCCACTTCTCGTCTACCAGGGTGCCGGCAGGAACGATGACTTCCTCGGTACCTGGCTTGAATACGTCACGGGCGATTACTCGACCCAGTACGCGCTCACCCAACGGTTCTACAACGTCGCCGCCTTCGATGTGCGGAGTCATCAGCAGACCGTGTTCGGTGCCGCAGTCAACTTCAGTCACAACCAAGTCTTGCGCAACGTCTACCAGACGACGAGTCAGGTAACCGGAGTTAGCGGTTTTCAACGCGGTATCCGCCAGACCTTTACGAGCACCGTGAGTCGAGATGAAGTACTGAAGTACGCTCAAACCTTCACGGAAGTTCGCAGTAATCGGCGTTTCGATGATGGAACCGTCCGGCTTGGCCATCAGGCCACGCATACCGGCGAGCTGACGGATCTGCGCAGCAGAACCCCGTGCGCCCGAGTCGGCCATCATGTACATCGAGTTGAACGACTCTTGATCGACTTCCACGCCATGACGGTCGATAACACGCTCTTTCGAGAGGTTCGACATCATCGCCTTCGACACTTCGTCGTTGGCCTTGGACCAAAGGTCGATCACTTTGTTGTACTTCTCGCCCTGGGTTACCAGGCCGGAGGCGTACTGGCTTTCGATCTCTTTCACTTCATCGGTGGCAGCACCGATGATGGCGGCTTTCTCGTCCGGGATAACGAAGTCGTTAACACCGATGGAAACGCCGGAAATGGTCGAATAAGCAAAACCGGTGTACATCAACTGGTCAGCGAAGATAACGGTCTCTTTCAAACCAACCACGCGGTAGCACTGGTTGATCAGCTTGGAGATCGCCTTTTTCTTCATTGGCTGGTTGACCACGTCGTACGACAGGCCAGGTGGAACAACCTGGAACAGCAGCGCACGGCCGACAGTGGTGTCGACGATACGGGTGTTCTTGACGCTGCCACCGTCACGATCGTTGATGGTTTCGTGGATGCGGACTTTAACCTTGGCGTGCAGTGCGGCTTCGCCGGCACGGAACACACGGTCAACTTCCTGCAGATCCGCGAACACACGACCTTCGCCCTTGGCGTTGATCGCTTCACGAGTCATGTAGTACAGACCCAATACAACGTCCTGCGACGGAACGATGATTGGCTCACCGTTGGCTGGCGACAGAATGTTGTTGGTCGACATCATCAACGCACGCGCTTCCAGCTGGGCTTCCAGCGTCAGCGGTACGTGCACGGCCATTTGGTCGCCGTCGAAGTCGGCGTTGTACGCAGCACAGACCAGCGGGTGCAGCTGGATAGCCTTACCTTCGATCAGTACCGGTTCAAACGCCTGGATACCCAGACGGTGAAGGGTCGGTGCACGGTTGAGGAGAACCGGGTGTTCACGGATCACTTCAGCGAGAACGTCCCAAACCTCAGGTAGTTCGCGCTCGACCATTTTCTTGGCGGCCTTGATGGTAGTCGCGAGACCACGCATTTCAAGCTTGCCGAAAATGAACGGCTTGAACAACTCGAGAGCCATCTTCTTCGGCAGACCGCACTGGTGCAGACGCAGGGTCGGGCCTACGGTAATTACCGAACGACCGGAGTAGTCAACACGCTTACCGAGCAAGTTCTGACGGAAACGACCTTGCTTACCCTTGATCATGTCAGCCAGGGATTTCAGAGGACGCTTGTTCGAACCGGTGATAGCGCGGCCACGACGACCGTTGTCGAGCAGGGCATCGACAGCTTCCTGCAACATACGCTTTTCGTTGCGCACGATGATGTCCGGAGCGGACAGGTCGAGCAGACGCTTCAAGCGGTTGTTACGGTTGATCACGCGACGGTACAGGTCGTTGAGGTCGGAAGTCGCGAAGCGACCACCATCCAACGGTACCAGCGGACGCAAGTCTGGCGGCAGAACCGGCAGAACGGTCAGCACCATCCACTCTGGCAAGTTGCCGGAACCCTGGAAGGCTTCCATCAACTTCAGACGCTTGGACAGTTTCTTGATCTTGGTTTCGGAGTTGGTTTGCGGAATTTCTTCACGCAGACGGCCAATCTCGTGTTCCAGGTCGATAGCGTGCAGCAGTTCGCGGACAGCTTCGGCACCCATGCGGGCATCGAAATCGTCGCCGAACTCTTCCAGCGCTTCGAAGTACTGCTCGTCGTTCAGCAGCTGACCCTTTTCAAGGGTGGTCATGCCTGGATCGATAACGACATAGCTCTCGAAGTAGAGAACGCGCTCGATATCACGCAGGGTCATGTCCATCAGCAAGCCGATACGGGACGGCAGTGATTTCAGGAACCAGATGTGGGCAACCGGCGAAGCCAGCTCGATGTGCGCCATGCGCTCACGACGAACCTTGGCCAGTGCAACTTCAACGCCACACTTCTCGCAGATCACACCACGGTGCTTCAAGCGCTTGTACTTACCGCACAGGCACTCGTAATCCTTTACCGGGCCAAAGATCTTGGCGCAGAACAGGCCGTCACGCTCTGGTTTGAACGTACGGTAGTTGATGGTTTCCGGCTTTTTAACTTCACCGAACGACCACGAACGGATCATCTCAGGCGATGCCAACCCAATACGGATGGCGTCGAACTCTTCGACTTGACCCTGGTTTTTCAGCAAATTCAGTAGGTCTTTCAAGGCCTTTCCTCCTGGCGGAGCAGAGAGCGGGCTAAACAGCCCCGCTCTCGATTCGCGTCACGTGTTATTCGGTTTCCAGATCGATATCGATGCCGAGGGAACGAATTTCTTTGATCAACACGTTGAAAGACTCGGGCATGCCCGGCTCCATACGGTGATCGCCGTCCACGATGTTTTTGTACATCTTGGTCCGACCGTTCACATCGTCCGACTTCACTGTGAGCATTTCTTGCAGAGTGTAAGCAGCACCGTATGCTTCCAGTGCCCAGACCTCCATCTCCCCGAAACGCTGACCACCGAACTGAGCCTTACCACCCAGCGGCTGCTGGGTAACCAGGCTGTACGAACCGGTAGAACGAGCGTGCATCTTGTCGTCTACCAAGTGGTTCAGCTTCAGCATGTACATGTAGCCAACAGTAACCGGGCGCTCAAACTTGTTGCCGGTACGGCCGTCGAACAGCTGCATCTGGCCGCTTTCTGGCAGGTCTGCCAGTTTCAGCATGGCCTTGATTTCGCTTTCCTTGGCACCGTCGAACACCGGGGTAGCCATTGGAACGCCGCCGCGCAGGTTCTTCGCCAGATCCAGGATTTCCTGGTCGGAGAAGGTGTCCAGTTCTTCGTTGCGACCGCCGATCTCGTTGTAGATCTCGTGCAGGAACTTACGCAGGTCTGCGACCTTGCGCTGCTCTTCGATCATACGGTTGATCTTCTCGCCCAGACCTTTGGCCGCGAGGCCCAGGTGGGTTTCAAGGATCTGACCAACGTTCATACGCGAAGGTACGCCCAACGGGTTGAGGACGACGTCTACCGGGGTGCCATTGGCATCGTGCGGCATGTCTTCAACCGGCATGATCACGGAGACCACACCTTTGTTACCGTGACGACCGGCCATCTTGTCGCCCGGCTGGATGCGGCGACGGATTGCCAGGTAAACCTTGACGATTTTCAGCACGCCTGGAGCCAGGTCATCGCCCTGCTGCAGTTTGCGCTTCTTGTCTTCGAACTTGTCGTCCAGCAGACGGCGACGATCGACGATGTAGGCCTGGGCCTTCTCGAGCTGCTCGTTCAGAGCATCTTCAGCCATGCGCAGTTTGAACCACTGCCCGTGCTCAAGACCGTCGAGTACTTCGTCGGTGATGTCCTGACCTTTCTTCAGACCTGCGCCGCCTTCAGCCTTGTGGCCTACCAGGGCGGAACGCAGACGTTCGAAGGTCGCGCCTTCAACGATACGGAACTCTTCGTTCAGATCCTTGCGGATCTCGTCGAGTTGGGTCTTCTCGATGGACAGCGCACGAGCATCACGCTCAACGCCGTCACGGGTGAAGACCTGTACGTCGATGACAGTGCCCTTGGTACCGGTAGGTACACGCAGGGAAGTGTCTTTAACGTCGCTGGCTTTTTCACCGAAGATGGCACGCAACAGCTTCTCTTCCGGAGTCAGTTGGGTCTCGCCTTTCGGAGTGACCTTACCTACCAGAATGTCGCCTGCGCCAACTTCAGCACCTACGTAAACGATACCGGCTTCGTCCAGCTTGTTCAGTGCAGCTTCACCCACGTTCGGGATGTCTGCAGTGATTTCCTCTGGCCCAAGCTTGGTGTCACGCGCCACACAGGTCAGTTCCTGAATGTGGATCGTGGTGAAGCGATCTTCCTGAACCACACGCTCGGACAGGCAGATGGAGTCTTCGAAGTTGTAACCGTTCCAGGCCATGAACGCGATGCGCATGTTCTGACCCAGTGCCAGCTCACCCATATCGGTGGACGGACCGTCTGCCATGATGTCGCTGCGCTGAACCCGATCACCCTTGCTCACCAGCGGACGCTGGTTGATGCAGGTGTTCTGGTTGGAGCGGGTGTATTTGGTCAGGTTGTAGATGTCGACACCGGCTTCGCCAGTTTCAACTTCGTCATCGGCAACACGAACCACGATACGGCTGGCATCAACGGAGTCGATCACGCCGCCACGACGAGCCACGACGCAAACGCCGGAGTCACGAGCTACGTTACGCTCCATGCCGGTACCTACCAGCGGCTTGTCGGCGCGCAGGGTCGGTACAGCTTGACGCTGCATGTTGGAACCCATCAACGCACGGTTGGCGTCATCGTGTTCCAGGAACGGGATCAGCGACGCTGCAACCGAAACTACCTGCTTCGGCGAAACGTCCATCAAGGTGACGTCTTCCGGCGCCTTGACGGTGAACTCGTTCAAGTGACGAACAGCTACCAGCTCGTCGATCAGCATTTTCTTGTCGTTCATCGTGGCCGAAGCCTGAGCGATCACGTGATCAGCTTCTTCGATGGCGGACAGGAACACGATCTCGTCGGTGACCAGTGCGTCTTTCACCACGCGGTACGGGCTCTCGAGGAAGCCGTACTGGTTGGTGCGCGCATAGGCAGCCAGGGAGTTGATCAGACCGATGTTCGGACCTTCCGGCGTTTCAATCGGGCATACACGACCGTAGTGAGTCGGGTGTACGTCACGAACTTCAAAGCCTGCACGCTCACGAGTCAGACCGCCCGGGCCCAGTGCGGAAACACGGCGCTTGTGGGTGATCTCGGAAAGCGGGTTGTTCTGGTCCATGAACTGCGAGAGCTGGCTGGAACCGAAGAACTCTTTCACCGCCGCAGCCACTGGCTTGGCGTTGATCAGGTCTTGCGGCATCAGGCCTTCGCTTTCGGCCATCGACAGACGCTCTTTGACCGCACGCTCAACACGTACCAGGCCAACGCGGAACTGGTTCTCGGCCATTTCGCCTACGCAGCGAACACGACGGTTACCCAGGTGGTCGATGTCATCGACGATGCCTTTGCCGTTACGGATGTCGACCAGGGTCTTCAGTACCGCGACGATGTCTTCCTTGCACAGCACGCCCGAACCTTCGATCTCGGTACGACCGATACGACGGTTGAACTTCATCCGGCCGACCGCAGACAGGTCATAGCGCTCAGGGCTGAAGAACAGGTTGTTGAACAGGGTCTCGGCAGCGTCTTTGGTTGGTGGCTCGCCAGGACGCATCATGCGATAGATCTCGACCAGCGCTTCCAATTGGTTGCTGGTGGAGTCGATCTTCAGGGTGTCGGAGACGAACGGGCCGCAGTCGATGTCGTTGGTGTACAGGGTCTCGATGCGAACAACCTGGGACTTGGCGATTTTCGCCAGGATCTCGGTGTTCAGCTCGGTGTTGCATTCAGCCAGGATTTCGCCGGTGGCCGGGTGCACGATGACCTTGGCGGTGGTGCGACCCAGGACGTAGTCCAGAGGCACTTCCAGCGTCTTGATACCGGCTTTTTCGATCTGGTTGATGTGGCGCGCGGTAATACGGCGGCCGGCTTCAACGATGACCTTGCCTTTGTCGTCCTGGATGTCCAGAACGGCAATCTCACCACGCAGGCGCTGAGGCACCAACTCCAGGCTGAGGGTTTCGCCGCTCAGGTGGAATACGTTAGTGGTATAGAAAGCGTCCAGCACTTGCTCAGTGGTATAGCCGAGCGCGCGCAGCAGTACCGAGGCCGGCAGCTTGCGACGACGGTCGATACGCACGAACACGCAGTCTTTCGGGTCGAACTCGAAGTCCAACCACGAACCGCGGTACGGAATGATCCGCGCGGAGTACAGGAGCTTGCCGGAGCTGTGCGTCTTGCCGCGGTCGTGGTCAAAGAACACGCCCGGGGAACGGTGCAGCTGGGAAACGATAACGCGCTCGGTACCGTTGATAACGAAGGTACCGTTCTCAGTCATCAGGGGGATTTCACCCATGTAGACTTCTTGCTCTTTGATGTCCTTGATCGCTTTGTTCGACGACTCTTTGTCGAAGATGATCAGACGGACTTTTACCCGCAAAGGTACGGCGTACGTAACACCGCGCAACACGCATTCTTTGACATCAAATGCCGGTTCGCCCAGGCGATAACCGACGTACTCCAGCGCAGCATTGCCGGAGTAGCTGATGATCGGGAAAACGGATTTGAAGGCCGCATGCAGGCCCACGTCGCGGAACTGATCTTTGGTCGCTCCCGCCTGCAAGAATTCACGATACGAATCCAGCTGGATAGCCAGAAGGTACGGGACATCCATGACGTCCGGCAACTTGCTAAAGTCCTTGCGGATACGTTTTTTCTCAGTATATGAGTAAGCCATCAGCGTTCCCCAGCTTGGTCACCTGCTTGTTTGGCCCCTCCCGACGGGAGCAGCCAGAAAATCTTGCAAACCCCATGGTTTGCGCCACCGCATCGGGTGGTTACAGCGCGTTATAGGCGACGACCGAGTCGATTGCCAATAACGGAAAAAGGCCGGTGGCAAGAGCCACCAGCCATCAGCCTTCAGCTTAACGCTTGGGCTGGAGACGCAAGGTCGATGCTTACTTCAGCTCGACTTTAGCGCCTGCTTCTTCCAGCACTGCTTTAGCTTTGTCAGCTGCGTCTTTCGACACTGCTTCCAGAACCTGGGCAGGGGCGCCGTCAACTACTGCCTTGGCTTCTTTCAGGCCCAGACCGGTCAGTTCACGTACTGCCTTGATCACGTTTACTTTCTTCTCGCCAGCTTCCAGCAGCATGACGTTGAATTCGGTTTGCTCTTCAGCAGCAACAGCGGCAACAGCTGGGCCAGCCGAAGCAGCGGCAGCGGAAACACCGAATTTTTCTTCGAAAGCTTTGATCAGCTCAACAACCTGCAGAACCGACATTTCAGCTACGGCGTTGAGGATATCGTCTTGGGAGATAGACATTGCTGTAATTCCTGAATTGGGGGACGGCCTACGCGGCCATCGAAATAAACAAAAATACGCGAGAGGAGATGCTCAGCCTTAGGCTGCGGCAGCTTCTTTTTGCTCGCGAACTGCGGCCAGAGTACGAGCCAACTTGCTGGTAGCGCCTTGAATCACGCTCATCAGCTGAGAAATAGCTTCGTTACGGGTCGGCAGTGTTGCCAGTACGTCGATTTGGTTAGCTGCGAGGAACTTGCCCTCGAACGCAGCTGCCTTGATCTCGAACTTATCCTGACCCTTGGCGAATTCCTTGAACAAACGGGCAGCAGCGCCAGGATGTTCCTTGGAGAACGCAATCAGGGTCGGGCCAGTGAACACGTCGTTGAGGACACTGTATTCAGTGTCAGCAACAGCGCGCTTGAGCAGGGTGTTACGTACAACACGTACGTATACGCCAGCTTCACGAGCCTCTTTACGGAGTCCGGTCATAGCGCTTACTGTCACACCACGGGCATCAGCCACGACAGCGGACAGAGCAGCTTTGGCAGCCTCGTTGACTTCAGCGACGATGGCCTTCTTGTCTTCGAGATTAATTGCCACGGGTTTAACTCCTGCTTGTTACCGTTTCATCTGGCCTGGGCCGGATGTCGTTTTGGTGTCTGATTCGGTAAGGAACCGGGAGCACCATCTGCGTAGGCTTGTGGTTTAAGACTTGCGTCGCCTACGGTCTTGGATAGCCCCCGCCAGGCAGGGACCCCAATCTTTCAATTGGCGCAATTACTTGCGCCAATTTGTGTCTTATACGTCCAGCGAGCCTTGGTCGATGACCAGACCTGGGCCCATAGTGGTGCTCAGGGTAACGCGCTTGACGTAGATACCTTTCGAGGAAGCTGGCTTGATACGCTTCAGATCAGCGATCAGGGCTTCAACGTTTTCCTTCAGCTTGACGGCATCAAAGCCGACTTTGCCAACGGAGGTGTGAATGATGCCGTTTTTGTCGGTGCGATAACGAACCTGACCAGCCTTGGCGTTTTTAACCGCGGTAGCTACGTCTGGAGTCACGGTGCCGACTTTAGGGTTAGGCATCAGACCACGTGGACCAAGGATCTGACCCAGCTGACCTACAACGCGCATTGCATCCGGGGAAGCAATTACGACGTCATAGTTCAGGTCGCCGCCTTTCATTTCGGCAGCCAGGTCGTCCATGCCAACGCGATCGGCGCCGGCGGCCAGAGCAGCTTCAGCTGCTGGGCCTTGGGTGAAGACAGCTACACGTACGGTCTTGCCAGTACCGTGTGGCAGCACAGTAGCGCTACGAACGACCTGGTCGGATTTACGTGGGTCAACGCCCAGATTTACAGCAACGTCAACAGACTCGCTGAACTTGACAGTCGACAGCTCGGTCAGCAGAGCAGCAGCGTCTACAAAATTGTAGGACTTGCCCGCTTCGATTTTGCCGGCGATAGCCTTTTGGCGCTTGGTCAGCTTAGCCATTACACACCCTCCACGTTAAGGCCCATGCTACGAGCAGAACCGGCGATGGTACGCACGGCTGCATCCATATCAGCTGCAGTCAGATCCGCGTTTTTGGTTTTCGCGATTTCTTCCAGCTGAGCACGGGTCACGGTGCCAACCTTAACGGTGTTAGGACGAGCGGAACCGCTAGTCAGACCAGCAGCTTTCTTCAACAGAACCGAAGCCGGGGTCGACTTGGTTTCGAAGGTGAAGCTACGGTCGCTGTATACAGTGATGATCACTGGAGTCGGCAGACCTGGCTCAATACCCTGAGTACGGGCGTTGAAGGCCTTGCAGAATTCCATGATGTTCACGCCGTGCTGACCCAGAGCTGGACCAACAGGTGGGCTTGGGTTGGCCTGAGCGGCCTTCACTTGCAGCTTGATGTAAGCGGTAATCTTCTTGGCCATGAGGCACTCCAATTACGGGTTCGAACGCCTCGAAAGGCTCCCCGGTTACTTGCGCGTTTATCCCAGTGACGACAAAACCCCACAGCCTAAGGCTGCGGGGTTGGGATGCTTGCTCAGCTAGACTTTTTCGACCTGGCTGAACTCTAGCTCTACCGGAGTAGAGCGACCGAAAATGAGCACTGCCACTTGGATCCGGCTCTTTTCGTAGTTAACTTCTTCGACGGTGCCGTTAAAATCAGCGAACGGACCATCTGTGACACGAACAACCTCACCCGGCTCGAACAACGTCTTCGGCTTGGGCTTGTCGCTACCATCAGCAACGCGACGCAGAATTGCTTCTGCTTCTTTGTCAGTGATCGGAGCAGGCTTATCAGCGGTACCGCCGATGAAACCCATGACGCGAGGAGTGTCCTTGACCAAGTGCCAAGTACCCTCATTCATGTCCATTTGAACCAGCACGTAGCCAGGGAAGAACTTACGTTCGCTTTTGCGTTTCTGGCCATTACGCATTTCAACCACTTCTTCAGTGGGAACCAGAATTTCGCCGAAGCCATCTTCCATGCCTGCCAGCTTTACGCGCTCTAGCAAAGAGCGCATGACATGCTTCTCGTAACCCGAGTAAGCATGCACAACGTACCAACGCTTAGCCACGGGACACCCTTAGCCAACAATCAAGGAAACAAGCCAGCCGAGCAGGGAATCAAGCCCCCACAACAGCAACGCCATAACCAGAACAACAGCTACCACGATCAACGTGGTCTGCGTGGTTTCTTGGCGAGTCGGCCAAACGACTTTACGGATCTCGGTACGAGCTTCCTTCACCAGGACCGCAAACGACTTGCCTTTTGCAGTCTGCAGGCCAACAAAGGCAGCAACAGCAGCAAGGGCGAGCAATGCGAGGACACGGTACAGGATTGGCGACCCAGAGTAGTACTGGTTACCAACAACGCCTACAACCACAACAGCGACTACTACAAGCCACTTGAGCAGATCGAAGCGAGAGCCTTGAGCTTCAGCCTTAGGAGTCATCTATGAAGATCCTGTGAAAAGAAAGCCAGACACACCAAGTGAATCTGGCAGGTCAGGAGGGAATCGAACCCCCAACCTACGGTTTTGGAGACCGTCGCTCTGCCAATTGAGCTACTGACCTAAAACAAAATCAGGCCGACAATTATGCCGATCTGAAAAAGACTTTACAACAACAAACCCCTGCAGACCTGAAACCCACCCAAACAAAACAGCGAGAGAGGGCATATTCAACCGGAGGTAGCTGTTAAAACAAAGGCAGATATTTTCATATCTGCCTTGTTATATGGAGCTCTTGAGCGGATTTGAACCGCTGACCTCACCCTTACCAAGGGTGTGCTCTACCAACTGAGCTACAAGAGCGAAACAACTTGCACAACCTGCAAACTTGGAGCGGGTAGCGGGAATCGAACCCGCATCATCAGCTTGGAAGGCTGAGGTTCTACCACTAAACTATACCCGCGGAGCTTGCAGCTCACGCTAAAATGGTGGAGGGGGAAGGATTCGAACCTTCGAAGTCGTAGACGTCAGATTTACAGTCTGATCCCTTTGGCCGCTCGGGAACCCCTCCTAAGCGAGCCGGCATTCTACATCATGCCAGCCTTCTGTCAAGCATTTTCTCATTAAAAAATATGAGGTTAGCTGCGTTGACCTTCACTTCACCCTGTCGACCTAGAAGGTCTTCACTGCGAAGCGGGCGCCATTCTATGCAAACTATTCGAAGGTTGCAATGCCTTCGCACGGCATTATTTTATGTTTTAACTCATTGAATTCATTAGCAAGGTTTTCAAAGGGCAGATCATCGGCCAGACGCCTGCTTTCAGGGGCCACTCGCAGCCAGTATCCCGACGCATCAGGCAGGTTCAGAGACTGCAGCCTGACCTTGATATCCAGGCTCGTGAGGCGCTGCTCAACGGATTGAGCCTCTTTCTGATCAGGCAAACCGCCGATATACAAGCACATCGCCTGCGCATCAGGCGCTTTTGCCCTGTCTCGCCGAACCATCGCATCAGCCGATTCGCTCAACAGGCGGATATCTTGCTGAGAACCACGATAGAGAGCCAAAGGCGTGACATCTTTAGCGCGCAGAGGGGCCTCCTGCTGATGCCAGATGTAATAGAAGACATTGAGGACCAGCAAAAGCAGAAACAGCCAACGCATAAAAACCTCAGGACAAAGGGCACGCCATCGCCAAGCCAACAAAAACCAGATCAGGAACAAGCCTACCGTGAGGCACAGCGTCAGCCACGAGCTCAGCGTCCCCACCGGTAAGGAAGACGGTAAAATCGCTCCCCCAATAGCTTCGAGCCAACTCCAGCTGGGTCAACACAAAACCCCTCAGCATGAGCGTACAGCCGCGCTCTACCGCCTCCACAGTTGTGCGCCCTGGAGACAGCGCCTCAAGAGCCCGTTCAGCGGCGATATCGTCATAGCGTATTTTGCGGGTATGTGTTCGAAGCTGATTACGCATCAGCGGCATCCCCGGACAAATGAAACCGCCGAGATGCTCACCGTCTGCGGAAATGAAGTCTGCTGTTGCGGCGGTGCCAAAATCGAGCACCAGGCACGCGCCCGACGCCAGCTGAAACCCACCCAGCATCGCGAGCCAACGATCCAGTCCCAGGCGCTCGAAATCTTCGTACCCGTTCCGCACCCCACCCATCTGCCTCGCCGAAGCAGCACACAGCACCTTGACGCCAAATGCCTCGACCAAGGTAGCGACCAGTTGACTTGTCTCATCCGAAGCGCGAACACTCACCAGCCGGCAGTCTTTTAACGCGAGCCCCGGGAGCGCGAACAGGCTGTCGATCAGCGAGGCATCCGACCCAACGACACCTTCGGCAAAGATACGAGCCTTATCCGACTCAAGTACCCGCCATTTGATAAAGCTATTCCCACAGTCGAGCTCAAGAATCATCACGCAACCTCAGGCTTAGCTCACCACCGCTATATACTTTCTCAACACCATCCACGCTCAACCGCAATGCACCTTGCCCATCGACCCCCAGCACCACGCCGTCAATCTGGTTCACGCCCGCGATGAGCGATACAGGCCGGCCCTGCCATAAATGGCTTTGCTCCCACTCACCCTGGATTGCCGAAAAGCCAGATGCCTGGTGACGCTCAAGATAAGCCTGCAGCTGCACTCCAAGACGCGCTACCAGGTAGTTGCGATCAACAGCACTGCCGCTCTCCAACTGTACGGAGCTCCATTGCTGATCGACCTCATCCGCCTTCTGCATGTTCACGTTGATGCCGATACCAATAACGACGTGACAGACGTCAGCGGGATCCCCGACCAGTTCCAGGAGAATTCCGGCGATCTTTTTCTGCCCGACCAAAACGTCATTTGGCCACTTCAACCCTGCACCACGAACACCCGCGTCGCGCAGCGCCTGCATAACTGCAAGTCCGACCACCAGGCTTAGCCCTTCCAACTGACGCATGCCGCCTTCGATCCGCATCACAAGGCTGTAGTAGACGTTTTGAGCGAAAGGACTGACCCACTTTCGTCCGCGCCTTCCCCTGCCTGCAGTTTGCTGTTCTGAAAGCACAAGAAATGGCGCAGTGCGACCCGATTCAATCAGCCGCAATGCCTCGGCATTGGTAGAGTCAATGGAGTCAGAGATATGAACAGGCCATGCAGGAACAGGTACATGCCGAGCTATTTCATCGGCACTTAACAGTATCAGGGGCGCAGCCAACTGATACCCCCTGCCGCGCACTTTATGGATAGGTAGACCCAATTCCGCCTCGAGATGCTGAAGCTGCTTCCATACAGCACTGCGACTGACACCCAAGGCAGCACCGAGCGCCTCCCCGGAGTGGAATCGACCATCTTTTAGAAGTTTCAACAACGTCAGCATGCAGGTCTCGCCTCACAATGAGGCACGCATGATAGCCATGCATTAGGCCATTGCATAGAAAGGCAGGACGTTAGCATTGAAGATGCTTGAAATTCGACCGCCCAAATTTTCCGACCGCCCAAAACAAAACCCCTGACTGCATAAGCAATCAGGGGTTTCGGAATTTAATCTTGACGATGACCTACTCTCACATGGGGAAAC